>DATCEK010000029.1:0-20525 GCA_036510155.1 Solirubrobacteraceae bacterium | reverse complement strand
CTCAGCCAACTGCTTCTGATCAACGATATCTGTAGTCATAGACCCGATCATCTCCTCCTGATCGGTCAGACCGACTATCTCCGTCATGGTCCATCCCTTCGGTCAGACCAAGCCAGATCCACCGTTCATCAGACAGACCCGAAATTCGGCGGATGCCCGGCGGATGCCCGTGTATCTGGTCTGTCGTGAGTGCGAGCCTTTGTGATGCCGGACGGTTGGTAGCGTCGTTTGCGCTCTGTTGCCTTGGTTCTTGGCGTGCTGAGAACTTGCCATCGAGCGCAGCGACAGCAGGCGTGGTCCTTGGCAGTTAGCTCAGGAGAGCTAGTAGGGTCCTAGGCTTCGCAATGCAAGACGGTCGGTCGTCATGCGCATTCCGCAAGAAGTTGCAATGACTTGCTACGCATAGCTGGTCTCACGGCAGGCTCTACACGGCGGTCGGCAATGGGTCGAATCGCTCCAGCAACCAGTCCACGAGATCTGACACCAGTTCATAGTACTCCCAGGTACGGCTTCGAGACATGCCTTGGTTTCGACCATGCGCTATGTCATTCCGGATACCAAGAAGCGCATTGATCCGGCTATAGCGCTCGAACTCACCGAGATATTCCTCAAGTTCTACGGCCCAATCAATGTCAAACCTTCGTACCAGCTTGACAATCTCGTCAGACCTCGGATTCGGTGTGCGGCCTAGCCACGAGAGCCCAAATGTTTGGCCACGGTTGAAGGACTCCTGCTCACAAAGAACCCGCGCCACGCTTGCAAGCGCACGCTCCAGAAATCCAGAAATACGAACACAGAGGTAGCGATTTAGGTCAGCTTCCACCTCTGACCCTGGATCGACATCATCGGCACGGACAAATAGAGCATCAAGGTCGTCCTTGAGCCGCTGAACCTCAGTGCGTCCGGATGGGCGGTACCGCGATCGACTCGCCATAATTCAGGCCAATGGAGCAAATGCAGCAGTCGCCTTCGAGATTCGTCGAGCAACGCGATCCTCATCCGCGGTCGCTCGCGCGATAGCCGAAACGAACTCGCTGTCCTCTAGCAAGCTCGAGAACGCCTTTCGCATCGAATCCAGGTCATTGATCGGACCGTGCTCAAGGCGTCTGGCTACACCGACCATAATCGAGTCGACAAGCGCTGCATTGACCTGCGTCTGAATCCGGAATGCAGCACGTCCAAGCGCCCCTTGAACGACTGCGCAGGTTTCTGCAAACCTCTCTTGGAGAGCCGGTGCATCTAGACCGTTAAGGTCACGATGTCGGCTCAGGAAGTCGTTTAGAAACCCCTTCAGGGGGCGCTCATATTGAGCTGACTCGGTATAGAAAGCCAAGAAACGCAGGATGAGCTCCTGATCCTTGAGGCGTCCCGAGGTTGGACCGTAGAGACTCCGCCAGTTAGGGTCGCTATTTAGATCCCGGACAAAGTCAACGAGTGGTCCTCTGTAGAGGGCAACTCGAATCTCTTGGGGGTACAGATTCGTTCCGCCAGTATTGAGACGCTCGAAAAGTTGATAAACCGCGCGTTCGCCGCCCGCATCCGAATCGTACTTCACGATAGTTGCGTGGATGAAGGTGTTGTCGAGTGCGCGCCGGTCCTCCTCTGCAAGACCTCCGTAGGATAGGCCCTTAAATGCGTCGGCTACCGTCTCCAAAACAAACTCTTCGCCATTGTAAAATGCCCCCGCGTAGAATTGCTGCAAGGTCCGTAGGCGCTGCTGCCCATCCAGAACAAGCAGCTTTCTGTCAGGTTGCTGAACAAGAAAGATTCCTGGGATGGGATAACCGAGCAAGAGGGACTCCACGAAGCGATCCATTTGGTAGCGGCGCCAAACAAATCCGCGCTGAAAACCTTGTATCTCTCCATCCGGCTCGAAAGTAGGATCGAATGCCGGAACTATGATGTCGTCCTGCCCCAAACGCCGGACTAGACCATGGACATCGAAGTCGGACCCGAAGTAACTGATCGGCTGCGCCTCGGCAATAGCCTCAGCTCGCTCATTGACGTCAACAATCGTGACGACATCACCCTCCTCGCCTGATTCGTCCAGGCTGACCTCGGGCTCCTCTGCCTCGGCACTCATTGCAGTAAGCCTAGCTGCTCGGACGGTTCGCTGGATATGGCGCGTGCTGGGAGCGCGATATTGGACTACGGGGAACAACAATGCCTCCCATGCTCTCCGTCAAACCCTCCGAGTATTGGCGGGCCGTCACCGCTGCGGCGATAGCGTCTCGTTGATCCTGGTTCGTGCGCACCGGCACACCCTCAAGACCGAGACCCACCAAACCGTCCCGGCTCCAGGCTGACCGCGATCGGCTGCCACGCTTGCCGTACCAACACGACCACGAGGCTGTCGGAAAAACCTCGATGACCTCGACCTCGCGGCTGGCGAGCGAATCGTAGAGGTCGAGGCCCTCAACAATCCATGCGTAGTAGGCGTTGCCATCGCGGACCCGACTCTCGTCAGGCGTCCAGCGAATCCCGCAGATCGTTCTGGCGAGTTCGCGCTCGCCCGCGCGAGTGGCTTCGCCGTCCGGCGCGCAGCATCGCGGGCTGTCGATGGCGACGACCTTCGGTCGATGCCTATCGACCACCTCAACGACAACCTCGCAACTCAGCCGCCTCTGAAGATCTAGAAGCCGCCGATCGTTGACCAGCGCAGCATCGAAGCCCTTGCGCTTCCCGCCTACATCGACACCGAGCCAGCATTCCACACGCCGAAGCATGCCGGACAACAACGCTTGCCGCTCGGTTTGGGGGCGCGAGCCCTTTCGCGCCGCCAAACGGAACCCTATTGGAACCTTGGCTCCACTCGACCCAAACCCCCAGAAACGACGAAACCCGCCTAAACAAGCGGGCTTCGTCTCATAGCGGGGGCAGGATTCGAACCTGCGACCTTCGGGTTATGAGCCGGGATCGGAGCGCCGCGCTTTGCGGTTCTCTGGCGTTTGCCCCCGTAGTCCGCCATTTTCGTGGATGCGGCGACCGTCGTGCTTGCGGCGTTTTTCCGGACCTTGGCCTGGCCTTTCCTTGACCCAAAGCGGCTCGAGGGGACGTCCGAGATCCTGGTCGAGCAAGTGGACGTAGGTGTCGAGCGTGAAGCTCGGGGAGTGGTATCCGAGCCACCGCTGGACCTGGAGGATGTTGCGCCCCTCAACGAAGAGTCGAGACGCGACGGTATGGCGGAACGTATGAAAGCCAGCCCACTCGACGCCCGCCTCCTCACACGCCGGCGCCAACACCCGGTTAGCGAGATTGGCCGGGTCAAGCAGTGCCCCGGTCGCAGAAGCGAACACCAGTCGTTCCGGGAGCGCCCGGCAACGTGGGTCCTGAGCCGGTCGGCCACCTCAATCGAGACAGGCAGGTCGCGCTTGGCGTAGCGAGACTTCAACGCGCCCACCACGAGCCCCATCCCACCTCGACGGCGGATGCGACGACGGATCTTCACATATGGCTCCCCGCTATTGAGACTCAGATCATGGACCTTGAACGCGATCAGCTCCGAACGCCGGACACCTGTCGCCGCGAGCAGTTCGAACATCAACCGGTGCTTTGAATTGACGAGCGAGACGACGAGCTCCATACTCTCGACAATCTCGATCTCACCGTCTGCGTTATCGAGCTCGAGGCGAGGGAACGGCCGCGTGTCCTCCTCGTCCTCCTCGATCCTCGGGCGATGAGGCAGTACGGCATCGTCACAGGGGTTGTGGTCAATCAGACCCTCGCGCCGAGCCGTCGCCAGACATGAGGACACAGGCTGCAGCGCGTTCTTCACGGACTTGTCCGAGAGCGTGCCGCCCCGCTTGCTCGGCTGCTTGACCAGCCAGCCGATGAACTCGGAGACCAGGCGCGGTCCCATGTGACCGACACGCAGGTCAGCAGGGAAGAATTTCAGCGCGTAGCGCTTCAACAGGCGGCGATCTTCGTCGCGCGTTTCCTCCCGATAGCCCCGTCGGCCGGTGCCCTGATAACGCTCGACCCACTCCAACGCATACGCATGAAAGAACGGGGCGGCCCGCCCACGCGCAGCAAGCTCGCGCTCGCAATCAGGGCAGCCATCACGAGGCTCGTCACGGTGCAGCCCGGCAGCATGCCCCGTCGTCAGTTTCGCCTCACGCTCCATTGCCGCCTTACCCTCGCGAGCTTCCACGAGACGCAGAAACGTGCGCGCCTTCCCGCGATAGACGACCACGTAGGGGCATCCACAACGACCTACTCGATCACAGTCCTTCCCATGCCGCCGATAAATGCCCCGCGTCTCCGTCTTGACAAGCTTGGCCGCCATCACGCGGCCGCACTCCACAGCAGGCATGAAGTTGGCAAACCAACGCTCCAAAACACTACTTTGGTATCCTATCGGTATGAGTCGCACCCTGAGCCCTACCGAGTCGATGGCGCGCGCGTTCATCACGTTGCGTGGCGCCGATCCAGATGACCGCGACGCTTTGAGCGCAGCCGTTGAGGATGCCACCACTGAGCTCCAAGCGGGCTTGGCGGACCGTTCGAGCTACTCCAAGACGGAGGCCGCACACCTCTTGGATGTGAGTTCCACGACACTCGAGAAGTGGATCGACCGTGGATTGATCCCGGTTGTGCAGGTACCGCGTTACAAGCGCGATCGCATTCCCGCTCACGCTCTCCTGGCGTTGGCTGGCGAGGTCAAGCAGTTGCGTCGGCAGGGTCGCCATCGTGGACTGCTCGTCGAGGCCCTGAGTCGCTTGGAGCAGGAGGACCCGCAGTGGCAGCGCGAGTTTGACGACCTCTACGGGGAGGGGCTGCGTGCGATGCAACGCGGCGATCTCGTCAAGGTCGATCTAGACAGCTTCGGTCCGGACGACTGACAAACGCATAGGTGTCCGCGCCGGGGCTGGAGATTTACGTTGCGCCTGCGGTCGAGCGTGTCATCGACGATCTGCGGGGGAAGCGACTGGGACTTGGGGACGCGCTGAGAGAGTTGGCGCGAGATCCCTGCTCGGCCGAGCTTGACGCACGGCGTCTATCTGGCCCGCTGGCTCCAATCGTTTGCGGCATCCACCTATCGCAAGGGTATCGGCTGGCGTTTTCTGTCCAGCCACAGACGAAGGTACATACCGCCCGCGTCGTTGTCCTGTACGTCGGCAAGCGCGACACACGCCGCCGCGTGCACGATATCTGGGATGTTCTACACGACCTGTTCGGTGTCGAGAACCCACCCGACGAGCATCATCGGCCACCGTGCTGCGAGGACGGGATGCCCAGCATCGGCGAAACCGAACTCGATGATTTCATGGATCGACTACGGCGACTGCTGCGAGGACGCAAGATATCCAGCACGAGAGATTGAACAAACCGGATCACCAGGAAACGAAACGTTGAGCTCGATCATCGCAGTCCATACTTGCGGCCGAGAGCCGTGAGCGCGAGACGACGCGCTTCGAGGACTCCGTCGGCAAACGCGTCTCAACGTGGGCAGCGGCGCAGCTCCCAGATGTTCTGAAGGCGGCCCTAGATCCACTTCGGGGGTCCGGACGCCCGAAGTGGATGACTGCGCCCTGATGATCTTCGCGATCGTGCTACGCCGCATGTTCGCCAAGCGCCTGAAGACCTTACCCGCCCTCGGCTACACACTCGAGCGAGCCCGCAGACGTTAGGCCTACACTCCATTGATGGCTCCACGAGAGAGGATTGTCCATTTGCCAGAGGCATCCTACGATCTGCTGCTGCAGGAGGCCAACCGACGCGGCGTTGACCCTGATGCCCTCGCCGATGAGCTGTTGCGTACAGGCCTCCGAGCGAGCACCGGTGATCTGCAAAGCGCACTCGCCGGACTCGCTGAGTTGCGCACGAGGCTGCCGGACATAGACGGCGTGACACTCGCGCGCGAGGCGCGCACCGAGCTAGAACACCGCGGCGCTTGAGCGTCGTTCTTGATACCAAGCACTGGTGGTGCTCGCGCTCGACCAGCACCGTGCCGGCACGGTGGAGCTCCTGCTACGCGAGTGGACACCAAAGGAGAGGATCTCCATAGCTTCTTGAGCTATATTGGATTTTGGAAAGGAGCGCAAGCATGATCCGTCTCAGCATCTTCAGCAACGAGCTCAGCCCCCGCGGTGAGCTCGTCGATCACCTCACAGCGACCGTGCAGATAAAGCGGCAGGAACTCACCGCCAGGCACGCGCAGCATCCACACTGAGGCCATGCCCCGCACCCGTCGCTCAGCCATCCACGCCCAGGTCATCGGCCAGCGCATCCGCGTCGCTCGAGAAGCCGTGGGGTTGACCCAGCTGGCGCTGGCCGAGCGCATGGAGGTCTCCCAGCCGGTCATAGCCGCGCTGGAGGCCGGCCGCGGTAACCCCACGGTCGGCCAGCTTGCAGCCGTCGCCGAGGCTCTGCAGGTCGGCTTCGATGTCGACTTCCCACTGCTGCCGGCCACGCCGCACCCAGGCGAACTCGTCGTTCCCTGATCCGGGTCTCGCCGAGCCTCTACCTGCCGCCATTCGGAGCGAACGGATTGCTACGTCGCGGCGAGTTCGCAGACGCGGAGACCCGGCGCCGGAACATCGCGGTGGCCATCGAGGTGCTCGCGCAGATTGCCTAGATACCATGCGTCCGCTGCTCCTCGACAGTGCGCTCGGCCGCCGGCAGCGCGTGGAGACGCTCGTCGGGGATCGGCTCTCCACTCCGGGCTCCTGCACAAGCTCGACTTCGTCAAGCTCATCGAAGAAGACCCACGCGCCCATGACGAAAGGCAGCCGCGCCGCGAGTGACGTAGCAGCGGCGCAAGGCCGGAAGGCGGCACAGCTAAGTGTCGAGCCCAGCAGCGCGCGGTCACCCGCGATCGCCCACCGACGAGCCTCGCCACCTTGATTCCCGCGCCGCTCCCTTGCGCGGAAGGCAGGTGCGTCCGCCGGAGGCAGCGACACGCCCGGATCGGACGAGGACCGGGTCTGAACTGCAGCCAGGCACGCGGCTTTCGCTTCTCACAGCGCAAGCGCGAGTCTGCCAGCTCTTACGGGGAGTGCCCGGTCGTCATCCTTTGCGCACGTGAGCCAGACTGTGTGGAGATGGCCACTTAACGGGCAAGAGCGGGTCTCGTGGCTCAGTCCCGGCGCGCGCTCGTTGGAGAATGTCGAGTCGTTCTCGGCAAACTCCAGAGCGCCTACCCGTATCCCTCATTGCTGCTTCTCCCTCTCGGGCGTACTGGCATTCTCGCTGCGGGTGGTTCCCGTTGGCGCCAGGGCCCGGTACCGTCGATCTCGACCTCGAGCGAGAAGCTGAGCAGGATTCGGATCACGACGATTGCGCCGAGGACGGCGACGCTTTCGAGCGTCGGGTCAACGATGATGGTTCGCACGATGTCGGCGATGATGAGGACCTCGAGCCCGACCAGTATGCAGCGACCCAGATTCCGGCGCAGCTCATCGTAAGACTCTCGTGTCGTCTCGGCCAGAAGGGCTCGGGATGCGAACACGAGACACGCACCGAATCCGCCGATGACCATGATCCCGGCACCGACGGCCTCAACGACTCGGACGACTTCTGAGATCGCGTGGTCGTAGCTCATCCGCAGGTTGCCGTTAGTAGTCGGTGCGCTGAGGCGGGATGCGCCATCGAGTTGAGTTAGGGGTCGTGGCTGGGCGCGGCTCTAGCCCTAAATCAGGGCTAGATACGACGGCGGCGTCCGGGTCTGACGGCCGCGGCCACGACGGCGGTCCTCGCAACCGGCGCGGGACCGGGCGTGACGGCTTTGGCGACGATCGCGGTCTTCGCGACGGGCGCGCGGATCACACCGACTCTTCCTCTACGTGCTTGCCTGAGGGGCATTGTCACTCTCCTCCTGTCATAGGGGCCTCTTCTGCCTCGATTGAGGCGATGATCGCTTGAATCGGGATCCGTCCGTTCGCGATCAGCTGGCCACCTGAGCGTCGCGCTGCAGTTGCGAATGGTGCTGCCCACAGGTTCTCCCAGATCAGCACGCCGGCGGTGCTTCCTGGCTCCATCGCGGCTGCAAGCTGCTCCACGTCCTCCTCGGCCAGCAGCTCCGCAAGCTGGGCCTCAAGTGCTTGCAACTCTCCTAGCTCGCCGACGTCGGAAAGCTCCATTGCCTCGACGGTGCCGTCCTCGTCCTTGGTGAGAATCAGTACGTCGATCACGCGGATCGTCTCGGAGTTGACCAGCGCGAGCAGCTCTGCCGCCATCTCGCCCGTGAAGTTGCTGGCACCCGCCGGAAACTCCACCACGACATAGTCAACCGGACCGAGTTCATCAAGTACGGCGTGCTGAGCTCCATCGAGCGAATTACTCATGGGCTCTCCTTTAGATCGGGACCGCAGCCTACCCTGTAAGCCGCGAGGGCACAGTCGAGGGTCGGGAAGGCGCCCGTCTCTCGGGCGTATCGGGATAGATCGCGGGGCTATTGGATGGCTGTGGCGACCCGTAGGCGCTCCTCGGGCGTGATCAGGTGGTCGTGGTTGTCATCACCGGCGTCCAGCTGCACCCACTTCACGGTGCCGTTGAAGTTGCCGTCCTGACTGGTGTAGTCGTCGCTGACGGGCGTGCCCGAGTCATATCCGACATCGCACGTCTCATCACCGGAGTAGAGCATCGGCACGGTCGCTGCGATCAGCCCTTCGCCGACCTGCTCCCCGTCTATATAGAGCGTGACGGTGCCACCCTTGCCGAGGCCGCCGCCAGCGTAGGCGAACTCCATGCGCACCTGGTGCTCGCCTGCCTGCACCGCCGTCTCGGCTTCGACCTTCAGGCGTGCGAGGCCGGCGAGGTTGTGGCAGTACTTCGGCTTGCCCTCGTGGAGATAGAGGCTCCAACCCGCAAATGCGCCACCCTGGGCGATCAGCACCCCCCGGCCGCCGCCCTCCGGGACGACGATCTCAGCCGTCACCGAGTGCGACTTGTTCTTGAGGTTGAGGACCGAGTTCTCGCTGAGGCGGCCCATGCCGCCGTAGAGGATCTGCGAGTTGCCGGTGACCAAAACTGGACGCCCCGCGAGGTCGGAGTTGAAGCGCTCGATGGTGCGATCGTCCAATGGCAGCACGTTGTACTTCACCGCCTCGATCAGAAATAGACGCTGCAGTTCGGCGAGCTTCTCGGGTTGCTCGGCGGCGAGGTCGTGCGCCTGGGTCCAGTCGTTGTTCGTGTCGTAGAGCTCCCACACATCGTCATCGAAGGCGACACGATCGGAGCCGAAGTCCCACGGGATGCTGTGACGGGTCACTGCGGTCCAGCCCTTGTGGTAAATGCCGCGGTTGCACAACATCTCGAAATACTGTGTCTCTCGCGCCTCCGCAGCGTTGGCATCGTCGAAGCAGTAGGCCATGCTGACGCCGTGCAACGGCATCTGCTGGATGCCGTTGACAAACATCGGCTCAGGCAGACCGGCCGCGTCGAGGACGGTCGCGGCGACGTCGATGATGTGGTGGAACTGGCTGCGTACCTCACCGCGCGCCTCAAAGCCGTTGGGCCAGTGCACGATCGTGCCGTTGCGCGTGCCTCCGAAATGTGATGCGACCTGCTTGGTCCACTGATACGGAGCGTCCATCGCGTGCGCCCAACCAACCGCATAGTGGTTGTACGCCTCGGGTGTCCCGAACCCGTCGATGCGCTCGGCCATGAACTCGGGACTCTCCGCCGCCGCAGCGCCGTTGAGCGAGATCATCTCGTTGAACGTCCCGTTCGGCGTGCCCTCAGCACTCGCACCGTTATCACCAACCATCACGTAGATCAGTGTGTCCTCCAGAATCCCGAGATCATCGAGTGAGTCGACGAGTCGCCCGATGTGATGGTCGGTGTGCTCCATGAAACCCGCGTAGACCTCCATCTGGCGCGCGAGCACAGGCTTGAGCACCTGCGGCACATCCGCCCATGCGGATATCTCCTCGGGACGCGCGGTCAACTCAGCATCCGCGGGGATCACACCAAACTCCTTCTGGCGGGCGACCGTCTCCTCGCGGATCGCATCCCATCCCTCGTCGAAACGGCCCTTGTACTTGTCGCTGAACTCCTTCGGCGCATGGTGGGGCGCGTGCGTCGCACCCGGGGCGAAGTACATGAAGAACGGCTTGTCGGGCATCAGCGACTTCTGCTGGCTGATCCATGTGATCGCCTTGTCAGCCAAGTCCTCGGTCAGGTGATAACCCTCCTCAGGTGTCTTCGGCGGATCGATCGGTGTGACCCCGTCATAGAGAGCCGGGCTGTACTGGTTGGTCTCAGGCGCGACAAAGCCGTAGAAGTACTCAAAGCCGCTGCCTGTCGGCCAGCGATCGAATGGCCCCATCGGGCTCGTCTCCCACACCGGCACCTCATGACACTTGCCGATCTGAGCGGTGCTGTAGCCGTTCAGCTTCATCGTCTCCGCCAACGGCGCGGCCGTGTCGGGACGGATCGAGTTATATCCCGGAGCGGACGTGGCGACGTCGGTGATCGCGCCCATGCCCACGGCATGATGGTTACGTCCGGTTAGTAGGGCCTGACGTGTCGGCGAGCACAAGGCCGTCGTATGGAAGCGGTTGAACCTCAGCCCGTGCTCGGACAGCCGCTCGAACGTCGGTGTGTCGCACGGACCACCAAACGTGCTCGATGAGCCGAAGCCGGCATCGTCGAGCATGATCACCAGCACGTTCGGCGCCCCCGCTGGTGGCCGCACCGGCTCGATCGGAGGGTAGGACGTATCGGGGTCCTTCGCGTCGTACGTTGTGAGCCCGACATGCTTGCGCTCCGGGATCGGTAGAACAGTACGCGGCACGTCAGGCATTGCGCCCCCCTTCGGGGTGATCGAGGACCTACGGCTGGAACTGAAGGCTGACGTCGAGCCTACTCCCCCGGTCCCCTCAGGACGTTGCCTCGTTGTTGCGTTCTGAGCGTAGCCCGGAGGAACAGTGCGATCCGTCTATATGTTTGCGGCGACACGAAAGCCGATGTTGCCGGTCGCGTCGTCCGGCATGTTCGCGCTACGCGCTGAGACCCGGTAGCGACGGCAATAGGAAGCGTGGCAGATGTAGGAGCCGCCTCGGGTCACACGCCGCTCGCCGCTCGATGGGCCCGACGGATTCTCCACAGACGAGACCCGGTAGGACCCCGGATCGAACCAGTCAGACGTCCACTCCCAGACGTTACCCGTCATGTTGTGCAACCCGTATCCGTTGGCAGGAAACGAATCGACGGGCGCCGTGCCCAGGTAGCCATCCTCGGCCGTGTTGTGCGTGGGGAACTCTCCCTGCCAGACATTCATCCAATGCTCGCCACCGGGTTTGAGCTCATCTCCCCACGGGAACGCGTACCCCGCTAGTCCGCCACGGGCCGCGAACTCCCACTCGGCCTCGGACGGCAACCGCACTCCCGCCCACTCACAGTAGGCAAGCGCATCGTTGTGCGAGACCTGCACGACCGGATGCTTACCACGATCGACAAGGTCGCTATGAGGGCCCTCCGGATGACGCCACTGCGCCCCCTCCACTTGCCGCCACCACGGTGCGTCAGCAACAGAATGCGTCGGTGGGAAGTCGTCCGGCAGCAGCCCGGCAAACACGAAGGACCACCCCCAGCGCTCCGCGTCGCTCACGTACCCGGTGACATCGGCGAACGCCGCGAAGCGGTCATTGCTCACCGCGTAGCGGTCGATCATGAAAGGCCGCAGGAGCACATCGTGCACCGGACCCTCGCCGTCCTTGGGATAGGCAAACGGCTCCTCCGATCCCATCAAGAATCGACCCCCGGGCACGTTGACCATCGTTTTTGGCGGCAACCCTCCGGAGGCCACCGAGCGAGCGTGCATCCCACCCGGTAGCCGGCCCGTTCTACCGGGAGCGCAGCAGGTCCCGGTCTCACGCTGCTGACTCATGAGCCAGCCTAGGACGGTGAAGTCGTTGAACGTTCGCGCGGAACGTGCGGTCTGATCACGTGATCAACGTATCGCTTTGTAAGAATTGGATGGCACCAACTCACGAGACGCCGGACCGCAGTCGAGGGGCTCACTAAAGCAACTGGGGACAGAGCATAGACCTCTACTACCAGCACCGCGGGACCCGATCACGCTCATCGAGGAGACGATCAGCGCCCTGGCAAGTTATCCAACGGCTAAACGACCTTCCCCCAGTCGCCGGCGAACGTCACGATCAGGCGAACATGTCCGCGATCGACCACTGACCACAATGATGCCATAGGCGCCGACGTGCTCTCGCAGATACGCCAACGTACGGCCCGGCTGTTTTGCCGTAACGAGGCGACACCGGCGGAGAGGACCGGACCTGTAAGGAAAGTGTAGGAATCGGACGAGCGCCGGCTGGGGTGGGGTCACAATCAGTGGCGTGAGGGCTCTCGTGGTCGATGATGAGCGTGGTGTGCGCGAAGTGCTGCGCCGCGTGTTGACTCTGGACGGCTATGAGGTGCAGACCGCTGACGGTGGCGCTGAGGCATTCGATTTGATCACGAGCGATGTTCCCGACGTGGTGCTGCTGGATGTGGGTATGCCGGATATAGACGGCTTGGAGGTGTGCCGGGGCGTGCGACGGGTCGGGGAGCGAGTACCGATCTTGATGCTGACGGCGCGTAGCGCGATCAGCGACCGCGTCGAGGGCCTGGAGGTCGGCGCCGATGACTACATGGTCAAGCCCTTTGATGTGGATGAGCTGAAGGCGCGCCTGCGAGCGTTGCTGCGCCGTAGTCGCGAGATGCCTGAGGATGCGCCGCCGAAGCTACTTTCGTTTGCTGAGATCCAGCTGGACTCCGCAAGGTACGGCGCGCTCGTCGGGGATCGATTCACGGAGTTGACGCGCACCGAATACCAACTGCTCGAGCTGTTCATGTTGAACCCTGGGCAGGTGATGTCTCACAGCCATATCTATAAGCGCGTGTGGGGCTATGACTTTGGAGCGTCCTCGAACGCGCTGCGGGTGTATGTCGGCTATCTGCGACGCAAGCTCGAGGACGTGGGCGCTCGGCCGCTGATCCAGACCGTGTGGGGCGTCGGATACGTCTTGCGTGAGCTATGACTTTGCGTGCGCGGATCGCGGCCGTCGCGGGACTCGCGGTCGTACTGGCGGTGCTGGGAGCCGCGGTAACCGTGTATGTCGTAGTCCGTGCCGATCTGCGTGGCCAGGTCGACGGGTACCTGCGTCAGCGCGCCCAGATATTCACCGGCGTTGGTGCTCTGCCTCCAGCCTCAGTGTTTGCTCGTGGTGGTCTGCCGCGTGGCCCGAAGTTGCCGGCCGGTTTCCCTCGGGCTGTCAAGCCCCCTCGGTTCGGTGCCGCCTCCGGCTATGTCCAGTTCGTGTCCAAGCGCGGTCAGATCTTTGTTCCAGGCGGGCAGGGCTCCTCGCCGAGGATCCCATCCAGCGCTCGGGACCGGGCAATCGCGGCGCACGGCAGTGGGCGGGCGCTGTCTGATCGGACTGTCAAGGGGACCCATCTGCGTGTGATCACAGTGGGCGCTGGTTCGCTGGGCGCGGTCGTGATCGCGTTGCCGCTCACCCAGGTCGACCACGAGCTGAACGAGATCCTGATTTTGCTCGCGCTCGTGGGCCTGGCCGGTATCGCGATCGCAGCCGTTCTCGGCGCCCTGGTGGCGCGTACAGCGCTGGTGCCGATCGCGCGGTTCACGAGACGAGCGGAGGTCTTGAGTGACACGCTCGATCTCTCTCAGCGGCTGGATGTCACGGGCCATGACGAGATTGCTCGGCTCGCGGCGAGCTTCAATCGCACCCTTGACGTGCTGGAGCGCTCCGTGCAGGCCCAGCGACATCTCGTCGCCGACGCGAGCCACGAGCTGCGCACACCGATCGCGACTCTGCGCGGGAACATCCAGATTCTGCGCGAAGCCGACCGTCTTCCCGCGGAGGATCAAGCGAGCATCCAGGACGACATCGTCGAGGAACTCGACGAGCTGACCTCGCTGGTCAGCGATGTCGTCGAGCTTGCGCGCGAGACCCAGACGGAGCCGGCCAACGATGCCGTGCATCTCGACCAGATCGTCGAGTACGCGGTGCAGCGAACCCAAAGACGCGGCGAGGCACAGCTGCAGGTGAGCCTCGAGCCGACCGTCCTCCGCGGCGAGGCGGATCGCATCAACCGTGCCGTCTCGAACCTGCTCGACAACGCCCGCAAGTGGAGCCCCGCCAACGGTACGATCGAGATCAGCCTACGACAGGGGGTGCTGAGCGTTCGCGATCGCGGACCAGGCTTTCAGGAGTCCGATCTCCCGTTCGTGTTCGACCGTTTCTATCGAGCCGACCGGGCCCGCAAGCTCCCCGGTTCCGGGCTCGGGCTCGCGATCGTGCGCCAAGCCGCCGAAGCACACGGAGGCTACGTCAAGGCCGAGAACGCGCCCGGCGGCGGCGCCCGTCTAACCGTGAGCTTCGGCGCCCCGGTCACACAGAACGGCCGCCCACACCCACCGAGCACTTCGACGGCGTAAGCACCCGGGACGTTAACCACGCCCCGGATCGATGACGGCGACGGAGCTCGGCTGGTCGCGACGAGCGGTACTAGCCTTCTTCGCCCGTGGGCGGAGCACCGCCGGCCGGAGCTTCGCCGCTCGGCGGAGCTCCACCGCCGCTCGGCGGCCCACCACTCCCGGCGGCTGGGCCGAGGTCGCTGCGGCACTTGCTCTCGGCGCTCTTGAAAGCCGCGCTACTCGTATCGATGCCCTTGGTGTCGAACACAGGGCCTTTGCCCGAGGTGTTCGCCGCAGGCAGGTTGACACCGTTTCCACGCATGCAGGCCGTGAACTTCGCAAACGCCTTGCTTGAACCAGCGCCACGGAACCGCGCGGCTCCAGCGGCCGGGAAGTTCCCACCACCGCACTTCTTCAGCGCGGCCTGCAGCTGCGCGGCGCTCTCGCCCTTGGGCAGTTTGAACCCACCGCTGGGAGGCTGGCCCGCAGCGCCTGACGGCGGTGGCGAGCCGGGCGACTGCGAGTTGCCGCCGGCCGGCGCCGAGGGAAGCGTGATGCCTTGCTTGGACAGGCATTCGCGCAGCGCCGCCCCCCTGGCAGAGCCGGCCCCAGGCGCGTTGCTCGACGTTGTCGCCGAGGTGTTCGCGGAGTTGGTGCTACCGCCGCTGCCGGAAGAGCTTCCGCACGCCGCTAGCATCAGGCACGCGCCAAGGACCAGCAGAGCAAAGACCGGCCGGATGTGGCGGCGGCTTGTTGGTTGTTGAGCACGAGGTGGGTGATTGGGCATCTATCGTTCCTTGTTTGAGAGTTGTCGTATTGCTCTAGCCAGAGCCGAACAGCGGCGATGAGCCACCGCTGCTTGGGGTGCTGGTTGCGCCGGAGCCGCCGCCGCCGAGCAGCGCCGCGAGACCCGTGCCTGACGAGCCGACGCTGATCGACTCGGCGCTGACGGTCCCATCCGTCCCCGTGGCGCCGAGGACCGTCACCGTTTCACCGGGGCGGATGCCCTTGACTTTCGTCTTCACGGTCTTGGTGACGCTCGTGCTCGGCGAGGTTTTGACCTTGACGGTGTTGCCTTCGGCGCTCGTCACATACAACGTGTCCCCGTCCAGGTAGGCCACGGTGCCGGAAGTCGGACGGCCGGCGCCCGTGCCGGCGCCAGGGAACCCGCCCGCAGGCACGCCGGTCGTGGTCTTGCCGCTGCTCGACGTGCCGCCACCAAGCGCCGCAAAGCGTGAGGCAAGGCCCGCCGGGACGCCGCCGGTGGACGCGGTGGAGGTTTGGCCCTTCTGGACTTGCACGCCGGCGATAAACCCACCGGCGATCAGCAGCACGCCGAGCAGCGCGAGCGGGATTGGCGTCAGCAGCCGTCGGCGCGGCCTGGCAGGCAGCTCAAGATCCTCGGGCTCATCAGCCCACTGGTCTTGCTCGTCCTCGATCGACTCATACGCGAGCGTCTCCGGCGTCTCTACAGCGGGATCGTAGGCTGAACTATCGTGGACTGTCTGTTGCTCGTCATGCATGGCGGGCTCCTGGATGGGGGAAGGTTGCTCACTCAAAGCGCAGTGCCTCTATGGGTCTCAGTCGCGCGGCGCGCGCTGCCGGGTAGGTGCCGAAGAACAGTCCGGAGAGCGCGGCCGCACCGAAGGCGAGGAAGATCGAGTACGTCGCGATCTCCGGCTGCACCCCGGCGATCTTGAACTGGCTACCGAGCACGCCGACGGCGACTCCGGTCAGGCCGCCGATCAGGGAGACGAGCACAGCCTCCGTCAAGAACTGGGTGAGAATGTCCGAGCGCCTGGCCCCGATCGCCTTGCGGATCCCGATCTCCCTGGTGCGCTCGGTGACGCTCACGAGCATGATGTTCATCACACCGATCCCACCGACTAGCAGCGAGATCGCGGCGACCTCGCCCAGCAGGGTGGTGAAGACGCTCGAGGAGGAGCTGGAGGTCGACAGCAGCGACCCCTGGTTCAGAACGCTGAAGCCGGGTTCTGAGGTGTCCTTGATTTTGTGGCGTTCCTCGATGATCTGCGTGACCTCGCCTTCGGCGGCGTCGAGTGAGGATTCGGACTTCGCCTCGACCGTGATCGAGTCGATCGATCCCGCACCGGTCAGCGCGCTCTGCACCGTCGTGATCGGCGCCATCACCACGTCGTCCTCATTGGTCGTGCCGTTCGTTCCCTTTTTCGCGAGCACACCGACCACTTCGAAGTTTGAGCCGTTGACCTTCATGTTCTGCCCGACGGCGCTCTGACCGGCGAACAGTTCCTGCACGACTTCCTGGCCGATCACCGCCACGCGCCTGTGCTTGCTCACGTCTTCGGAGGTGAACGAGGCGCCTTCGGCGAGCTTGTAACTGTGCGCCGTGAGATAGGACGGGGTGGTGCCGATGAACGACGACGGTTCGAAGCTCGAGCCGCCATAGACAAGTTTCACGCTCGAGGCGTTCACCACCGGCGAGGCGCTCATGACATCCGGCGCAAGGTCTTTGCTCTGCAGGGCTTCGGCATCACCCTTGGTCAATGACACCGTGCTCGCACTGGACGCGCGGATGCCGCCCCGCCCGGCGCCGGCCATCACCAGCAGCACATTCGTGCCGAGACTCTGGATCTGAGACTTGACGGCGTTGGAGGAGCCGTTGCCGACCGCGATCAGGATGATCACCGAGGCCACACCGATCGTCATCCCGAGGATCGTCAGCCCGGAGCGCAGCTTGTTCGCGGTGATCCCACCCCAGGCGATCCGCATTGTCTCAAGTCCGATCACGACTGCACCTGCTCGATTGCGGGCTCGACCGGGTGATGCGCGGACTTCAGGTGGTGCAGCACAGGCGGCGCGTCATGCACGCCGGCGAGCCGGCGATCCTCGACGATCCGGCCATCGCTCAAGCTGATCACCCGCTTGGCCTGTTCGGCGACATCGGGCTCGTGGGTGATCAGGACCACCGTGCGACCTTCTTCGTTGAGCCGCGCGAAGATCCGCAGCACATCCTCGGTGGAGTGCGAGTCAAGGTTTCCCGTCGGCTCATCGGCGAGAATCAATGTTGGGTTTGTCACGATCGCACGCGCGACCGCGACCCGCTGCTGCTGGCCCCCGGAGAGCTCCGATGACTGGTGGTGCAGACGATTGGCCATCCCGACCGCACCGAGCGCATCCTCTGCGCGGCGGCGGCGCGTCGCGCGATCGACTCCCGCGTAGGCGAGCGGCAACTCGACGTTCGCGATCGCGCTGGTGCGCGCCACCAGGTTGAAGCTCTGAAAGACGAACCCGATCATGCGATTGCGCAGATCCGAGAGGTCGTCCTCGTCGAGGCTGCGCACATCCACCCCGTCGATCAGATAACGCCCACTCGAGGGTATGTCCAGGCAGCCGAGGATGTTCATCAGCGTGCTCTTGCCGCTGCCCGAGCTGCCCATGATCGCGACGAAATCACCGCGTTCGATCCGCAGAGAGACCTTGCGCAACGCGCGTACCCTGATCTGCCCCAGCTCGTAGGTCTTGGTGACCTCGCGCACCAGAATCGCCGGTGGCCGCGAACGCCGGCCATCGCCGGCCTGCCGTGAGAGCGGGCGGCGCTTGACTAGCGGCTGCGGACGAGCAGACCGTCCCGATGGGACGGACCGCGCGTCGGTAACTCTCGACAAGCGCATCACGGCGGGCCTCCGGCGGGAAAGCCACCTCCACCGCCAGGGAATCCGCCACCGCCGCCCAGACCGCCGCCAAGGCCGCCCGACTTGGAGAGACCGCCCAGTCTGGAGGTCAGGCTCGCGCCGCTTGAGCCCGTGGTGCTCGCCTCCGGCAGGACGACCGTCTCTCCAGCCTTCAATCCACTGAGAATGATCGTCGAGCTATCGCCCGCCAGCCCCGTGGTCACGGCCTGGCTGACCTGCTTGCCGCCACGATCGACGGTCACCGAGCCGGCGGTGATCGCGCTCGTCGGGACGTTGATCCCTTCAGCCTGCTTGACGACCACTTCGGCGGTCGCGCTCATCCCGGGCTTCAAGCCGGATGCCATCTGTTCAAGTTCAAAGGTCACGTCATAGCTCACGGCCCCGCTGCTGCTCGTGGAAAGCGTCGCGACTTCGCTGACACGAGCCGCGAGCTTGGCGCCACTGAGGGCTTCGACGGTCACTGTCGCGATCTGTCCGACATGCACGTTGCCGATTTCCGATTCGCTGAGCGCGACCACCAGTTGCATCGAGGACAGGTCGCTCAGCACCGCAAACGACGATGAGCCCGTCGAGGAACTCGAAGAGCCGGTGGAGGCACCGCCCAGCGCTGAAGCACCTGTGCCTGTGCCCGTCGAGGAGCCACCGCTCGAACTACTGGAGCTGGAGGCCTTCGTGGTTCCGCTGGCCGACACGGTTTCGCCGACTTCCCCTGACAAGCTGACGATCGTCCCGTCCTGCGGCGCATACAGCTTCGTGTCCTGGACGGCCTGTTCATCACTTTGCACCGTCAGCCGATCGCTCTTCACAGCAGCTTCCGCTGAGGCGAGGTTCGCTTCACGCGTAGCCGAAGTGACTGTGGATTTCGCCGAAGAGGAGCCGCCCGACTGCTGTTCGCCTTCTTTGCTCGCTCCCGCTGACGGCGTCGTCTTGGCCGGAGATCTACTCGTGGACGTACTCGTCTGAGTCGGAGGGCTCGTCGTCGTCGGCGTGGTTGGTGTGGTCGTAGTCGTGCTCGGCGTGGTCGTGGTGCCGGTGGGAGCAGTCGTCGTTGGTGGCGCGGTCGTGGTCGTCGTGGGTGTGCTCGCGGGAGTCGTGGCTTGAGATGTGGTGGCCCGGGTGGACGCCGTAAAAGCCACCGACTCGCTGTGAACCGAGGAGGTGCTTGCCTGCGCAACGCTCCCCGTGCCGGAACTCTGCCCCGTTGAGGTTTCCCCATCGCTTTCTTCCTCTTGGCTGAGGTTCGCTTCCGCAGACTGAAGGCTAGCCTTTGCCTGGGCGAGAGTGACTTCGGCGCTCTCAGGATTCAGGGTTGCCAGCAACTTACCCTCCGTCACATGTTGGCCCTGGGTCACATAGATGTGTGTCACGACCCCGCTCGTCTTAAACCCGAGGTTCAGCTGGCTGGCAGACTGCAGGTTGCCGCTCCCCGACACGGTCGACTGCACAACCCCCTTTGCCACCTTGGCCGTCCTGGTGCTCTGCGCCGTGCTCTGCGATGCCTGCCCCACGGTCGTGTACGCGACGACGATCGCCACGATGCACAGTACGCCGAGGGTAATTACCAACCAAGGTCGTTCGTTGCGTTTAGACACAGGTTCCTTCAGTCAGGCGTTGCAGAGTAAAGAAGGCACGGCCACCCGGCGAGCATCCAAGCAACCACCCGCGAAAGAGATAAAGAAAGTGTAGGAAAACCATAGGAATGCCCACCGCTGGCCCACTCTTACGATTTTCTAACACGTGAACGGCGTCTGCGGTCGATCACCAGGACAGCCCACAGTCCACCGAACAGGAGAGAGCCCAATGCTCGTCAGCGTCGGAGGGGTCGGCTGTTCGGTCTGGGTCGCCTGTTCGCCCCAACTAACCGCAAACGCCGAGCCGCCGCTCGACAGGGCCGACGGGGCGGCAACGGCTGAAGTGCTTGCTGCCGAGGCACGTGGACCTTGCGGGAAGCTCTGAGCTTCACGCAGTTCGAGCTCGGTGGCGCTCGACAGCGGGTCTTCGACTGGGCCGGTCTGTACCCCCGCGGTGGCTGAGAGATCCGAGAACGCCACGCTACCGAAATCGGTCAGTGTCAGCGTCCTGCATATATTCGTAGTGACACAAACCGACGGCGCCTCGACTATCCACTCCGCCGAAGACGAGTCGATCCGCGACACACGTCGAGTTCGCGTGAACATCTTGCCGGTACTCAGATCGCGGATTCGCAACGTCACGTCGTGAGCCTTCACCGTGACCGACGCGACCATCGCATCACCGGCTGGCAGCCGTTCTTCAACCTGACGGCACGCGACCTGAACGATTTGGCCGACGAGCTCCGTGCCGAGACTGGGAGTGTCAGATTAACGGTGGATGTGCTTGGTGGTTTTAGTTGATTCTTCCTTCGAACGCTATCGCGAATGCGTTTAGTGCGGGCTTCCATCTCATTGCCCAGCGTGCTCTGCCTCGCCCGGTGGGGTCCAGCGCTCTGG
>DATCEK010000028.1:0-22317 GCA_036510155.1 Solirubrobacteraceae bacterium | reverse complement strand
GCGCGTCGAGCGCGTTGGCGAGCTTGACCCCGCCGCGAGAAACGTAAGGCGCCCGCTCGCGCACGCTTATCTGAGTGTCTGTGGCCACCATCTCCCCCGGCTTTGCGGCACGCCTGCCATCGGCGCCGACCGTGACCTCGCCCGCCATGACCGACGCGGCAGCACGCGTGCGCGAGCTGAACAGGCCGCGCTCGGCCAAGAGCGTGTCGAGGCGTTGCTTAGACACGGAGGAACAACCCAGGCCGATGCGTACGTAGGTTCGCTGTGGACATCGCAAATTCGAGCTTTGCAAAGAATTCGGGGTCTCTGTGATCGACGTCACATATGGGTAGCGACTGTATAAGCGGCGACCATCTACGTGGGGAAGTCGGGGGCGAATGTCTCGATTATGGCGGCGATTTCGTCGCCGACGAGAAAGAAGTCGTTGAGGCGTGTTCGGGACTTGCCAATGCCTACGTTGAGGGTGGGCTCATGCTTCATGCGCACATCCGGGTTCGGTCCCGGACAGGAAAACTCGACCGCCAGAATCTCTGCCTCACCCTCGCTAGGGAGAGGCCCAAGTTTGGTGCCGATACGTTCGCCTGCGTCCGCGTTGACGATGAACATGTCGTCAAACTCCTCGCGGCTTCGGAAGTCCACCGCAAAGATGGTGAGGTGGACAAGTCGATGCTTGTCGTGGTTCGAGAGTTCGCGGAAGACAGAAAGTCCAGGGGTCGCGCCTGGTGGTGTCGGAGTACGGTACGGCTGCGACTCATCGATAAGTGCCTTATGGGCGTCCGAGACGCCGCGCAAGCACCTTTCTCGGGTACTCGGCTCGCCTTTGCGCCCAGAGCTCCAGTAGGCAGCTCCTGTGTCGCAGATCGGGAATTGGTTCGCGGTGCTGCCGTCTTTCCCCGTGTTGAGCCGCACAAGTTCCCAGACGAGGTGATCCAAGGCGGAGCGCAGGTTATGCAGAGCGTCGCCAAACATCACGCCCCAGAGCAAGAGATCATCGAGGGGCTTGAGCATCTCCCCTGTGAATACATACTCTCGGCTGTCCGGGCGGAACTCGCCGGAGATTCGGTAGGGCTTCGTTTCGAGACTGACCCACTCAGCGATTGCGGCATCGAGATCTTGCAGGTGTTTCATTCCGCGCCGCTGCTTTTCGCGGCAGCCCTCTAGCGACGGTTCGGACACGACAGGGAGCCTACTCGCTCCCAAATATTTCTGTCAAGACGCTTGACACCGGCTGATGTGTCAAGTATATTGACAGTATGGCCGCTGGCAATCGACATGATCCGACCCGAGCGGCGTCCTCGGAGTCGCAGTTTTCGCTCATGGAGTTCATGCGGGACTACCCCGACGATGCCGCGTGCCTTGAGCACTTGTGGCGCTCACGCTACTCGGCCGATGGCGAACACGCCGACTGTCCGAAGTGCGAACAGGAGCGCGTGTTCCGCAAGTACCAGACGGCGCAGGGTCGCCAGTCGTGGACCTGCACCGGCTGTGGCCACCATGTTCACCCGACAGCCGGGACGATCTTCCACAAGTCCTCGACATCGCTGCACTTGTGGTTCTTTGCGATCTACATGATGGCGAGCACTCGTTGCGGAGTGTCGGCCAAGATGCTTGAGCGCGAGATAGGCGTCTCATATAAGACGGCATGGAGGATGCTGAACAAGATCCGAAACGAGCTTATGGTCGATGACGGCGAGCCCCTAAGAGGCGACGTAGAGGTCGATGAGGCGTCCGTGGAGGGCAAGCCACGCAAGCCCCAAGGACAGCACCGCTATCTCGCATCGACGCCGAACCGGCGCTCAGAAGCGGCGAAGCTCCGCGAACGTAGTAGAGCAACTGTCTTCGCTGCCGTGGAGCGCGGCGGCCGGATCAAGGCGACCGTCCTGCCGTCGCGTCGTGGGCCACAGCTTCAGCGTCAGGTGATCGAGTGGGTCGAGCCTGAGTCGATCATCATCACGGACGAGTGGCCCGCGTACAACGGCATAGGCGACCACTTCATCTCCCATAGTCGGATCAACCATTCTGCGGGCTGGTATGTGCAGGGCGACACGCACACCAACACCGTCGAGGGCTTCTTTGGGCACTTGAAGCCATCGATCCGGGGTACCTACCGCAGAGTGTCCCACCGCTGGCTACAGGGCTACCTCAACGAGTTCGTGTGGCGCAGGAACTCGCGCTACTCGGATACATCGATGTTCGAGATGTTGGTCGAGCGGACGGTCGCATGAGCGAGTCCGAGTCGATCAAGGCCATTCGTCGTGCCGCGAAGCGACGCGAGTATTCCGAGCGGCTACGCAAGCAGGCGACCACGGACCTGCGCGAGAACATCTTGCGCGCGCAGAGCGAAGGCGTGCCTATTGCTCAGATCGCTCGGGAGGCTCGTCTGTCTCGTCAGGGCGTTTACGACCTGCTGGCGGCGGCGCGACCTTCCTAACCATCCGGTCAAAGTCCTCGCGCGAGGGTACCGGGATTTGGTGGCCTGCTGGTGTGGTCTGCTTCGGCTCGTCAGACCCTGGCATGTTCCTAGGCTACCCAATCTGGTGCGCGATCAAGAGAGATCATGTCGCCCGCGATAACGAATGGGATCTTTTCGCGATCTCGATATTGAACGGCCCGCGCCCTTACTTGAGCCGGAGATGGCGGCTCACCATCGGTCGGTCGTATCCACAAATCCTCGTCGCGAATGCAGCGAGCGATCTCAGTTGTAGAGACGGCACGGCCTGCTCGTTCAAGAACGAACTCGATCGCATCGTGCAAGTTGAGGTACATCTTAAGGAGGCTACTTGACCATTGCCGACTGCGATGAACGCTACACCGACCGGGCGTGCTGCTCGCCCTACGTCTCGATAACGTCCGCCGCGCGTTAACGGTTGCCGAGATGGTGTTCGAGCGTGCACTGGTCTTGACAGGAGTTCCTGTTGTGGTGTCAAATAAGTACGGGCGGCGGGAGTCGAACCCGTCGTCTCCGGTTTGAAAGACCGGTGTTCTTCGGGCACCTACTAGCGGGCTCCCCTGGAAAGAAGTGCCGCGCCGTTCGTTGCCCTTGGCCGTTGAACTACGCCCGCATGAATGGGCTGGCTCGTTTTCGTCGCAGATAGCGGGATCAACGAGCCGCGTCTGTATGCAGGGGGCGCAGATTTGCCTAAGATCGGCGCCCCGCGATGAGTGGGATGGCGCCCTTCGACTCCTGGTATCCGACCAAGATCATCCGGAGTCGGGGGCGCTTCTTGTTACGTGACCATTTGTCGCGCTCCTTAAGGGGATGCTTGCGGGCACCCGCGTGGGTGCCGTACCCGAAACACCTACATGACGCTTCGGACGTAAGGGCCTGTTTCCGAGGCCAAAGTTCGCTATTTGCGGGAATCCAGCAGGAACTGTCCGTGCAACTTCCCTTGCAAATAGCGAAATAGGGCTACATCTCGATAGCGACCGCCGCCAGTGCCGCTCGGGTAGCCCACACGAACTCGCCACAACGATGCACCAGGCCCGCACCGTGCAAGCGCGCGAGCGCGTCTTCTACCTCCATTTGATCGCCGATTTCGAGCACAAGCTCGCGCACGGCCCACGGTCGTTGCTCGTCGGGCAACGTCAGCCGGTTGTAGATGCCGAACTCGATGACACTGCTCTCGCGCAGGACATCTGGACCATCTGGAGAACGGTCGTCTTGCATGGGAAGGTCCGCCTTTCCGTGCCACGGCCCGGGGGCAGTTACCGCTGTCGCCCGGGCCAAACAATGGGATCAACGGACCGTAAGCGCCCACCACGACGGAAGAGATGCCAGGATGACGCTTATACAGTCGCTACCCATATGTGATCGACGTCACACAAACATGCGTTCGGTTGGGGCATTATTCCTCTCGACCCGAAGTACAGCAGCATCCCTCCTCCCCTCGAAACGGCCCGCCTCCCCAGCGGGTCGTTTCATTTAAGAACGTGCTTCGAACACGTCCTACGAAGCTCCGATCGCTGCCGAGCGACGATCGCTGATCGCGGCGCGGATGCGCTCGGCGATGCGCTCTCCGGTGAAGCCGACCTCCTTGTGCAACAGAGCCGGCTTGCCATGGGTGACGTAACGGTCTGGCAGGCCCACGCGCAAGATCCGAGGGGGCGCTGTCCCGGCCTCGTTGAGCGTCTCCCAGATCGCCGAGCCAAAGCCACCGGCGAGCACCCCCTCCTCGACAGTCACGAGCAGGTCGTGCTCGGCAGCCAACTGCGCCATCAGCCCCGCGTCGATCGGCTTTGCGAAGCGCGCGTCGACGACTGTCACGGCGGTCTCCTCCTCCGCCAGCAGATCAGCCGCCTCGATCGCCTTGCCCACTCCCGAGCCGTAGCCGATCAGCGCGACACGGGCGCCGACCGGAGCTGACGAGCCGCCTTCGCGCAGAATCTCGCCTGTGCCGATCGCGATCTTTTGCGGCTCGGCGGGCAGCTGCGCTCCCGTGCCCTCGCCGCGCGGGTAGCGCAGCGCGACCGGCCCCTCGTCGTAACAGAGCGCCGTATGCAGCATGTCCACGAGCAGCGCCTCGTCGCGAGGAGCCATCAGCACCATGTTCGGCAGGCAGCGCAGGTAGGCGATGTCGAACACGCCGTGATGCGTGGGTCCATCGTCGCCGACGAGCCCGGCGCGGTCCATCGCAAAGACGACGTTCAGCTTCTGCAGGCAGACGTCGTGCACGATCTGATCGAACGCTCGCTGCAGGAAAGTGGAATAGATCGCAGCCACCGGCTTGGCGCCTCCAAGCGCCAAGCCGGCCGCGAACAGAATCGCCTGTTGCTCGGCGATGCCTACGTCGAAGTAGCGCTCGGGGAGCGCCTCCTGAAGGATGTTCAGGCCGGTGCCGGAGTTCATCGCCGAGGTGATCCCCACCACCCGCTCATCGCGGCGGCACTCCCTCACCAGCGCCTCGCCGAAGACCTGGGTGTATTGAGGCGCCGGCTTGCTCGGCGCCTCGAGGGCCTTTGCATCCCGCGCCGCCTCCGTTTGCCTCGAGTCAGGAACATCGACAGAAGGCGAGACCGCCGGGCTTGGCGGTGTGCTCGTCGGCACGCCATTGAGAATCGAGTGTGGCTTGGCGGCATGCCACTTCTCCATGCCCTCGAGGCCACCATCCTCCGCCGGCGCGAAGCCCTTGCCCTTGACGGTCGCCACATGAACCACCACCGGGCGTTCGGCGGCCAGAGCCTCACGCAGAGCCTCACGCAGAGCGCGCACGTCGTGCCCGTCGATCACGCCCATATAGGCCCAGTCGAGCTCCTCCCAGAAGAGGCCAGGTGCCCAGAACGCCTTGATCGACTCCTTCAGCTGCGGCCCGAGTCGTTCAAAGGCGGAGCCGATGCCTCCCGGTAGGCGTGTGAGCCCGCCCTCGACACCCGAGCGCGCGTGCCAAAGCTTGGGGTTCAAGCGGACACGGTTGAAATAGCGTGAGAGAGCGCCGACGTTCGGGGCGATCGACATGCCGTTGTCGTTGAGCACCACCACCATCGGCGTGCCGAGGCCCCCGGCCTGCCCGATCGCCTCGAAGGCCACGCCGCCGGTCATCGCCCCGTCGCCGATCACGGCCACGACCTTGCCTTTGGAACGCTCGTCGTCGAGATGGCGCATGGCCTCCTTGATGCCGACCGCATAGCCGATCGAGGTCGAGGCGTGCCCGGCGCCCATGATGTCGTGCTCGGACTCTCCGATCGAGCAGAAAGGCGCAAGACCGCCGTACTGGCGGATCGTCTGCAGCTGATCGCGCCGGCCGGTGAGGATCTTGTGGGGATAGGCCTGGTGCCCTACGTCCCAGAGGATCTTGTCGTAGGGAGAATCGAGCAGCGAATGCAGCGCCACGGCCAGCTCGCATGTGCCGAGGTTGGCGCCGAAGTGACCGCCGATCTCCCCCACTGTGTCGATGATGTGCTCGCGCACCTCTTGAGCGAGCTGTGTCAGCTCCTCCTCAGAGAGCGCCTTGAGGTCCTCAGGTCCGTTTATGCCGTCGATTATGGTCATGATGTACGCGTGTAGATGAAGTCTGTGATCTGCTCGAGCTCGCTCGTAACGGCCTGCCGACTGGCGCCGGCCGGCTGTTCAGCGGCCACGGCCAGCGCGGCCTGCGCAAGCGCGGAGCACGCCGTCCGGTGGGACTCAGCGGCTAGCTCCTTGGCGCGATCTATGCCGAACTCGCTCACGTATGTTCGCTTGCCGTGTCTCTCATCGCTGCCCTGAGGCTTGCCGAGCGCAAGATCCGTGCCTATCACGTCCAAGATGTCGTCGACGATCTGAAATAGCACACCCAACTCCGCAGCAAAGCGTCTGAACGCAATTGTCGCAGGTCCACGCACGTCAGCCAAGGACAGTACGCACACGACCGATGCGCCGATCAGCCGGCCGGTCTTCAGCTCGTGCAGGCGACGCAAACCCTCGGCGCCCGCGGGAGCGCTCGCGCTGACGTCGACGTACTGGCCACCCACCATGCCGTTGACCCCGGTTGCGCTTGCAAGCTCGACGGCCGCCTCCAATACCCGCTCGGGTGCGCTTCGCGGCGTGGAGAGCAGATGCTTGAAGGCCTCCGCATAAAGTCCGTCTCCGGCGAGGATCGCCACGTCCTCGCCGAACGCGACGTGACAGGTGGGTCGACCGCGCCTGAGCGCGTCGTCATCCATCGCAGGCAAGTCGTCATGGATCAGCGAGTAGGTGTGGATCAGCTCGAGTGTGGCCGCCAACGGCATCGCGTCCTCGCGCTCGAGCCCGACCGCGTGCGCGGTGGCGAGCGCGAGCACCGGCCGGATGCGCTTGCCGCCGGCCAAGAGCGAGTAGCGCATCGCCTCCTCCAGGCCCGCGGTGATCGATGCCTCGGAGAAGCGCATCTGCTGCAGGTAGCGCTCTACTTCTTCGCGCAGCTGCTCGGGATAGGCGGCGTCCAAAACTAGCGCCCTGGCAAAAAGACCAGTCTCAGAGCAGCGAGTCCTGGCCCGGGGCCGGTTGGGATACCTCCGCCCGCGCCTGGCGCTCGAGTTCGCTGCTCGCCTGCGTGGCAAGCGCGGCGCAGTCCTCGACCATCGTGGCGGCGGCGTCGGCCGAGAGCTCGCCCGAGCGCAATTGCTCGGAGGCGCGCTCCAGCTGCGCAATCAGGTCGTCGATCCGCTCGAGGCTCATTGGTTTGAGGCATTCTGGCGCAACTCGCGCAACACCGCGCCCAGCACCCCGTTGACGAACCCCGGCGCGTTGCTGCCACAGAAGGTCTTGGCGCTCTTGATAGCCTCCTCGATCGCCCCCTCGGCAGGGATCGGCGTCTCTCCAGGAGCAACATCCGGATGCAACATCTCGATCAACGCGACGCGCATGATGCTGCGCTCCAGCGGCTGAATACGCTCCACCGACCAGCCGTGGGCGTGACGATCGATCACCTCGTCGAGCTCCTCGGCTCGGTCGGCCGCCGCATGGGCCAGTGCGAGCGTGAGCAGCGACGCGTTCTTGCCAAGCACCTCGCTCAGCGGTCGGCCGGTGAGATCGTGCTGGTAGAGCGCGAACACAGCCGCCCGACGCTGCTCGGATCGGCGCACAGCGCCCTACTTTCCCGAGTCTGGGATCAGCTGCGCCTGAGCTTTAGACATCAGGACCGCGACATGTATTCGCCCGAGCGCGTGTCCAAGCGGATCTTCTGCCCGACCTCGATGAACAGCGGCACCTGGATCACAGCTCCGGTCTCGAGCGTCGCGGGCTTGTTGCCGCCGCCGGAGGCCGTGTCGCCGCGTACCCCAGGCTCCGTCTCGGTGACCGTCAGCTCAACGGCGCTGGGTAGCTGGATGTCGGAAGGCTGGTCGTCGATGAACAGCACGTCGACCTCGCTGCTCGGTGTGGTCCAGCGCAGTGCCTCGGCGAATGTGGCTTCGGGTACTGCGATCTGCTCGAAGGACTCGGTGTCCATGAAGTGAGCATCAGTCCCGTCGGCGTAGAGGTACTGCATCTTGCGTGCCTCGGTGCGCACGGAGCGGAACTTCTCGCCGGCGCGAAACGTGCGGTCGATCACGGCGCCGTCGGAGGCGCGGCGCAGCTTGGTGCGCACGAAGGCCCCCCCCTTGCCGGGCTTGACGTGCTGGAACTCCACGATCTTGAAGATCGTGCCCTCGACGTCTATGTGGTTGCCGTTCTTGAATTGGTTGGTGTTGATCACGAGCGAGAGAGTAGCGGGCTCGTTTGGACAGGACCCGCGAGCGTTAACAAGAAAGCTTCGTCCGGACAGGTCTAACAAGGGCCTCCAGTCAACATCCGCCCTGGCAAACAATGGCCTAACCTCAGGCACTAAACCGACCAAGGGAGCTCGCCATGAAGACCCTGCAAGGCCGTACCGCGCTCGTGACCGGCGCCTCCGGGGGGCTCGGAACTCACCTTGCTCGCCGGCTCGCCCACGAGGGCATGAACGTCGCCGTCTCGGGCCGGCGCGAGGATGCGCTCCAAGCAGTTGCTGCCGAGCTGGGCGAACTTGGCGTGAAGGGCGTGGCCGTAGCGGCCGACCTGTCGGATCTGAGCACAACGGACGCACTCATAGACAGCGTCGAGGCCGCACTCGGCCCGATCGACGTGCTCGTCAACAACGCCGGGGTGGAGTCGGTCGGCGCGTTCACGAGCTATACGCGCGAGGAGCTTACCTCGATGGTGAACGTCAACCTGACGGCGCCGCTGCTGCTCACGCACCGTCTCACGCCGGGGATGCTCGAGCGTGGGCGTGGCCACGTCGTCTTCATCGCTTCGATGGCCGGCAAGGTTGGACCCGCGTTCAACGAGCCCTACGCGGCCACGAAGGCTGGGCTGGTCGGCCTCAACCAGTCTCTGCGCGCCGAGTATCTGGATGCCCCGGTTGGCTTTTCTGTGGTCTGCCCTGGGTTCATTGCCGGCGATGGCATGTATGCCCGCATGGTCGAGGATGGTCACCACTCCAACCGCATGATGGGCGAGACCACGACCGAGAAGGTCACAGAGGCAGTCGTGCGCGCGATTCGCGAGGATCGTGCCGAGCTGTTGGAGAGTGGCAGCCCGATCCGCCCAATGCTGGCACTCGGACAGTTGGCGCCCGGCCTGATCGAGCGTGTGGCGCCGAAGTTTGGCGTCACCGAGCTGTTTCGCAAAGTCGCCGTAGCGCGCGGACGCGCTTAGTTTGGACTGGTGCCTCTCGAGCGCTTCTCCAACGATCGCGCCGTGCAATGAGATCCGGCGTCGTGCAATGAGATCCGGCGTCGTGAGCTAGAGGTATCGGCAGATTCCTCAAAGCTCGACTGGACGGAGAGGACGCTCCGAACCAGCCTCAAGCGACCGGCATTTCCGGTCGATGCAGCTCAAATGAGGCTAGCGCTGCGCGAGAACGGCCTGTGCGCATTCGTCGCCGCGGCGGCCAGTGCCACGATGGCCTGGCTTGGCCTTTACGGGTTTGCGTGGAATGACTACGAAAGCGAGGCGCGTCCGGCTTTCGACGCACTTGCCCAAGGTCATGTGGTCGAGTTTCTGCGACTTGCGCCCGCCTACGGCGGATCGTTCGTCGAGCGCGCGCCTTTCGCGCTGCTGCCCGGCCTGTGGGGTGGCGGTGAGCTGGCCGTCTACCGCGTGGTCGCGCTGCCATGCCTGCTCGCGGCTGCGGTACTCGGTGTATGGCTCGTGGCGCGGATGCGCGCCGAAGGGCGCTCGCGCCTGAACCGGTCCGTCGTGCTCGGCCTGTGCGTCGCCAGTCCACTAACGCTTCAGGCGCTTGAAATCGGTCATCCCGAGGAGCTGCTCGGGGCCTGCATGTGCATCGCGGCCGTGCTGCTTGCGAACCGCAACCGCGTGGTTCCAGCCGCACTACTACTGGGGTTGGCGATCGCGAACAAGGAGTGGGCGCTACTTGCGATCGGGCCTGTGCTGCTGGCCTTGCCTGCGAAGCGACGCGTCCTTTGTCTGATGCTCGCGGGTGCGACCTCAGTGTCTGTGCTTGCACCCCTGGCACTGGTGTCCTCCGGCGGGTTCATCTCCGGCACGCAGGCGATCGCAAACGCGCCGTCCTCGATCTTCCAGCCCTGGCAGATCTGGTGGTTTCTCGGCCATCACGGGGCGCTCGTGCATGGTCTGTTCGGCTCGCCGAAGGTCGGCTATCGCATCGCCCCGAGTTGGGTGGGCGGAGTGAGCCACCCGTTGATCTTGCTCGTAGGTGCGGCGATGACCGTCTCGCTGTGGCTGAACCGTCGCAGGCGCGCCGATGGGGGTGCCGTCGTGCTCGGCGAGCGCGACGCTTTGCTTGCCCTGGCGCTGTTGCTACTGATGCGCTGTGTCCTCGATACGTGGAACACGGAGTACTACCTGCTGCCGTGCGTGTTCGCACTGCTTACGTGGGAGGCGATCGGACCCAGCGAACGGCCGCCGGTGCTTGCATTGTCGAGCACCTTGCTTGTATGGCTCACGTTCCAGTGGGCCCCAGCGCACATCTCGGCCGACGCCGAGTCTGCGCTGTTCCTGGCATGGTCCTTGCCGCTGATGGGCCTGCTCGGCACCCTCTTGTACAGGCCGCGGGGCGTGCTAGTCGAGCGTTATGAGCTGCTTCGGCAAGCTCGTGAGCCGCTCGCAGCCGGACTCGCCAACCAGCACTAGGTCCTCGATGCGCACGCCAAGGCTTCCGCTCACGTAGACGCCCGGCTCTACGGTGACGACGTTGCCCGCGCGCAACGGCTCGTCTGGCGCCGTGCGCGACAGGCGCGGCGCCTCGTGTATCTCCATACCGACGCCGTGACCGAGACCGTGGCCGAAGTGCTCGCCGTGGCCTGCGTCCTCGATGATTTTGCGTGCGATGTCGTCCACCTCGCGTCCTGAGATCCCGCTGCGGATGGCCTCCAACCCCGCTTCTTGCGCGCTGAGTACGAGCACGTAGGCCTCCATTGCGTCAGAGGAAAGGTTCCCGGTCGCGTAAGTGCGCGTGCAGTCCGAGCAGTAGCCATCGAGATATGCGCCCCAGTCGATCGTGACCAGCACGCCCTTGGCAATCTCGACGTCGCGCGGTTCGGCGTGTGGGAGCGCTCCGTGCTCCGCGCTTGCGACGATCGAGGGGAAGCTCGGCGCCTGCGCTCCGAGGCGGCGCATGCGCAGCTCCAGCTCGATCGCCACATCACGCTCGCTCCGGCCAACTAGCCCATCTTTGAGCACTTCTGAGAGGGCCTGGTCGGCAAGCTCCGACGCGGCGCGGATGCGCTCAATCTCCTGGGCGTCCTTGACCTCGCGCAAACGCTCGATGACTCCCGCGCAGGGCACCAGCTCCCAGCCTGCCGCCAGATGCTCGCGCGCACGGGCATGCTGCTTGACGGTCAGCGACGCGTCGTCGAATCCGAGCGTCTGGGCGCCAGCGACTCCACCGTCGCCCAGCGCATTTGCCGCCGCCTCGATCAAGTCGCCCTGCACGATCTCACGTTCGATCTCTCCCGGAATCTGCTCGGCCGACTGGGTGACGTAGCGAAAATCGGTGAAGAAGCGATGCTCGGCTTGTGTACTGGCGTCAACCAGCAACAGGCCGTTAGAGCCGGTATAGCCGCATAGATAACGAACGTTTACCGGGGCGCTCACCAGCAGACGATCGACGTTCTGCTCGCGCAATACCGAAGCAAGCCGGGCGAGACGCCCTAGCTCGCTCACCGCTCGTCTCCATCAGCCAGATCGATCTTGCCCGAATCCTGGCCTGCGGCGCTTGCGGGCTCACCTGATGGCTCACTGCCTCCAAGCTCGTCGCGCAGGCGCTCCAACGCCAGCCGGTAGCCCTCGATCCCCTTGCCCGACACCGAGGCGATGCACAGGTCCTCGATCACCGACAGCTGCCGCCATGGCTCCCGCGCCTTCACGTCGGAGAGGTGCACTTCGACGGCCGGCAGCGTAGCTGTGGCGAGCGCGTCGTGGATCGCCCAGGCGTAGTGCGTCCAGGCGCCCGGGTTGAGAATCACACCGTCCACGAGCTCACGCAAGGAGTGCAGATGCTCGACGTACTCACCCTCGAAGTTGCTTTGAAAGAAGCGCGTCTCGACACCGAGCTCGCCTGCGAAGCCCTCGATCTGACGCTCCAGCTCATCGAGCGTGAGCGTGCCGTAATGCTCGGGCTCGCGCTTGCCGAGCATGTCCAGGTTGACGCCGTGCATCACCTCTATGCGAATCAGGCCCGCCATCTGCAAGCAGAGCCTACCCGGGCGCCTGTAGCTCAGAGACTGCGGCGTGCAGGTCGCCCGCAGATACGTGGCAGCCGGTGCGTGCCACTCCGGGTGCGTCGAGCAGCACGAACGGGACCTGTGCGCCAGTGCGCTTCTTGTCGCGCATCGTTGCGGCGATGACCTGCTCGATGTCCTCGCCGTCAAGCGCCAATGGCAACCCGTGTGCGCGCAACAGCTCGCGTACTTGCTCTCGCAGTTCGCCAAGGCCCGAAAGGCGCAATGCTGCCAGCAGCCCGATACCCACCGCCTCGCCGTGACGATAGCGCTCGTAGCCGGTGACCGTCTCGAGGGCGTGGCCGACCGTGTGTCCCAGGTTGAGTACCTGGCGACGCCCGGCGTCGCGCTCGTCTTCGCCCACAACGGCCAGCTTCGTGCGCGCACAGGCGAGGATCGTGTGCTCGTCCAGCGGCTCGTCCGCCGCGACTCGTTGCCACAGCTCGCCGCCGGCGATCAAAGCCGTCTTCAACACCTCGGCATAGCCGGCTGCAAGCTCTGCCGCGGGGAGCGTCGAGAGCGTGTCGGGGTCTACGATCACTCCCGCGGGGTGGTGGTAGGCGCCGACGTAGTTCTTGGCCTGGGGCAGATCGACGCCGGTCTTGCCACCGTAGGCTGAGTCGACTTGTGCGACAAGCGTGGTCGGCACGTGCACCATTGGAACGCCGCGTTGATATGTGGCGGCGCAGAAGCCGGCCAGATCGCCCACCACTCCCCCGCCGAGCGCGATGATGTGGTCGGCGCGGGTCATGGCGCCTGTGACCAGCGCGCTCCAAACGAGCTCGGCGCTCGTGAGCGTCTTGTTGCGCTCGCCCGGTGCGATCTCGATCAGCTCTTGAACACCGCCCAGACGCTCCGCGTACAGTCCGGCGACGTTCTGGTCAGAGACGCAGAACGGTCGCGAGACTTTCCGATCCAGTGGCCACAGACGCGGTTGCGAGCACACCTCCGGGCGCAGCAAACCGCTCCCGACGAGCACTGGATAGTCGCCCGAGGCGGCGCTGGCCCACAGCAGGCGTGTGCCGCCCGGCGCCCGCGAGAGGCCGCTCAGGGCCGGCAGCGCACGCAAACCCACGCGCGGTGTGAGCGCCGGCAGGATCGCGTCCGCGAGTCCTTCGTAGAGGCTCAGGCGGCTTGCGTGCAACCTGTTGAAGGCCTCGCGATCTGATGCCAGCGGTCGCTTCTCGCGTCCAGAGCCCGTGCTGGCCCCGGCGCGACGCCAGGCGGCCTGCGCGTCGATGTCGAGCAGCACCGTCAGGTGCCGGGCGAGTGCCGCGCGCACGCGCTCTGAGAGGACGCTGCCACCGCCGAGCGCGATCACCGAACCCGCCTCTGCCTGCTCGAGCAGGCGGCACACGAGCTGCTCCTCTGCGGCCCTGAACGAGGCCTCTCCGCGTGTGCGGAACTCCTCGGCCACAGAATGGCCCAGCTCGTCTTCGAGCAGACGGTCGCTGTCGAGCGCCCGCACGCCCAGGGCGGCCGCGACTTCGCCGGCGACAGTCGTCTTGCCGGCGCCCATGAAGCCGATGAACACGAGCGCGCGACTGGGAGGGTCGACTACGGGCGCCATCGCGGGCGCTCTCGATACTCACCCAAGTTCGCGGCGCTCAAGGCGCCGGCCATCCGATCCGCTCGCAATAGGCGTCTAGCGCCTGGCGCGTGTCGTCTATGTGGTCGCCCCCGAACTTGCGCCTGTAAGCATCGGCCAGCACAAGCGCGACCATCGCCTCGCCGACGACGCCCGCGGCCGGCACGGTGCACGAATCCGTGCGCTCGCGCAGCGCCTCGGCCACCTCGTGAGTGGCGATGTCAACTGAGCGCAGCGGCTTGGTCAGCGTCGGCAGTGGCTTCATCGCGCCGCGAACGATCAACGGCTCGCCGTTGGTCATGCCGCCCTCGAGACCTCCGGCGCGGTTGGTCTCGCGGTAGTAACCGCGATCCTCCGAGTAGAAGATCTCGTCGTGCGCTTGTGAGCCGGGCACACCCGCAATGTGAAAGCCGTCGCCGATCGAGACGCCCTTCATCGCCTGGATCGAAAGGATGCCCATCGCCAAGCGGCCGTCGAGGCGCTCCTCCCAGGAGATGTGCGATCCGAGCCCTGGAAGAACCCCGAAGGACTGCACCTCGAAAACCCCGCCGAGCGACTCGTTGGCCTTGCGCAGCTTGTTGATCTCAGCGACCATCGCACGCCCCGCCTCGCCGTCCAGGCAGCGCACCGGCGATGCGTCGACCTCCTCGAAGTCGGTGAGCGTCAGAGCAGCGTCTCGCTCGGGGGCGTGTACGGAGGCGATCTGGATCACGTGCGAGCGCACCTGCACGCCCAGCGCGCCAAGGTAGGCCTTGCAGAGCGCGCCACCTGCGACGCGCGCCGCCGTCTCACGCGCCGAGGCGCGCTCGAGGATGTTGCGCACGTCGCTGTGCTTGTACTTCTGCGTGCCAACGAGGTCGGCGTGGCCGGGGCGCGGCAGATGCACCTCCGGGATCTCCGCGTCGACCGGCCACGGAGACATGCGCTCTTCCCAGTTGGCGTAGTCGCGATTCTCGACTTGCAAGGCGACCGGCCCGCCAAGCGTCTGGCCGTGACGCACGCCGGCCGTTACGCGCGCAGTGTCCTTCTCGATCTTCATGCGCCCGCCGCGACCGTGGCCGAGCTGGCGGCGCGCCATGTCCTCGTTGAGGTCCGCCGGGCGCAGGCGCAAGCCGGCCGGCAGTCCCTCGACGATGCATGTCAAACCGGGTCCGTGGGACTCGCCGGCGGTGATCAGGCGGAGTGTCATCTCCGCCCTAGCTTATTTGCTGTGGGCCTTGCGCCTCACGCGCGCTGCGTTTGCGTTCCTGCGCTTCAAGCTCGCCGCGCTCGCGCCGCTGCCTTTGACGATGCTCACGACCTTCAGTTCGTAGACCACGACCTGGCCGTTTGCTTCGACGTATTCGAGTTCCTCCGAGTGCCCTGCTTCGAGGTCGATCGTCTGACATTCGGAGGTGCTGGGCAGGCAGATCCCCGTTCCGTGCAGGATCGGCGGCGAGACGAGCTTGAAGACCGCGCCGGCGCCGTTGTTCGTGACGCGTTCGAAGGAGATGCGCGGATTTTGCTTGGAGGGGAATGCGTCTCCCGGCTTGATGTCCTCGTAGGGCGCGAGCGTGGCGGGCTGACCGGCTGTGGTCGAAGCGGGCCCGAACAAGACGGAGACGACATAGGGGAACTTTGGCTTGCTTGTTTTCTTCGGAGCGGGCGCAGGTGCTTCCTGACCGCCGCCGGAGCCTTTGTTCGTGGACCCGCCGCTACCCGAGGAGGACCCGCCTGAGCTGGAGCCAGTGGAGCTGCCCGAAGAGGCTGAACTCGAGGAGCTATGAGTTTCCGCTGTCTTGGCGGCCGGTGGCGAGGGCAGCGGGATGAAAGGGTCGCGCGTGGGACCTTGACTTTGGTAGCGCAGTCCGCTCGGCGTCTCGGAGACCGCCTCGTTCGGGTTCGCCGGCGCGACCGTCACGGGCAGAGCCGGCGCCGACCCGGTGACCGAAATGCTTGGCAGGCTTGCCAGGGGTGCGGGGGTCGAGCCGCCCGCGCCGCCGCTCATCGCGTATGCGACCGCGGCGACCAACGCCACGGCAGCCAGAGCCACAAATGGCAGCAGGCGTCGTGAAAACAGATCGGAGCGCAGCGATTGCAGAAACTCGCTCATGGCGTCGCCTTCACGACGGCAGGCGTGACCGCCGAGCCGCTGGAGGAGGTGCTGCCGGCGGTTGTCGCGCCACCGGCAGGGCTTGCCGGCGTCGCCCCGCCAAGCGGTGTCGCACCGGCAGGCAGTACGTAGGCGGTGGCGCTGATCGTCCCGGTCAGCCGCGGGGATTTGGATTTACTCGAAGCCGCGGAACTCCCAGTGCTACTGGGCGCAAGACTGACGCTGTCGATCGTCAGCAGCCGTCCGTTGACGTGCAGCGCTCCCTTTGACGTTTGCACAGTGAAGCCTTCCAGCTGGTCGAGCAGCTTGTAGAGGTCGACGAAGCTGCCGTTGAAGACGAACGTGAACGGCTCCTGGCTGAAAGCCGTGTTTTGCGTTGCAGCCGTGGCTGCCGTAGCTGACGCGGCAGAGCTTGGCGCGCCGCTGGTGCCGGAGGTGATCGAGGTGAAGTTGACGTTGCGGCTGTGCGTTGCCTTGTCGAGCGTGTAGATCAGTCCCGGCGTTTCCGCGGAGGCCGGCACGGCCTGGCCAAGGCTGACCAGCGAGGCGTAGGCGCTCGAGTACTGGGCCTGCGCGTTCTTGGCGCTGTCGGCCGCCGACTCGGCACTGGCAAGCTGCGTGCGCGCCGTTTCCACTTCGGCGCTGATCTTCGCGGCCTTTTCGCGCTCGGGCGCAACGGTCGTGAACCAGGCCCCGGCCAGTGCGGCAAGCGCGAGGATCCCGATCAGCATGAGTCGATCGCGCGTGGTCATTTCGAGGGTCCTCCTGCCGAGACCGGCACGGCAGCGCCTGCACTGTGCACGGCGGCTGTTGCGGCGCCGGTCGAGGATGCGCCCGTAGCGGGTGCGACCGGTAGGCCTACGAACGTGACTTGGGTCGTAAAGCTTGGGTCGGTGCCAGCGCAGCTGCCGGCGGCGGCGCTTCCACCGCTGCCGCCGCTCGCGCCGGTTTCGGCCTTGGTCGAGCTCTGTAGCTGAACTTCGCTGGCGCCGTCCATCAAACGCAAACGCTGAAGCGCCTGTGCGACGACGGTCTGGCTTGTGGCACAGCCTGTGAGCGTGAAGACCGGGGTGCTGCCGGGAGGGGTGCTCGAGGCCGGAGTCGAGCCTGCGGCGGCGCTACTTGAGCTCGACCCGGTGGTGCTCGCGCCGACGCTGCCGTGCAACGCGCTGAGCGAGGTGCCGGCTGGCAGCACGCGACCGAGCTCGCGCAGAACGTGGGACCAGTCGAAGCGCGCCTGCACGAGCTCAGCGACGGTCTGCGTGCGCTGGTCTGCCATCGAGACGAAGTCAGTGTAGGGCGTCAGCCGCCCCGTGCGAGCTTCGACGACGCTCGTCTCGGCTTTGATCTGAGCGACTTCGCCGTCCTGGCTCGAGATGCTGTGGTGAGCGCTGCCGTACATCGCGATCATGACCGCGAGCCCTACGACGACTCCCAGCAAAATCAGCGCGGCTCCGCCGGAGCGTCCGGTCAGGTCCGATAGCCCACCGGCGCCTTGACGCTGCTCGCCCGGGATCAGGTTTACAGCCTTCATCGCGGCGCCTCCTCGACCGCGAGGCCCGTCGCCACGGCAAGCCGCTCGGCAGAGACATCGCCGGCGGCGCGCTCGTCGAGCACGCCGACCGTCTGTGGGATCAGGGGCACGCGCAGCTCGCTCTGTAGCGCCCGCGCGAAGCCTGAGATCTGTAGCGCCGAGCCGCTCAACACGATGCTCGATACCTCGCCGCCGCCGTCTTGGGAGCGATGGAAGTCCAATGAGTTGCGCACCTCGCCAGCGATTTCGCGCACCCCGCTCGATAGCACCGGCCGTACGTCGATCGCGGGCTTTTGCGGCGAGGCGGCCACCGGATCGGATGGCTGGGGCTCTTGCTGCGAGCTGTCGGCGTAGAGCGAAGGCGCAATTTCAGAGGGCGCGTCCAGATCGACCGCCGCCAGCAGCTCGCGCGCTTCGGTCAACTTGATGCTGTTGCGCTCGGCGATGTCGGCGGCCATCGACTCCAGGCCTCCACCGATCACCCGGGTGAAGCGGCAGACGGTGCCCTCGGCGATAGCCATGTTCGTGAGCCCGCCGATGTTCAGATAGAGCACGCGACCGGCGTGATCCTCGTCGGCGCGGTGCAAAGACCGGATCAAGGCGAAGGCGGAGAGGTCGACGCCCTCGGGGCGCAATCCCGCCGCGCGCACGGCGGCGATCAGGCGTTCGACCATGTCGCGCTGGGCGGCCACGACGATCACGCGCTGGCGCGGGCCGGCCGGCGTGTCGATCACACCGAGCGCATGGAAGTCGAGCACGGCGTTGTCGAGCGGCATCGGCACCTGATCCTCGGCCTGGAAGCGCACGGCAGTCGCCAGCTCCTTGCGGTCGGTCAGCGGCGGCAGCTCGAGTGTGCGCAACACGGTGCGCTGGTTGGCGACGCCGATGCGCACGCGCTTGTCGAGCTTTGAGTCGCGGAACATCTCGCGCAATGTGTCGGCAAGCGCGGCGCCGTCGAGCACCTCGCCCTCGCGCATGGTGTCCGGCGGCAGCGCGGCGCCCGCCGCCTTCTGCACCTGGATCGAGCCGTTGACACGTGCTTGCACGGCGCTCACATAGCCGGGCTGGATGTCCAGGCCCACAAGTGTGGCGCCGCGCGAGCGACCGCCACGACTCGGCTTGAGGCTCGAGATGGAGATCGAAGCGTTCAGCGATGGCAGCTTGCGCTTGGCCGGCTCGATCACGACCGTGTCGGCGGCCGGAGGCTCCGGGGGCGCGTCGACGACGATCGAGGTCGGCCGCAGCAGGCTGAGCTCGTCGCTATCGGTATGTCCAGGCTCCATGGCGTCCATCTCAGTTCAGGAAGTGGGTCGTGTACAGGTTCACCAGCGGCTCGCCGAGGAAGATCGCGACGAGCGAGCCGAAAGCCAGAAAGGGTCCGAACGGGACCGCGGTCTTGCGCGCCACCTGCGCGCCCTTGCGGCTGACGATCAGCAGGCCGAACAGCACGCCCGCGAGCAGCGCGATCAGCATCGCCGGAGCGACTGCGCTGCCGAGGAACAGGCCCATCACGCCGGCGAGCTTGACGTCGCCCATGCCCATGCCGCCGGGGTAGGCCATTGCCGCGATCAGCAGTGCACCGCCGGCAATGGCACCGGCAAGCAGACGTGCAGGCTCGCCGCTCGGGTCGAGCGCCGTGCCGATACCTAGCGCGAGGATCGCACCGAGCGCGGTCAGACGGTTGGGGATGATGCGGTGCTCGGCGTCGATCAGCGCGATCGGCACGAGCAAAAGGATGAAAGCGACGTTGAGCGCGATCGTGGCGGAGCTTCCGCCCGCAAGCACGGCGCCGACGCAAAGCAGGGCGGCAAGCGCCTCGACAAGTGGGTAGCGCCTGGAGATCGGGGCAGAGCAGCTGCGGCAGCGTCCGCGCAATAGCAGCCACGAGACCACGGGGATGTTGTCGTATGGCTTGATTGCCATTCCGCAGGCTGTGCAATGCGACGCCGGGCGCACGAGCGACTCGCGGCGCGGCAGCCTGTATACGACGACGTTCAGGAACGATCCGATCATCGCTCCGAACACCCCCGCGAAGGTTGCTGTCTCCATGGACGGATGATCGGCTCGCGTAGCGTCGCACTTGAGCGCTTCTGCAATCGCTCGCCCAATGTCGTGCGATCGCCTGAGCGCCCCCGGCATACGGCCCGCTCCGCGACGTTCGCGGAGACACGTAACGCGGTGGCAATGGCACTCAAATACCGGAGCCAAGATGCAGAGAGGGCGGCCCATTGGACCGCCCTCTTGAAACCTATCGCGACGACTCAGAGCGGGTGGGCTCTGGACCAGTGTCTTTACCAGTCGCCGGTAGGGCAGCCGCCTGCATTTTTCGGGTTCGCCGCTGTGCATGTACGCGTAACCGTGCCAGCGTTGTTGACGAGCTTGAACGTGTCTTTTGTCCCGGGCGCTTCGGTTTCAAGTTCGTAGCCGATCCCGCCTCCGAGTTCTTTCGCGGCCTTGAGATAGCCGTTCTTGCCGCTTGCTTCGGTGATCGGGATTGCTTTTTCGTATTCGTTGATCTTGGCCGCCGTGACTTCTTTGTAGCTGCCGCTGAAGTCGGTGGCGATCGTCTCTGCGGCGATCTGGGACTCGTGCACCAGTTCCTTGGCGGAGGCGTCGCTGGCCTTGCTCTTCTGGTTGAGGAAGGCGGGGATCGCGATCGCGGCCAGGATGCCGATGATCAAGATCACGACGAGCAGCTCGATCAGCGTAAAGCCCGACTCCCCCCTGCTTCGCATATGCCGTTGGCGTATCACTGGCTACTCCTAGCTCGATGTCCTATGGATGCCAGTGCGCGTGTGTCGCCCAATTGCGACCCGACCCGAGAGCCGTCGACTTTGTTTTTGCATATCTGTGCTTGTCGTACTACGTGCCTGACTGCAATCTGATCGGCATGTAGGGGTCGAGAACTTGAGCGTCGAACTTGAGATGCAACGTATCTTCCTAACAAAGAGCAAAATGAACTAGCACAAGAAAAAGGGGGGCGACCAAATGGCCGCCCCCCTTTCAACTGCCTATCCAAGCAACTAAGCCCAGATATCGGTGACTACCAGTCGCCGGTCGGGCAACCGCCCTTGTTCGCGCTCACTGCTTTGCACGTACGAGTGATTTCGCCACCTTTGTTCGTGATGATGAATTCGTCTCCCGTGCCAGCGGCTACGGACTTCAGGACATATTCCTGGGCGCCCACGGGAGTAGCCGTAAACGTAGCCGTTGTGGTGTCCTTGAGCGTAGGCTCGATTTCTTGCAGCTTTGCTGTGGTACCTCCGACATAGCTGCCGTTGTTTTCGGTCGACCATGTCTCCATCGTGGTCTGACCGGTCTTCACCTGTTCCTTGGCGGCAGCATCGCTGGCCTTGCTCTTCTGGTTCAGGAACGAAGGAATGGCGATCGCGGCCAGGATACCGATGATCAGGATTACCACCAGGAGCTCGATGAGCGTGAAGCCACCCTCATCTTTGGAGCGCTGGCGCAGTCGATATAGCATTTTGCGTCCTCTTTCTTATCTAGGGCGCCAGCCCCCGATCCAACCGTCTCTCAACGACGATGCGTCACCTCGCCGACCACTACGATCGACAGAAGATCCGCCGGCTTTGCCTTACACCCTCTGTGGGCGTTTTGCCTTGCACCGCGGTCTGGCTTGTCAGCGCCTACATCGACCGCTCAGAGGGGGCGCTTTAGCGCTGCATCCCACGTGGACACATTGCACTTGAGCAGACCTTATCTACTCAGAGAAAAACGGCAGTCACTTGCCCGACGCGGCAACCTGCTGCGAGTGGAACTCCTGCGCGTCGAGCCCTGTCAGACGCTCGCCACCACCGCGACACCAGGGACAGGTGACCTCGCTGGGCTCGCCGCCCAGGTTGGAGATCACTTTGCCGCTGCCATGACAGGGCATACAGGCGCGCGGCTCGCCGGACTCGGCTGCCGCCGCCTCGGCCTCCTCCTGCTCGCCTTCGTCATCGGAGGAGCCACGGCGCCGGCGCTTGGCTGCGGTCTGCTTGGGCTTCTCAGCGTCGCTCATGGGCCTCACACTACCTGCCCACGCCGGCGTCTGACATGCTCGGCCTGCGCGCCCCGGGCCGCGCTGGATTAGCGTTCTCGGCGTGAGGCCGCCCAGATTCCCTTTGCGCTGGGTCGCCCTCGCCCTCATAACCGCTCTTGCCGCTGCGCTCAGATTGGTAGATCTCGGCGCCGTGCGGCTGGACCCGTTCTACGACGCGGCGGTGCGCAGCATGGGCGTCTCCTGGCACAACTTCTTCTTTGGCGCCTATGAGCCGGGAGGCAGCGTCTCGATCGACAAGCCGCCGGTGGACCTGTGGCTACAGGTGGCCAGCGTGAAGTTGTTCGGCTGGGGCTCGACCTCGCTGAAGCTGCCCGAGGCGCTGGCCGGGACTGCTGCCGTACCGTTGCTGTACGCCGCGGTCAAGCGCCCGTTTGGCGTGGTCGCCGGGCTCGTGGCGGCGCTCGCGCTAGCGGTGCTGCCGATCGAGGTGATCACGGCACGCAGCGACACGATGGACGCGGTCATGATGCTGCTGCTCGTGCTGGCCCTGTGCGCCGTTGTGCGCGCCTGTGAGACCGGTAAGACGGCGTGGCTGCTCGTGGGAGCGGCGACGCTCGGCGTTGCTTTCAACGTGAAGCTGCTCGAGTCGGTCGTGGCGCTGCCGGGCCTGTTCGTACTCGCCTGGTTGGGTCTGCCGCGCACAAGCGAGGACAGCCGACGCGCAGAGTTTGCCCATCGCGTCGCCAAGTTCGCCGCGGCCGCAGCCGTTTATGTCGTAGTCGCGCTCCTGTGGCTGGGCGCGACGCTGCTGTTTCCCGCACATGTGCGCCCGTACGCGATCGGCTCGACCAACGGCAGCGCCTGGAACGCGGCGTTCGTCTTCAACGGCACAGAACGACTGAGTGGCAAAACCGCGGAAG
>DATCEK010000027.1:0-8850 GCA_036510155.1 Solirubrobacteraceae bacterium | reverse complement strand
CCCAATTCACAGCCGCACCCGTGACCGCCGGAGCGATAGCAGGCGCCCAGGAAATCGCGACACAATTCTGGCAAAAAGCAGAAGCAGAACGACAGAAAGCACGCGAAGAAGAAGCGGCGGCGGCACTACAGAAATGCCAAGAAGTGGGAGGATGCGGAGCGCAGGAAGGGCAAGAAGAAGAAGGAGCTCCGGTCGATCCGACCGAAGAAAGTATCTATACATGGCAAGAAACTAAGAAATTTGCAAAAAATTTGCGCGAAGAAGCGGATGAACTGGGACTTGATGTGCTCGCAGGCGTTGTTGTGCCATACATAGGTGACTTCGTCTCTGGTGGGCTTGGGGCCCTTGCGGATCAGTACAGGGTATGGGCCAAAAACCTGGAAGGCTGTGCACTGGCTGCGGAGTATTTCAAACCCAAGGGAATGTGTTGGGTCCGTTCGCGTTCGGTTGAACTCAAGATCGGCGAAGTGTATTGGAGTATTGAAGAGCAACCATGTCCTTGGACGGCAGGGCACAAGAAAGGCTTAGAGTGGTTTGATTGCGGTCGGCGGGGAGAATGGCAGGGATAAGATGTTAGAGCGCCTGAGTCGCAAGACGTTTCGGAACACCGCTTTGACTCTTGCTTCTGTGATGTCGCGTTATCCACATGCTGCGGTGGCATTGACTGATTCATTGGCTGAACGTATCAGAGAGATCTTGCCGGCAGGCGAGTTTGAGGTCGAGGCGCGCAGCGGGATTGTAAATATCCACGGTATCGGTAGATACCGTGGTTGCAGCTCGGCGTCTATGCCACTGGTCCTGCTAGAGCTACCGGGCGACGTTACCGAGAAGTTGATCAGCATCTTTATGGGTGAGGGGGAAGTCGTACAGGAGTTCCTTACAGACGTACGCGGCGAGCCGTGGCCGACACTCGGCGCAGAACCTCATGTCTGTGTAACGTATGACACGGTTCAATTGTGGTGGGGAGGCCCAACTGAGGGCGAGGCGGTTGTAAAGCTGCGTCCTATCTCACGGAAGGAGCTCGGACTATGAAGGCACAGGTAAGGAAAGCTAAAAGATTGCCCGGCACAGAGAGACGCCGATGCGACGTGTGATGTGGGGAGTTGTGGGGTTGGTGGCACTGGCTTTGACATTTGGGCTTGCGGTTGGGTCCAACGGGTCCGGCCAACGTCCTGAAGCGTCTGATCGCGGGTTCACCGAAGCTTACCTTCGCAGCCGCTTCGCGCTGGAGCAGGCACGCGATGCGAGGCTCGCCGCCAGCGAAAGGGCAGTCGGCAGGCTTGTAGCTGATCTCTCGACGGAGTGCCCAGGCATTATGACTGGGGCGCCGCGCGACGAAGAGTTCGCGACGCTTGCACGCGAGCGGCTGGTCATTCTGGCGCTTGCGGTGCTGCGCTTTTCGACCGGTCCGAGTACGACGTATGCACATATTCTCGGCGGGGTTCATTGGAGCAATGGCCAGCTCACGAGACTGGTGCATGCGTGGTTGGGTGAAGAAGCCGCTAACAGCAAGCTTGTGGCACCAGACCCCTGCGTCGATATGGGCGCGTGGGCGAGGAATGGCTATCACAGACTTTCGCCCAGCACCACGAGATTTTTGGAACGCTCCGACGCTATTGACAACATAACCCGAGCTGAAAAGCGCAGACTGCGTGTCCCGCCAGCAACAAAGACTGGCAAAGTGGTACTGGAATTGTTGGAGCCATATGAGGCTCCTAAGGACGTAGTGCTTGCCCGTAGGGTAAAGCGACTGGAAGCCTGGTTGTTCGCGTCTAACTTGGCAATCGTAGCTCGTGGGGCGTCAGAGCTCTCACGAGCTCTGGGTGCCTCGTGATCGTGGTTGTGCCCGGCCTCTTGGGTGGGTTCATAATGCATCTGAAATCGTCTTTTGGCCGACGTCGGCTTTCTCTACTTTACGGCCGTGCGAAGGCGCACGAAATACGACGATGCCGGTCGTCTGTTGAAGACCCAGGAAACCCCAGCTGGCAAAGGCTGTGTGGTGCGCCTCTACGCGCCACCGACAAGCAGCCCGGACAAAACCAGGTTGGCAAGCACGGCCCCATCGGCCAGCAGCCGAGTGACCTTTCGGTGCTGGGCGTCGATGAGCCCAAGCGTCAGCGGCCAAACGCTGCGAAGTGTGTTGTTAGCGGTGATGGAGAGCACACCAGCAAGGCTAGGCGGTGGATTATGCGCGGGGGTGAGCGTAAGCGGCAGCAGCCCCTGCGCAAACGCCGGCCCACCGGGGACCGCCAGGACCAACACGCAGCTCCCCAGCGTGAGCCCCCAAAGGAGCGCGTAGACCCGTGACGCCATACTCGCTGTCATACGCGAGTCCGGCGTCGTAGGTCGTGCGGCGAGTGTGGCTACGAACGCGGGTCGCGGCCGTCGAGCGCCGTGCGACGAGGAACCTACGCGTCGCCACGCACCGCGACTCCCACACCGGAGCTCGGACGATCATCCAACGCCGGGACGATGATGCCGTTGCATTGAGCAGCTCAAGTCGATCCTGAGCCGACGTTGCCCGTCATTCCGGCCGTGGAGTCCTATCGAACAGTTCTTTACGTCGGGATTCAGCAGGAGGATTTGGTTTAGGATGTCCTGGTTATGCAGGTCCCCAGAACTGGCGAGATATCTTCCAGCATGGCTGTACTCGGCCTCGTCGTTCAGCGGCCGGATACGATCGCGGGCGTTGCGTTTCGGCTGAGCCAGACCTTTCCTCGCGCGCATTGGTCTCCCGGCGCCGCGCATAGCAATATGCCGAATCTCGCCAAGCAGGGCTTGTTGAGCGTGGTGTCGCGGGGCTCTGAGCCAACGTTGGATCTCTATGAGGCCACGGCCAATGGGATCGCGGAGTTCAACAAGTGGATGGTTCGAGTGATCTCGTTACCGCCGGCCTTGCGGGACGGGCTGCAGGCAAGGTTGGAGTTCATCGATCGGGGAGAGCCCGTAGCGTTGCTCGAGATGGTCCGCGAGGCTCAGCGCGGATGCCGCCTGGAGTACGCGGAGGCGCACAAGCGTTGGAAGGCGTTTACGAACCCGGGGTCTCACAGCGAGCGAGAGGGACTCGCCTCTGAGCAGGTGCTCAGCCACGAGTTGAAGGGCATACAGCTCATGGACGAAGTGATGCTGTGGGCTGCGCAGGCCAAGCGCCTCACGAACCTCAGCGAACAGCTCGAAGGCTTGCTCGGCAAGGCAGTACCCGGATCGACCGAGTACAGGTCCAGCTATGGATGAGGTCCTGCTGGTCAGTGAGGTCAGCAAGACCTATTGGCGTGGCGGCCAACCGCTGGATGTGTTGAAGGACGTCTCGTTGTGGGTCCGCGCTGCGGCGATTGTCACGGTTGTCGGTGAGCGCCATGAGGGCAAGAGCACTCTGCTGAAGATCGCGGCCGGGATCGAGGCTCCCGAGCACGGACGTGTGTTGTTCGATGGGCGCGATGTCTGGGAGCTCTCCGATTCTCAGCGAGAGAGGATGAGGGGCGATGAGATCGCCTGGACGAGCCGCGCTCGGCCGGGACTCGATTGGGAGATGCGCGACTACGTAGGCTTGCGGTTGGCTATGGGCCGGTCGCATGGACGTCGCCGGGTTCGTGCGCAAGCGGTCGCTGCGCTCAAGCGCGTCGGCGCAGAGGAGTGTGCCGAGCGACGCTGGAGCGAGTTGTCTGATTGGCAGCGTGTGCTTGTTGGGCTGGCGTGTGGGATCGTCAGCGAGCCGCGGCTGTTGGTGATCGACGACCTCTTTGACGGGCTCGGGATATCCAAGATGCAGGCTGCCGGCGAGTTGTTGTCTTCGTTGGCCCAGGAGCTCGGTTGCGGCGTGCTGATGAGCGCCTCGGGTATGGAGGTCGCACTGATGGCCGACGCCGTGTGGTTGTTTGGTGGCGGAGGACTTCAGCTCATGTCCGATCAGACAGCTGGTTCTGGCAAGGTTGTCGAGTTCCCCGGGCCGGCTCGCCGCTCGCGCGGCGTGGGCTCCTAGACGTGCTCGAGGTACGCGATCTGGTCAAGCTGTATCGGATCGGCGATGACGAGCCGATCCGAGCGGTGGACGGCGTGTCGATGTCCGTGCGCGCCGGAGAGTTCGTCGCGTTGTACGGGCCGAGCGGTTCAGGCAAGACGACGCTGCTCGAGTTGATCGCGGGCCTGCGCACCGCGGATAGCGGCAGTGTACGTGTTGCGGGGCGGGAGGTCACGACGATGTCGCGACGCGAGAGCGACGAGTACCGCCTGAGCCAGCTCGGAGTCATCGGCCAGCCGCAGAGTCTTCTCCCGGGCGCTCGCGCGATCGACAACGCGTCGTTGAAGCTTTGGTTGTCGAGCACGCGTGGCGCAAAGAAGGCAATCACGCCGCTACTAGAGCAGCTCGGCCTCGGCAGGCGCCTGCAGCACCGCACAGAGCAACTGTCGATGGGCGAGCGCCAGCGTGTATTGATAGCCAGGGCGCTTGCAATGAGCCCGAAGTTGGTGCTTGCTGATGAGCCAACCGGCAGCCTGGACACTCAGCGCACACATGAAGTGTTGGCGTTGCTGCGCGACTTGTGCGAGCGGCGTGGGATGGTGCTCGTGCTCGCTACCCACGATCCCCAGGCAGCTGCTTTTGCCGACCAGGTGTACGAGCTTCGCGATGGACGGCTTTGCGAGTACGTCCCTGGGCACCCACCAGTGGTGTCGAGTCCGGTGCCCGAGGACATGCCGGCACAGCTTTGATGAGCATCTCCGACATCCTCTTTCTTTACCGTGCGCGGATGGCCGCGAAGGCCGTGCTGGTTCAGGAGGCTTTTGCGGTGCTGGGGATAGCGGTTGGCGTCGCCTTGTTGTTTGCCTCCCAGGTGGCGAGCACGAGCCTTGCGCACTCGGTGGAACAACTGACGCATCAGCTCGTAGGACGCACTCAGCTACAGATCCACGCGCGAGGACCCGGAGGCTTCGACGAGCGGCTGCTCGAGAAGGTGCGTCACGCGCCCGGTGTCGCAGCAGCTTTCCCAGTGATCGAACAGCAGGCGAATGTGCGCGGCCCGCGCGGAGAACGAGCGGTCGACCTGTTTGGCGTAGACCCCCGAATGGTCCACTTCGGCGGACCGACGCTGCACCGCTTCTCCGTAAACCAGCTCTCGGCGCAACACGCCGTTGCTCTTCCTACCGACATAGCAAAAGCAGTCGGCGTTGGATCGCTGGAACCCATCGACGTTCAGATCAGGGGAATAGCCTCAGAAGCACTGCTAGGCGCAGTGCTGAGCGAAAGTGACATCGGTACTCTGGCTCAAGCGTCGGTCCTGATTGCGCCGGTCCTCTATGCGCAACATCTTGCAGGGATGAAAGGCATGATCAGCCGTATATTTGTGCGGATTGATCCGGGGCGTGAAAACGAGGTCCGCTCTGAGTTGGCAGCGCTCGCCGCTGGTGCGGGAGCCAATGTTCAACCCGCCACATTTGACTCGACGCTGTTCCGGGTCGCATCCTCTACCGAGAACCAAGGAGAAACGTTGTTCTCTGCGATTAGCGCGTTGGTCGGCTTCATGTTCGCGCTCAACGCGATGCTCGTTACCGTACCGGCGCGTCGTCGCCTGATAGAAGACATCCGTCCGCAGGGGGCCACGCGCCGGATGATCGTCCAGATATTGCTCGTCGATGCCGGCGTCATCGGGACACTCGCCTGTATCCTGGGACTTGGGTTTGGTGCGTTGTTGTCGATATCCGCGTTTCACTCGACCCCGGGCTATCTGTCTTCTGCGTTCCCAATCGGAAACGGCAGAATAGTGACGTGGCAAAGCGTTGTACTTGCGTGCGTGGCCGGTATCGTCGCGGCTGCCGTCGGTGTGCTGTGGCCGCTACAGAGTCTAATCACACAAGGGCAGCCCAACGGGGGCGAATCGTCCAGCAAAGATTGGCACATCTCGAAAGCGGCCCGAGTTGCGATCGGGATTGTCTGTTTGATAACCACGACCATAGTCCTTATCTTCTACACGCGAGGCTGGTTTGTTGGCACGGTTGCCCTAGTGGTCGCACTGGTGTGTCTGCTGCCATCGCTTTTTGATTTCTTGGTAGGGCTCTTCGATTCTTTCCAGGAGCGTTTTCTCGATGGTGCGGCTACCGTGCTCGCGGTCATTGAACTGCGCAATCCGCGGACTCGTATTCGCTCGCTTGCCGTAGCACTGACTGGGGCTATAGCGGTGTTTGGGGCCGTCGCCGTCGGCGGTGCGCAGATCAACCTCCGACATGGTCTACAAGCGTCTGCCAGCGGCATCGATGAGGGTGCGGACGTGTGGGTCAGTCCAAAAGGCCAAAGTGGCTTGCTTGCAACGAGCCCGTTCCAGAATGTCGGCCAGGGAGCTTTGGCCCGCTTGGCGGGGGTCGCGGCGTTCGGGGATTACCGTGGCAGTTTCTTGGACTGGGGAGATCGCCGACTGTGGGTGCTGGCGCCGCCATCGAACACAAAACAGCCAATCTCGCCAACGCAGCTGGTGAGCGGAAATCTAGCTGTCGCCGACGCCGATATCCGGGAAGGTGGGTGGGTGGTGCTCTCCAAGGCATTGGCTGCCGAACACCATTTGAGCATTGGAGCATCGGTAATTCTGCCAGCGCCGAACCCAACACGATTGCGTGTCGCTGCGCTCAGCACGAATATGGGCTGGCCACCTGGCGCGATCATCGTGAACTCGCGCGACTACGCCCGCGTATGGGGCGATGGTGCCCCAAGTGCCTACGAGATTCAGGTCAAGCCCGATATTGCCCCAGCCACGGTGAAGCGTGAGGTTGCGCAAGTCATCGGATCCTCCACGGGACTGGTGGTTGAAACACTCGCCGAACGTCAGCACCGCCATTTTGCGCTTATTGACCAAGGCCTTGCTCGACTAACGCAGATCAAGCTGCTCGTGCTGATCGCGGGGGCGCTTGCCATTGCGGGCGCAATGGGTTCGATGATCTGGCAGAGACGCGATCTGATCGCGTTCATGAAGGTCGACGGGTACCGCCGCGCCGTCCTTTGGAGATGGCTCTTCTGCGAGACCGTGCTCATGCTGACCGTAGGCTGTCTCGCTGGCGCACTCTTCGGACTCTATGGCCAGTTGCTGATAAGTCACGCGCTCGCTACGGTCACAGGCCTGCCTATTTCGCTAGGCGTAGAAGTGGTGATCGCGCTGTCGAGCTTCCTGCTCGTCGGTACGCTTGTGGCCGTGATCGTCGCGCTGCCGGGATATCTAGTGGTACGTGTGCCCGCCAGCACGGTCGCTCCCGCCTACTGACAGGCTGGAAGAGGCAAGGACTGCTGATCCGACACCGCTCTCAGCCCGACAACTCGCGGTCCTTGCATCCTGCGCCACCCGCGAGCTCCTGTGGGGTCTGAGGCTTGTCGCGCGCGAGCTCCGTATGTGGCGGGCACACGCCAGGCTGATACCGGACCAGTCGATCCGTGCGGACGCCTTGAACTCGCTTGCCGGGAAGCGGGGCAACATCGACGGGGCGGCGCTCTTTTGGATCATCCCCAGATCTCGCAACCCGTGCCTGCTCAAACTGCTCGTCGCCTACCAGGTCATGTGGGACTTTCTCGACAGCGTGAGTGAGACGGGTGCTATTGCCGGTCAGGCCAACGGAAGGCAATTGCATCTCGCTCTCGTCGATGCCGTCGACCACGAACGACCCATCTCCGACTACTACCGGTTGCATCCCTGGCACAAGGATGCCGGCTATCTGCGTGCATTGGTCGAAGCCTGCCGCCGATCCTCACAGCGACTGCCGTCGTTTGAACCCCTTCGACCGCTGCTCGTGAGGGAGGCATTCAGGGCGAACGTTCAGGCGATCAACCATGATGAGGGGCATCGCCAGCGATCGACGGCCCTGAGTGAGTGGGTTGGCCGCGAATACGCGCCGAGAGACGACGTGCCTTGGTTTGAGCTGGCGGCTGCCGCCGGCGCCGGCCTGTCGATCTACGCACTATTCGCGCTCGCTGTTGAGCCGCAGCTCGATGACTTCGATGCGATCAGGATCTACAACGCATACTTTCCGTGGGCGTCGGCGCTGGCAACGATGCTCGATAGCTATGTCGACCAAGACGAGGATCTGGCAAATGGCGACCACGTCTACATAGAGCACTATCGCTCCGCGGAGAAGATGGCCACAGGAATAGATGGGCTGGTGAAGCGGAGCGTCCTCGAGGTAGCGGCGCTCCCCAACGGCGAGCGGCATGTGCTGCTGGTTGCGTGCATGATCGCGATGTACCTGTCCAAGGACAGCGCTCGGGTATCAGCCCGTCATGAGATGACGCGAGGTCTCCTCAGAGCCGGCGGTTCGCTCACGAGCACAATGTTGCCGGTCCTCCGTTTGTGGCGTATTGCCTACGCTCAACGGTCGAACTAGCTCACAATCGTTTCCAAGCCTTCCAACACGAACGAACTTCTTTCCAATAGGAATGGAATCCTTTACACCGCGTGTGCCGGCGTCGACCATGCTCCGCGATGCCAGGAGAGGAATCACTTCGAGCGGAGCATCGAGAGCAGGCGCGCCCTCGCGATAAAGCTGGTGCTGTGTCCCTCGGGCGCGGGGAGGGGTCCGAGAATGCCTGAGTCTTCGTCTGACTCCTCCTCTGATCCTGAGCTTGATATCAGGCCGGAGGCTGTGCCGAAGTATTCGCGTTCGCTTGAATTCGCTCTGGCGATAGTCGGCTGTTTCACTGTTGAGAAGCAGGTATTGGGCATAGCCGAGCTAGCCGATCTAGTCGAGGTGAGTCGCTCCACGATCCACCGCTACGCCCAGACGCTTGTTGAGCGGGGCTGCCTCGAGCAGGATGACAAACGTCGCTATCGTCTCGCGCGAGGGATCACCGGTGCCGGGGTGGCATTCCTGGAGACGCTCCGC
>DATCEK010000026.1:0-31951 GCA_036510155.1 Solirubrobacteraceae bacterium | reverse complement strand
TCGCCGCGGCGTAGTTGCCCTGTCCCGGGCCGCCCGTGATACCCGCCATCGAGGAGAACAGGACAAACGCATCGAGCTCGAGGGTCGCGGTCAGTTCGTGCAGGAGCAATGCACCATCCGCCTTCGTTCTGAGCACTCGCTGCAACTGCTCGACCGTAAGCGACTCGACGAGCGCGTTATCTGTGATCCCGGCAGCATGGACAACGGCTCTCAGAGGGTGATCACGGGAGATCGACTCGATCGTGGCCCGCAACGCGTCTCGGTTGGACACGTCACATGCGGCGAGTACCACGTGAGCGCCATGCTCCTGTAGTTGTGCTTGCAACTCGAGGGCGCCCTCCGTCTGTGGTCCGCGACGGCTCACCAGCACCAAATGACGGACACCCCAATCTATGACCAGATGCAATGCCAGCGCTCCGCCGATGCCGCCGGTGCCGCCCGTTATCAGAACGGTGCCTGCCCCATCCGAGCCACCGGACACACCAATTACGGAGCCGGACTCTGTATCGCTCGCGCTCGCGGGATGCGCGCCTTGATGCGACGAACGACCTCCAGCTCGCGTGAGTCGTGGCACATGGCCCACGCCATCGCGTAGCGCTAGTTGAGCCTCTCCATCCGCGATCGCCCCTTCGATCTGCGCTCGGAGACTACGGAGCGAGGCCGCCTGGGAATCGGTGTCCGCCAAGACGAAACGGCCGGGATGCTCAGCCTGCGCCGAGCGGACCAAACCCCACACGGGGGAGCCTGCGAGGTGGGCCATCTCTTCACCGGGCTGCACCGCGACGGCACCGTGGGTCAACAACACGAGTGTGCACGCGGACAATCGCTCCTCTGAAAGCCACGCCTGCATAAACGACAAGGCGTTGTGTGCTGCCTCGTGAGCCGCGGCAAGGACCCCCGCACCGCCTTCGTCCTGTGAGTCGCCGGCGAGGTCCAGGAGAATGCGATCCGGCACGTCCGCACCTCGATCGATGCTCTCCCTCAACTCATCCAGTCCGTCATGGACATCAATTCGACCGCCGGCTTGCGCAAGCGCCTCTGCCAGAGCGTCACCTCCTGTTCTCAGCAACGACCAGCGCTTGCCAGGAGCCTCCCCGCGCAGCGTCGGGCGCTCCTCCCACCTGAGGGTCAGCAACGAGTCCCGCTGCTGTACAGCGGCATTGTCGATCTGCGCAGTCGAGGCAACCCTTCCCAATAGCGATTGGACCAAAGCAACCGGCGCGCCCGACTGGTCGGCTAGGCGCAGCGAGACTTGCTCGGCGCCAACGGAGCCCAACCGTACGCGCAAGGAGCGAGCACCGCTCGCGTACAACTCAACTCCCCGCCAGCAGAACGGCAAGCGAGGACCGCCGTCCTCGTCCGTGTCGCCAGACGGCTCGAGCCCCACATGAAAAGCAGCGTCCAACAATGCCGGATGAATCGCGAACGTATCGGCCTCCGCGTGACGCTCATCCGGCAGAGTCACTTCGGCGAGAAGCTCCCCCTCGTACAACCACGCACCTCGCACCTGACGGAATGCGGGTCCATAGTCGAAACCCACCTCCGCGAGGTGCTCATACAGATGATCGATTCCCACCGGTTCGGCTCCGGGCGGAGGCCAAGAGCCTGACAGCACACCGAAACCATCCAGCGAATCGTCACCTCGCTCGAGCGTCACGCCGGCGCTCAGCAGTCCACTTGCATGAAGCACCCAATCCTGATCGCGAGCACCCGCCGCATCCCGCGAGGAGCGTGAATAGATCCTGATCGGACGCATATCCCCCTCATCCGTCTCACCGACCAATACCTGTAGTTGCGCGCCTGCTTCCTCAGAAAGCACCAGCGGCGCCTCGATTGTGAGTTCCTCCACCCGACCCGCTCCAGCCTCCTCTCCCACGCCCAGGGCCAGCTCGAGGAAAGCCGTGCCGGGCAGCAACACGGCGCCCCTCACAGCATGATCACGCAACCACGGGTGATCCTCGAGCGACAGCTCTCCGGTGAAGACCAAACCCTCCCCTCCACCAAGCTGAACCATCGCCCCCAACAGGGGATGCTCACTCTCGCTCTGACCGACCGACGACAGATCTGACACACCGCGAGCGGCACTCAGCCAGTAACGCTTGCGCTGGAACGCATACGAGGGCAGATCGATCCGTCGCGCATCTGGAGAGTCATACATCGCCACCCAATCCACAGCGCAACCGCGCACCCATATCTGCGCAAGCGCACGGCGAAGCGTTGAGATCTCGGGACGGTCGCCCCTCAGCACGGGAGCAGCCACGCTCGCGACGGCCGCCTGAGCATCGGAGAGCTCGGAGAGGCACTCTTCGACCATTCCGCTGAGCACGCCATCCGGTCCCAGCTCCAAGAAGCTACCCACGCCCTGACCGGCTAGCCAGCGCACGCCGTCGGCAAACCGCACGGGCTCGCGCACATGACGAACCCAATACTCGGGTACGCACAGCTCTGCGGTAACAGCCTCGCCCGCGAGATTGGATACGAACGGGATCGATGGCTCCTTGTAGGAGATGCTTTCGGCCACCGTTCTGAATGCCTCCAACATCCCGTCCATCTGCGGGGAGTGAAACGCGTGCGAAACCTGCAACCGTCTCGTCCTACGTCCCCGCTGCTTCCAGATCGCGGCCACTTCCGCCACCGTCGTCTCCTCGCCGGAGATCACCACGGAGGAAGGACCATTCACCCCAGCCAGCGCCACACGGTCCTCGAGACCCTCGAGCGTTGGAAGCAACTCTTGCTCGGAGGCTTGCAGCGCGACCATCGCTCCACCTGCAGGCAGCTCGGCCATCAGCCGTCCACGTGCTGCCACCAGCCTGCAGGCATCCTCGAGCGAGAACACGCCGGCCACATAGGCCGCCGTCAACTCCCCGATCGAGTGACCGATGACGAAGTCCGGCGCCACCCCCCAAGACTTCACGAGCCGGTAGGCCGCCACCTCGAGTGCGAACAGGGCTGCCTGTGTGAAGAGCGTGTCATCGAGCGAGCCGGGCTCGGATTGCGTGCCGGCGGCGACCTGAACTGTCTCGAACACGACGTTACGCAGGGAGCGTCCCAGATGTTCGTCCATGTGCAGGCACACCTCGTCGAAGGCATCCGCGAACACCGGGAGCGATCGATACAACTCGCCTCCCATCCCGACACGCTGAGCGCCTTGCCCGGTGAACATGACAGCCAGCCGCGCTTTGGTAGCTGGTGCAATGCCTCGAATCACATCTGGTGTCGTCTCCGCGCGTGCAAGCGCAGTGACTCCCTCCTGGAGGCGCTCTGAGTCCGCGCCCATCAGCACCGCGCGATGCTCGAGCCCTCCTCTGCGCGCGAGTGCGAGCCCAACATCCACCGCGCCCAGATCGTCGTTGACCTGCAGGAACATCCGCAACCGCGCAGCTTGTTCCTCCAAGGCCTCCTGACCTCTTCCGGACAGCACCCACGCCACGGGACCCGACACGCTGCCGCGTTGCTCCTCAGAGCGCATCGACCCCTCAGAGGAAGGCGCCTCCTCGAGGATCACGTGTGCGTTTGTGCCACTGATCCCAAATGAGGACACAGCAGCCCTGCGGGACTCGCCATTGCGCTGCCACGACACGTCCTCTCTCAGCAACGAGACCGCGCCCATCGACCAGTCCACTTGTGAGGAGGGCTCATCGACATGCAGCGTTCTCGGCAGAACACCATGCTGCATCGCCAACACCATCTTGATCACGCCGGCGACGCCGGCGGCAGCTTGGGTGTGCCCGATGTTCGACTTGATCGATCCAAGCCACAACGGGTGATCGGCCGGCCGGCCCCCACCGTAGGTACTCAGCAGCGCCTGCGCCTCGATTGGATCACCGAGCGTGGTGCCGGTCCCATGTCCCTCGACTGCATCCACTTGCTGTGGCGAGAGCTTCGCGTTTGCCAGCGCCTGCATGATCACACGCTGCTGGGAGGGTCCGTTCGGCGCCGTCAGGCCATTGCTCGCGCCGTCTTGATTGACGGCACTGCCGCGCACGACCGCCAGCACGCGGTGGCCGTTGCGTTCAGCATCGGCAAGGCGCTCCAACACCACCATGCCGACACCCTCGCTCCAGCTGACCCCGTCGGCAGCGTCCGCAAAGGACTTGCAGCGCCCATCGGGTGCAAGTCCCCGCTGGCGCGAGAACTCGACATACACACCCGGGGTGGCAAGCACCGTCACGCCACCGGCCAACGCAAGCGAGCACTCCCCGGAGCGCAACGCCTGGGAGGCCCAGTGCATCGCCACCAACGAGGAGGAGCATGCGGTATCGACGGTGACCGCTGGACCCTCGAGCCCGAACACATAAGCGGTCCTGCCTGACACGACACTGCCGGCGCTGCCCAGCCCCAGGTACGCCTCCAAGTCACTCGGTACGGCACCTGCCAAGCGGGTGCCGTAGTCGTGATGCATCACGCCCGCAAACACTCCTGTGTCGCTGCCCTGGAGCGATACAGGAGGGATGCCAGCGTGCTCGAACGCCTCCCAGCACACTTCGAGCAGCAGCCTCTGTTGAGGATCCATCGCGATTGCCTCCCGCGGCCCTATGCCGAAGAACCCCGCGTCGAACTCCCCCGCGTCGTATACAAAGCCACCCTCGCGTGTGTAACTGGTGCCGGCGTGATCCGGATCGGGGTCATACAGCCGGTCGACGTCCCACCCACGGTCAGTCGGAAACGGGCCGATTGCGTCCTTACCGTGAGTAACCAGCTCCCACAACTCCTCTGGCGAGGAGATATCTCCGGGATACCTACAGCTCATTCCCACAATCGCAATCGGCTCGTCAACGCCCACGACAGCCGCCTTGCGCACCGGCACCACGGCCTGGCGCCCCCCTAGCCGCTCCAACAGATAACGAGCCACCGCAAGCGGCGAAGGCTGATCGAACACCAGCGTCGCGGGCAGGCGCAGGCCGCTTGCAGCCGCAAGTTGATTACGCAATTCCACACCAGCCAGCGAGTCGAACCCTAGCTCCTTGAACGCACGCTCGGCTCCCACGGCAGCCGGCGAGGAAAGACCAAGCACGTGCGCGCATTCGGTGCACACCAGATCCAACACAACACGTTCACGCTCATCTCCTGACACTTCGGTCAACCGCCGGGCCAGCGAACCGTCTACCTCCTTGGTCCGGCGGGACACCCCGCTGACCAAGCCGCGCAATGGCGCCGGCGACCTGCCGGCGCTCGCCTGCATGCGCAGCCCCCGCAAATCAAGCCGTACGGGAACAGTCAACGCCGCCCGCGCCAACAGCGCAGCGTCAAATAGCTCGAGACCTTCATCGGAGCTGAGCGCAATCAATCCGGAACGCTCCAACCGCGCCATATCCGACTTGTCCAACTGCCCTCGCATGCCGCTCGCTTGCGCCCACATTCCCCAGGCAAGCGACAAACCGGGAAGACCCTGCGCACGTCGATGTGCGACCAACGCGTCGAGGAAGGCATTCGCCGCCGCGTAGTTGCCCTGCCCAGGGCTTCCAAGAACGCCCGCCACCGAGGAGAAGACCACAAACTCCGCCAGATCCATCTCTCGTGTCAACTCATGCAGATGCCAGGCAGCATCCACCTTTGGAGCGAACACCCCATCGATTCGCTCGGGCGTCAATGACTCGATCACACCGTCGTCGAGCACGCCCGCGGCATGCACGACTCCACGCAGAGGGCGCTCGGGGGGGATCCCGACGAACAGCCGCTCGAGCTGTACGCGATCAGCCACATCACACTCCACCACAGTCACATCCGCGCCGAGCTTCAACAACTCTTGCACGAGATCCTGTGCCCCCTCCGCCTGCAAGCCACGGCGACTCGCCAACAACAGGTTGCGCACCCCATGCCGGACAACCAGCTGACGTGCAACCATCGCTCCCAGCCCGCCGGTCCCCCCGGTTACCAGCACCGTCTCTTGCTCGCCGAACGCAGACACCTCTCCACCCGCGCCGTCGGCCGGTGCCATGCGAACGAGCCGCGGGGTGGTGACAGCGCCTGCTCGGATCGCAAGCTGTGACTCCCCGGATGCTAGAGCTGCCGTAAGCGACTCCCAGGACGCATGCTCGCCATCCACATCGATCAGCGCAAGCCTTCCGGGGTGCTCAGACTGCGTAGAGCGCACCAACCCCCATACCGCGGCGCCTGCCAGATCCAGTACGTCCTCGCCCGCCTGTGATGCCACCGCGCGACGTGTCAACACATTCACCGAAATGTCGTGCAAACGCTCATCCGCGAGCAATGGCTGCAACAACCCCAGCAGCCGGTGCGCGCCTGCGTGTGCGCTGTCAGGAAGATTGTCTCCTGCGGATAGACAATCGATCAGTACCAAAGGATCCGTTGTCTCTCCGCGTGCTCGGGCGAGCATCTCGATCAACGAGGCGACATCCGGGCATGTGTCAACCGCTCCGAGCGCACCCGCCAGGGTCCCGTTGTGGGAGCCGAGGACAACCACGGATGGCATCGCCATCTCACCAGGGGGCACGAGCTCGCCGGCGACCCACTCAACCGTGAACATTGAGTCATCTCGAGCGCCACGCTCACCACGCACCTGCTCGGCGCTGATCCTGCGCAAACCCAGTGAGCCAATCGACGCGATCGGATGACCGTGCTCATCGACGAGCGCAAGAGACACCGCCTGAGGGCCGGCGGGAGATATGCGCGCCCGCAGCGCGCGAGCCCCACGATGCTCGAACACCACATCGCTCCAAGAGAAAGGCAGCCACACGCCGCCAACCCCATCGTCGAGATCGGCCTCGCTCTCGGCTACCGCATGGAGCACCGCGTCCAACAATGCCGGATGCAAGTCGAAACGCTCACCTCGATCGTCTCGACTACCAGGCATCGACGCTTCGACGAGGACGTCTTGACCACATCGCCAAACGGCATCCAGCCGTTGAAACTCCGGGCCATATTCAAGCCCCTCGGCTGTCAGTCGATCGTGAATCTCGCCTACATCGAGAGGTTCGGAATCGATCGGGGGCCAGGTGCCCTCGAAGGGCCTTGGGGCAATCCCAACCGGCTGTCCACCCGCCTCTGCGGGGACCACGGATCCCAGCGCATGACAGACCCAATCCCCCTCGACAACGGCATCGTCGGTGCCATCCTCAGGACGGGAATGAATGCTGATGGACCGGCAACCCGAGCCATCCTCTTCACCTATCCTCACCTGCAGCTGTACCGCTCGCTGCTCTGCGAGCACCAAAGGCGCCTGCAAGACGAGCTCGCGCACGACACCACATCCAAGCCGAGCGCCGGCATGAACAGCGAGCTCGAGAAATGCGGTGCCGGGCAAGAACACGTTGCCCATCACGACGTGATCCGCAAGCCAGGGATGCTCCTCCAACGAAAGGCGTCCGGTGAACAGACAACCCTCGCCGGCAAGCGCAACCACCGCACCCAGCAACGGATGGGTCGATGGAGCCTGACCGACCGCCGACACGTCAGTCGCACGCCACGCCACGGAGTCAAGCCAATACCGCTCGCGCTGGAATGCATAAGTGGGCAACCCGACACGCTTCGCACCCGAACCATCGAACAGCGTGCTCCAATCTATACCCACTCCACGTACCCACAGCCGGCCCAGCCCGCTCAGCAGCGTCTCTACTTCCGGACGTCCACGGCGCAAAGCGGACACAGACGCGGCAGCCAACGCTCCCTCGTCCTCCCGTGCAACCTGCCTTCCCTCATCTGGATTACCATCCCCGGCAGTCGCCGAACCCACGGGCCCGTTCACCGATATCAAGCACTCTTCGACCATTGACGTGAGTGCCGCATCTGGTCCCAACTCCAGAAAAGTTCTCACTCCTTGACCCCTGAGCCACTGCACCCCGTCGGCGAAACGCACTGTCTCACGCACGTGACGCACCCAATACTCGGGCGTGCAAAGCTCGTGCGCCTCGATCGGACCGCCAGTCACATTCGAGGCTATTGGGATCCTCGGCTCATTGAACGACACTCCGGCGGCCGCCTGCGCGAACTCCTCGAGCATCCCATCCATACGCGGCGAGTGAAACGCGTGAGACACCCGCAAGCGTCTCGTCCTCCGCCCACGCTCTTCCCAAATCGAGGCAATGCGCAACACCGCGTCCTGGTCACCGGAGAGAACGATCGACGAGGGACCGTTGACGGCGGCAATGGCAACGAGCCGCTCATCCCCATTTATATCGACCAGCGATTCCAACGTCTCCTGCTCGGAGGCCTGGACCGCCACCATCGCGCCACCCCGAGGCAGGCCGGCCATCAGGCGACCACGGGCGGCCACCAGAGCACAGGCGTCCTCTAGCGAAAGCACACCCGCGATGTGTGCCGCCACCAGCTCACCCACCGAGTGCCCCATTACGAAGTCGGGGCGCAATCCCACGCTCTCGATCAGACGGAAGAGAGAAACCTCAAACGCAAACAGCGCTGTCTGGGTGAACAATGTCTCGTCAAGCAGGCTCTGAGCACTCGAGGTGTCATCCGAGTCGTCAGTATCCCCGCCGCCAAGCGGCTGCCCTCCAAACGTCACAGTTCGCAGCGAACGGCCGAGCAGGACATCCAGACATTCGCATACCTCGTCGAAGGCAGCGCCGAAAACCGGGAATTTCTCAAAGAGCTCCCGACCCATACCCACGTGTTGGGCGCCCTGACCGGTGAACAACACAGCTAGCGCCCCAACATTCTCATGTGCAACTCCATCGACCATCCATGGCGAGGATGAGCCCTCGCAGAGCTCAGTCAACGATTTCAGCAAAGTCGTCCGATCGCCGCCCGCAAGCACAACTCGATGCTCAAACTCTGTGCGAGAGGCAAGCGAGAGGCCGACATCTGCGGGATGCAAGCTCGAGCGAGCGCTGACATGCAGCTTCAACCGCTCGGCCTGCTCGAGCAACGCCGGCCGATCCTTGGCCGAGATCACCCATGGCACTGGACCGCTCTTGCGTGCGTCAGCCTCGATCGTCCCGTGATCTTGCGCTGGCACTCCGCTCGTTGTCGGTGCAGCCAGTTCGCCTGCCGGCGGCTCCTCCACGATGACGTGAGCATTGGTGCCGCTGACCCCGAACGATGACACACCCGCTCGTCGCGGTTGCCCGTTCGCCAACCAGGGTTGTGGCTCGTCCAGCAGTGCGACCGCTCCGCTTGACCAGTCGACGTTGCTGGATGGCTCATCGACGTGCAGCGTCTTTGGCAGCACATCGTGCCGCATTGCCATCACCATCTTGATGACACCGCCCACGCCGGCCGCAGCAACCGTGTGGCCTATGTTCGACTTCAGCGACCCCAGCCACAATGGCCTCTCAGGTGAGTGCCCGCGTCCGTATGTGGCCAGCAGCGCGTTGGCCTCGATCGGATCGCCAAGCGTGGTACCGGTGCCGTGCGCCTCGACCGCGTCCACCTGCCCTACCGAGAGCCCTGCCCGCGCCAGGGCCTGCTCGATGACGCGTTGCTGGGAAGGGCCGTTGGGCGCTGTCAACCCGTTGCTCGCGCCGTCCTGGTTTATCGCGCTGCCACGGACCAGTGCGAGCACGTGATGACCGTTTCGCTGTGCATCGGAGAGCCGCTCTAGCAAGACCACACCCACACCCTCACCCCAGCCCACACCGTCCGCCGAGTCAGCGAAGGACTTGCAGCGTCCATCCCGTGCAAGACCTCGCTGCGCGCTGAACTGCACAAACAACCCGGGCGTGTCCAATACCGACACCCCACCGGCGAGTGCCAGTGGACACTCCCCTGCGCGCAACGCCTGACAGGCCAGATGCAGCGCGACCAACGAGGATGAGCAGGCCGTATCCACAGACACAGCGGGACCCTCCAAGCCGAGCACGTAGGAGACCCGACCGGAGACAACGCTTCCCGAGCTGCCCGTCAGCCAGTAGCCCGCGAGATTCTCGAGCCCTTCGGGCGCAGACCACAGACCCGCGCCGAAATCCATCGAGCCAACCCCCGCGAACACACCCGTCTGGCTTCCACGAAGCGAAACCGGATCCAGCCCCGCGTCTTCAAGAGCCTCCCATGAGACTTCCAGCAGCAAACGCTGCTGAGGATCCATCGCCAACGCCTCATTTGGCCTGATCCCGAAAAAGGATGCGTCGAATTCACTGGCGTCGTAGAGAAAACCGCCCTCACGGGCATAACAGGTGCCCGGGACGTCGGGATCTGGGTCATACAACGAGGGGAGGTCCCACCCGCGATCGGCGGGGAATGGCCCTATCGCGTCGGTCTCTGCCATCACAAGCTCCCACAGCTCAGTGGGCGAGTGCACTCCTCCCGGATAGCGGCAGCTCATCCCTACGATCGCGATCGGATCGTCAGCGGACACCATCGGCGCCGAGAGTCCGACGGGAGGAATCGCGGGCATCTGCGTTTCCGAGATTTCAGAGATCTCCTCTGTCAGATAGACCGAAAGCGCCGCGGCTGTGGGATAGTCGAACACGAGGGTCGTGGGCAGACCTAGCCCGGTGACACGACCGAGACGGTTACGCAACTCCACCGCCATCAGCGAGTCAAAGCCCAGCTCGCTGAAAGATCGCTGGGCTCCTATGGTGGAGCCCGAAGGGTGACCCAGCACAGCTGCCACCTCAGCTCGTACGGTATCCAGGACCACACTCTCGCGCTCTTGCTCGGGCACCGCGGCGAGGCGCAGAGCAAGTGAGCTGACCTCCCTGACCACGCGCGATGGCCGAGCGCGAACCAGACCCCGCAGTACCGCCGGCAGCAGGCCATCCTCGGCCTGAGCGCGCAACGCCGAGCCATCCAGGCGCATCGGCAACACCAACGCCTCGTCTGCCTCCAGGGCAGCGTCAAACAGCGCAAGACCCTCCTCGACCGGCAACGCGGCCAAGCCCGAACGCGCGATCCTGCCGAGATCAACCTCACCGAGGCTACCCGCCATCCCTCTGGAGCCAGCCCACAATCCCCACGCAAGCGACGAGCCAGACAGACCTTGTCCACGGCGATAGGCGGCCAGGCCATCGAGGAACGCGTTGGCTGCCGAATAGTTGGCTTGACCCGCCGAGCCAAGTGTGGCCGCGGAGGAGGAGAACATCACAAACGCCGCGAGATCGAGATGCGATGTCAACTCGTGCAGGTGCAAGGCCGCATCGACCTTCGAAACCAGCACCCGGTCGAGCGCCTCGGTAGTCAAGGACTCGACAACTCCATCGTCAAGTACTCCCGCGGCGTGCACTACCGCCACCAGCGGATGCTCCTCGCCAACCGAGTCGAGCAGCGCCTCGAGTTGCTCGCGGTCAGATACGTCGCACGCCGCAACGCTCACCTGGGCTCCCATCCCAGCCAACTCGGCCTCGAGCTCCTTTGCGCCCGCAGACTCGAGGCCACGACGGCTCGTCAAGAGCAGGCGACGAGCTCCGTGAGTGCCCACCAAGTGCCTTGCCACGATGGCTCCGAGCTCTCCCGTGCCACCAGTGATCAAGACCGTGCCATCAAGGTCGGCCCCACCAAGTGGCGGCACATCATCGGCCTCGGGCGACCGAGGCAACCGCTCGAGACGGGGCAGCAGGACGCTGCCCGCCCTTATCGCCAGCTGAGGCTCCTCGCCGGCAAGCGCCGCGAGCAACGCGTCGGCTGAAACGTCCTCGCTATCGACATCAGCGAGCACAAAGCGCCCGGGATGCTCAGACTGCGCCGAGCGCACCAGTCCCCACATCGGCGACTGCGCCAGTCCAGCGAGGCCCTCCCGCGGGCGCGCCGACACCGCCCCCCTTGTCACAAACACCAGACGCGATCCAAGGAACCGCTCATCCCCAAGCCACCCCTGCACCAATCGAAGCGCACGGTGGGCGAGCCCGTGGACAACCTCTGCAATCGCGACCGTCAGCTCCTCCTCGTCCAGCTTCCCAACCAACGCATCTGCGAACCCAAGTTTCCCCTCTGCACCGCAATCCACGAGCACTACGCGTGGGACAACGCGACCGTCATCCATCGCTTCGCCCAACGAGCCCAGATCGTCGTACACGTCCGACGACCACGAGCTTCCCCCGAGAAGCATCCCGCCACCGCCCAGCACCGCACACTCATCCGCCGCCACCGCGGCGGGGCTTGGCGAGGAGACAGGGAGCGCGGTCCAGTCCAAACCAAAAAGCGACTCGCGATATCCGCCACCGGCCCGTGCCAACTGCTCTGGGGAGACTGCCCTCAAGACCAACGACTGCATCGATGCCGCCAGCGCACCGGTTTCATCTGCCGCAACCATGGATATCGCGTCACCGCGGATCGGAGACAGGTGCACGCGCAGCGCGGAGCGGCCTCTGGTGTGTAGCTGCACACCGTTGAATGCGAAAGGCAGGCGCAACACATCGCCGTTGCCGAGCGTGTCCGGGTCACGTCCGGTTGTCCTCGGGGCCATCGCCTGGATCGCCGCATCGAACAACGCTGGGTGAATTCCGTAACGCACGGCGTGCGGTTGCTCTGTGTCCGATAGCGAGGACTCCACGAACAGATCCTCGCCACGGCGCCACACAGCGCGAACCCCGACAAATGCCGGCCCATAGTCAAAGCCGAGCGCAACCATCTGGTTGTAGAAGTCATCGACATCCACCACAACTGCTCCCTCTGGCGGCCACTGACCGCCAAGCGCCGCCGCTCGCTCCAGCAAGGCCTGCTGCGCGGGCGAGGCCACCTCGACGCGAGCCAGCACGCCTGCAGCATGGCGCGTCCACACACCCTCGCCCTCCAGTGCATCCACGCCGACGTCCTCAGGACACGAATAGATCCTCACCGACCGCCTGCCCGCATCGTCAGGGGCTGCCACAGAGGCCTGTAGCCGCACGCCGCCCTCCCCGGACAGCACGAGCGGAGATTCCATGACCAGCTCCTCGAGGACATCGCATCCGAGCTGGTCAGCCACATGCAGCGCGAGCTCGACAAATGCCGTGCCCGGAACCACCACCGAGCCCATCACCACGTGATCGCCAACCCACTTTGGCATTCGTGAGGACAACCGCCCGGTAAACAACTGTCCCTCGCCATCAGCCAACCCGACTATCCCACTGAAGAGTGGGTGATCCAAGGAGGCTCCGCCCCCTGGCCCCCACGTCGCGGCCTCCAGCCAATACTGCTCACGCTGGAAGGCGTAAGTGGGCAAATCCACATGCTGAGCACCCGAACCCTCGGGCACTGCTCCCCAATCGACGCTCGCCCCTCGCACCCACAATTGAGCAAGGCCCGTCAACAACGTATGTGCCTCCCTACGACCTTTACGCAGCAGTGGGACTACAACCGCGACTTGCTCCGGGTGTCCGGGGATCGGGCTCTCGAGACCATCAGGCCCAACCCGTTCACCCAAGACGGGCTTGGAATCGCTGTCCTCCTCGGCGGAGGCCAAGCAATCCTCGACCATCGCACTGAGCACACCTCCTGGCCCCAACTCGACAAACGAGCCAACACCCTGGTCGGCAAGCCAACGCACCCCATCAGCAAAACGAACCGTCTCACGTACATGACGCACCCAATACTCGGCAGTGCACAGCTCCCGGCCGTCAATCGCCTCACCCGTCAGATTGGAGACAACTGGAATCTGGGGCTCGCCGAAGGACATTCCCGCGGCAACCCGTCCAAACTCCTCCAACATCGGCTCCATCCGCGACGAGTGAAACGCATGGGACACGCGCAACCGTCTGGCCTTACGGCCCCGCCGCTCCCATTCATCAGCTAGCTCCAACACCGCGCTCTCATCCCCGGAAAACACGATCGACTCAGGACCGTTCACCGCCGCCAGCGCAATCCGATCCCCCAAACCCTCCAACGCCTCCAGGCCATCCCGCTCGGATGCCTGCACCGCCACCATCGCACCCCCCGCCGGCAATCTGCCCATCAGCAAACCGCGCGCGGCCACGAGAGCGCAGGCGTCCTCTAGCGAGAATACCCCCGCCACATGAGCCGCCACCAGCTCACCTACAGAATGGCCCCCCACAAAATCGGGTTGCAGCCCCCAGCTCTTCACCAACCGGAAAAGAGCCACCTCGAACGCAAACAAACCCGCCTGTGTAAACGCAGTTTCATCCAACAAGCCCCCATCGCGACTCCCGTCGGCGATATCGGCGCCCACCACCTCCTCACCAAACACCACATTCCGCAGGGAACGCCCGAGCAAACCGTCCAGATGCCCACAAGCCTCGTCAAAAGCATCCCGAAACACGGCGGAGGTCTCATAAAGTTCACTTCCCATACCTACACGCTGGGCACCCTGGCCAGTGAAAAGAAATGCCGTTCCGCCGACTCGATTCACAGCCCCTCTCACTACTCCCGCCTGCGTCTGTCCACCCGACTCGCTCGTGCCCACCAAATCCAACCCGGCGAGCAAATCGTCCTTCTCTGCCCCAATGACAACCGCGCGATGCTCGAACGCCGACCTGCCCGCAAGGGAGCTAGCGACATCCTCTATACGCAAATCCGGCTCAGAGGAGACGAACTGCCGCAAGCGATCTGCCTGAGCCTCGAGGGCGTCCTGATCCCTTGCGGATATCGCCCACGGCAAGAGATCTAGTTGCTTGCTCGGCTGCGCGTGAGGGTCCTGGGATTGGGGCTGCAACAGAGTGTCCGGCGCCTCCTCGAGAATGACATGTGCGTTTGTGCCGCTGATCCCAAACGAGGAGACGCCAGCACGACGCGGTCGCCCACGGCGAGGCCATGACAACTCCTCAGTCAAAAGCGACACGGCCCCGCTGGACCAGTCGACCTTGCTCGACGGCTCGTCCAGATGAATGGTTCTGGGCAACAGCTCGTTGCGCATCGCCATGACAGTCTTGATCACACCCGCCACACCCGCGGCAGCCTGCGTATGACCTATATTCGACTTGATCGACCCGAGCCACAATGGGTGATCGGGCTCGCGCTCTTGCCCGTATGTCGCAAGCAGAGCCTGTGCCTCTATTGGGTCACCGAGCGTCGTCCCTGTGCCGTGCGCCTCGACCGCATCCACATCGCCAGGTGACAGGCCGGCACTGGCCAACGCCTGCCGTATCACCCTTTGCTGCGAAGGACCGTTGGGCGCAGTCAAACCATTACTCGCGCCATCCTGATTGACCGCGCTACCACGCACTAGCGCCAACACGCGGTGACCGTTGCGCTGAGCATCTGAAAGACGCTCCAGGACGACCAAGCCGGCTCCCTCGCTCCAACCGACTCCGTCGGCGCCCTCTGCAAACGCCTTGCAACGTCCATCGGGGGCCAAGCCACGTTGGCGCGAGAACTCGACAAATACGCTCGGGCTGGACATCACCGTCACGCCACTGGCGAGGGCGAGCGAACATTCGCCAGAACGCAACGCCTGGCAGGCCCAGTGCAATGCCACCAGCGAGGAGGAGCATGCAGTGTCCACTGTCACAGCCGGACCCTCGAATCCAAATGTGTAGGCAACTCGCCCGGAGATCACACTTGGAGCGCCGCCGGTCAAGCCATAGCCCTCCACACCTTTGGTATTCGCTGAGCGCATACCGTAATCAGATGGGTTGGCACCCGCGAACACACCCGTTTGACTGCCCTTCAACGAGCGTGGATCGATGCCTGCGTCCTCCAATGCCTCCCATGAGACTTCCAGCAACAAGCGCTGCTGTGGGTCCATGGCCAAAGCCTCACGCGGACTGATCTCGAAGAACGCCGCATCGAACTCCGTGGCTTCGTGGAGAAAACCGCCCTCATGAGCGTAACTGGCGCCCAGGGCATCCGGGTCGGGGTCATACACATCTAGATCCCACCCACGATCGCCCGGGAAAGCCCCAATCGCATCCGTGGCTGAGCGGATCAAATCCCACAACTGTCGCGGGGAGGCCACCTCGCCCGGGTAGCGACACCCCATTCCCACAATCGCCAACGGCTCATCACTCGCCATGCGTGACAGTTCAGGGCGAGCACTTGCACGGATCCCGGACAGCAGCTCGAGTAGATATGTCGCGAGGGCAACCGGCGTCGGATAATCAAAGACCAGCGTCGCGGAAAGACGCATGTCCGTTTGCGAGGTGAGACGGTTGCGCAACTCCACACCGGCAAGCGAGTCAAACCCGAGGTCCTTGAACGGACGTTGCACATCTATGGCATCGGGCGAACTGTGGCCAAGCACGCGCGCCGTCTCGGAGCGAACCAACTCGAGGACCACCGGCCCGCGTTGATCCTGTGCGGTTTCTGCCAGCATCCGTGACAACGAACCGCGCGCTGCGCTGCCTGGATCGCGCAAGCGCACATTGACCATTGAGCTCAGCAGAGGGTGCAACTCTCCTGCCCTGGCCTGAGCACGCAGCACACCCTTGTCAAGCCGAGCGGACACCACCAGCGCCTCATTGACCGCCAACGCCTCGTCCAGCAGCCCCAGCCCCTCCTCGCTCGACAGCGCAGCTACGCCCATCCTCCCCATTCGCCTGCGATCGAGCTCCTGCAACTGGGCGGTAATGTCACTCTGCTCGGCCCACAAACCCCAGGCGATCGAGGTGCCAGTAAGGCCACGCTCGCGGCGATGCACCGCCAGCGCGTCGAGGAACGCGTTCGCCGCCGCGTAGTTCCCCTGGCCAGGACTCCCGATCGTGCCGGCCACCGAGGAGAACATCACGAATGCCGACAGATCCAACTTCCCGGTGAGCTCGTGCAGGTTCCATGCGCCGTCGACCTTCGCGGCGAGCACACGATCGATCCGCTCGGGCGTGAGCGAGCCGATCACCCCGTCGTCGATGACGCCGGCGGCGTGCACAACCGCATCGAGCGGGTGCTCGGGCGCGATACCCCCAAGCAAACGCTCGAGCGACTCACGATCTGAGATGTCACACGCCTTCACCTCCACCTGCGCGCCCGACCGCGAGAGCTCCTCGACCAGCTCGTTCGCCCCAGCGGCCCGTGAGCCACGGCGACTCACCAAGAGCAGGTGCCGGACTCCGTGCTCGACCACCAAATGACGTGCCACCAGCGCCCCGAGTCCACCGGTACCGCCCGTGAGGAGCACCGTACCATCAACGTTGATCGTCGTAGGCAAACGCAACACGTTCTTGCCAACGTGCTGTCCCTGGCTCATACACCTGAAAGCCTGCGGCGCCCTGCGCGCGTTCCACGTTGTTATAGGTGAGAAACCCAATCCGCCTTGGGTGAACAATCCAACGAGCTCAACCAGTATCTCGTGCAGCCGGTCGGGTCCGGCATCCATGAGGTCAAACGCGCGATAAGCCACGCCGGGATACTCATCGGCGATCTCCTGGGGATTGCGGACATCGGTCTTGCCCATCTCCAGAAAACGGCCACCGTTTGGCAACAAGGCAAGCGAAGCGTCGACGAATTCCCCTGCCAAGGAATTCAGCACGACAGCCACTCCCACGCCATCGGTGGCCTCGAGGAGCTCATCCTTGAAGTCGAGCGTTCTCGAGGATGCAATATGGGTGTCGGTGAAGCCCTGCGCCCGAAGCGCATCCCACTTGCCCAAGCTCGCTGTTGCGAACACCTCGGCGCCCAGATGACGAGCGATCTCCACGGCCGCCATCCCGACTCCGCCGGTCGCGGCGTGAACCAGCAAACGCTCACCATGCTTCAATCCGCCCAGGTCAACCAGCGCGTAGTAGGCGGTCGCGAATGCGATCGGAATGGAAGCGGCTCGTACAAAGGACCAGTCCTCTGGAATTCGAACCAGAAGGCGACTGTCTGCCAGTGCTGTGGTGCCTATCGCTCCCTCCATGAAGCCCATCACTCGGTCACCCGGGAAGAACTCGCTCACTTCCCCACCAACCTCCACAACCACCCCGGCGCCCTCTCCACCAATCTCCGCTTCGCCCGGATACATCCCAAGCGCGAGGAGCACATCACGGAAGTTCAAACCCGCCGCACGCACCTCAACTCGCACCTGGCCGGGCTCGAGCGGCACATCTGCCAGCGGGCTTGAAACCAGAGCCAGGCTGTCGAGACTGCCGTTCCGACCGACATCCAATCTCCACGCCTGCACATCCCCATGAGCCACCAGCAATTCACCAGCATTCACGCTCGCCAACCGCGCCACAAAGGCGGCGCCGCGGCGCAACACGACCTGGGGCTCATCAAGCGCCAGCGCCTGATCGAGCACATTCCACGAGGAGTCCTCACCATCGACATCGACAAGCACCAAACGGCCGGGATTCTCTGCCTGGGCTGAGCGCACCAAACCCCACACAGCGCCACCGGGGAGATCGCTCACGCCTTCTGGGGGACCCACAGCGACCGCACCTTGCGTCAATACCACCAACCGGGACCCGGAAAGACGATCGTCAGCAAGCCACGTTTGCAGCGAAGCCAGTACACCACTCAAACAGCTTCTGACCAGCTCGGACATATCCCCGATAGACGCGTCATCGGAGCTAGACCCAGAGCGCTCCTCAGAAGCGCTCTGGCGCTCCATTGCCCTGGCGTCGATCAGCACCGTGTCATGTACAGCTCCATGCTCCACTGCCTCACCGAGAGACCCGACATCGGGATATGCAACCAACTCCAATCCGCCCAACGACGGTGCGTCGGTGATCGTGCCGTGGCGCACACCAACCATCGCGAGAGCTCGTGAGGAGACTGCCGCGGTGGCTGAGGTTGGTACCCACTCGACCTGCAGCATCGTGCTCTGTCTGCTGAGCTGAGCAGCGCCGATCTCCGCTGCCGTGGCGGTCCGGGTCACAAGCGAGCCGATGCTTGCAACTGGTTGCCCGTGCTCGTCGGCAACTCTGATCGAGACGGCATCTCCTTGGGTGGGCGTGAGCCATACGCGCAACGCGCGGGCGCCGCTCGCCTGCAACGCGATGTCACTCAACGAGAACGGCAGCCGCACCCCCCCAGAGCCCGCGTTGCCATCCGTGAGCGTCATGGCATGCAGTGCGCCATCCAGAAGCGCCGGATGCAACCCGAATGATTCGTGGTCAGGCTCTGTGTCTGGTAGCGCGACCTCAGCAAAGACCTCACCGTCCCGTCGCCACGCGTGAGTGAGGCCCTGAAAGAGCGGACCGTATTCCAAGCCACCATCAGCCAGTCGCCCATAGAGATCCTCGACATCGACGGGCTCAGCATCTGGCGGTGGCCACACTCCGCCGTGCGACCAGGACAACCCAGGGCGTGCTACCTCGCCATCGCGCTCGGCGGCGGCAAGCGAGCCAACAGCGTGGCAAACCCAGTCGCCCCCACCTCCTGAGAGATCATCGGCGACCTGCTCAGCACGCGAATAGAAGCGCAGCGAGCGAACTCCGGACTCATCGGCCTCGCCAACCTTCACCTGCAACTGCACATTGCCCTGCCCCTCCAGCACCAGTGGCGCCTGCAATGTCAGCTCTTGCACAAATTCGCACTCGAGCTGAGCGCCAACGTAGAACCCAAGCTCGAGGAAAGCGCTGCCAGGTAGCACAACGCTGCCCAACACCACGTGATCGGACAGCCATGCGTGATCGCCCAAAGACAACCGCCCGGTGAACAACCAACCATCCTCCTCGGCAAGCGCTACGGCGGCACCAAGGAACGGGTGAACCGCCGGACGCTGCCCCACCGCCGACACGTCCCCGGCTCGCGACTGTCCCGCATCAAGCCAGAAGCGCTCACGCTGAAAAGCATAGGTGGGCAGATCTACAGCTCGAGCGCCCGCACCATAGAGCCCAGCTGCCCAGTCGAGGTGAGCTCCGTGGACCCATATCTCGGCGAGAGCCTCGTGTAGCGCGCGAACCTCTAGGCGACCTCGACGCATCACCGGCACAGCCACCACGGGCGCGGCCGTCCCCTCGCCGACACCAGCCTCCTCTGCCACCGATTCGCCGACCATGCCGCTGAGAACTCCGTCCGGGCCAAGCTCGAGAAAACTCCGCACCCCGTGACTACGAAGCCGATGGACGCCATCCGCGAAGCGCACGGGCTCGCGGACGTGGCGCACCCAATACTCAGGCGCGCACAGCTCGTGCGAAAGCACTTCACCCGTGACATTCGATACAACGGGAATCGAGGGATCAGCGAACGACAACTCCTCCGCCACCCGGCGGAACTCCTCCAGCATCCCATCCATACGTGGCGAGTGAAATGCGTGCGAGACACGCAAACGCTTCGTCTTGCGCCCCTGCTCTTTCCACACGCGCGCGACCTGCAGCACCGCGTCCCCATCCCCAGAGATGACCACTGAACTAGGACCGTTGATGCCGGCCAGAGCCACGCTGCCCTTGAAGTCAGCGAGGCTCTGAGTCAACTCTCGCTCGGAGGCCTGGACAGCGACCATCGCACCGCCATCAGGCAGCTCCCCCATCAACCGGCCACGAGCCGCCACCAGCTTGCACGCATCCTCGATCGAGAAGACGCCCGCCAGATGGGCGGCGACGAGCTCTCCGATCGAGTGACCCATCAGGAAGTCCGGCCTTATGCCCCACGTCTCCACAAGCCTGAACAACGCCACCTCCAAAGCGAACAAGCCGGCCTGCGTGAACACCGTCTCATCCAAGCCTCCAAACAACGGGGATCCCTCGAGCGCGAACATCAGCTCGCGCAACGAACACCCAAGCTGAGCATCCAGCAATTCACACACTTCGTCGAGTGTGTTTCTGAAGACTGGATACGCGCCATAGAGTTCCGCGCCCATCCCTCCGTACTGGGCGCCCTGCCCCGTAAACAACAGTGCGGTCGAGAGCTCGCCCACCCCCACAACGCCCTCGACCACGTTCGCAACAGAACGAGAATGCCCCTGGGCAAGCGCACCCATCCCTTCGATCAGGGTATGCCTGTCGGCGCCCAAGACGACCGCTCGATGCTCGAGCTCGGCCCGGTGCGCCAGCGATACCCCGATGTCCCCTACGTCCAGATCCTGGTTGCGCTTTATATGAGCGAGCAGGCGCTCCGCTTGCTCGCCCAGCGCCTGCCCAGCTCTGGCCGATATGACCCACGGCACGACATCCGAGACCGGCAAAGCACCGGCGGCGAGCGCGGGGGTGCCCGACTGTGTGGCCATGTCTGGCGGGGCCTCAGCAAGAATCACATGCCCATTCGTGCCACTGATCCCAAACGAGGACACGGCCGCGCGACGCGGTTGACCATTACTGGGCCATCCCTGTTGCTCGGTGAGAAGCGATACCGATCCGGCGCTCCAATCCACCTGCCTCGAAGGTCCATCCACGTGGAGCGTCCTCGGCAGCGTTTCGTGCCGCAATGCCATCACCATCTTGATCACGCCCGCCACACCGGCGGCGGCCTGGGCGTGCCCAATGTTCGACTTGATTGACCCTAGCCATAGCGGGTGATCTGAGTCACGCTTCTGTCCGTAGGTTGCGAGCAGCGCTTGCGCCTCGATCGGGTCGCCGAGCGCTGTACCGGTCCCGTGCCCCTCGACCACGTCGACCTGCCCGGGGGAGAGCCCGGCGTTGGCCAGCGCCTGGTGTATGACTCGCTGCTGAGAGAGACCGTTGGGCGCGGTCAGACCGTTGCTCGCACCGTCTTGGTTGATCGCGCTGCCGGCCACGACCGCGAGCACGCGATGCCCCAGCCGACGAGCCTCGGAAAGCCGCTCCAAGACTACGACGCCGACTCCCTCCGACCAGCTCGTGCCGTCAGCAGCGTCGGCATAAGACTTGCATCGCCCATCTGGCGCGAGTGCGCGTTGTCGAGAGAATTCTACGAACGCGCGCGGTGTGGAGAGCACGGTGGCCCCGCCGGCAAGCGCCAGCTCACACTCACCCGTGCGCAGCGCGGCGCACGCCAGGTGTAGTGCGACGAGCGAGGATGAGCACGCCGTGTCGAGCGTCACCGCCGGACCCTCCAAGCCCAGCGTGTACGCCACACGACCCGATGCCACGCTACCGGCGCTGCCCACACCGAGATATGCCTCCAGATCAGCCGGTGTGGCGCCGAGGACCCGCTCACTGTAATCGTGATACATGACCCCGGCAAACACACCGGTGCGACTGCCCCGCAGCGACTGGGGGTTGAGACGTCCGTGCTCCAAAGCCTCCCAGGAGACTTCCAGCAGCAGCCGCTGCTGGGGGTCCATCGCAAGCGCCTCACGAGGACCGATCCCAAAGAAGGCCGGGTCAAAATCGGCTGCATCGTAGAGGAAGCCCCCCTCGCGGGCATAGCTGGTGCCAGGATGAGAAGGATCGGAGTCATAGAGCCGCTCCAAATCCCAGCCTCGATCTGTTGGAAGATCGGAGATCGCATCGATTCCGGACGCAACCAGCTCCCACAACTCCTCCGGCGAGCCGATCCCGCCAGGGAAGCGACAACCCATGCCCACAATCGCGATTTGCTCCTCCGCCTGCACCGAGATACGCGGGGAGTCCCTTGAACCGCGCTCGAGACCTCCGACGCACGAGCGCAGGAACTCTGCCACCGCCGCGGGCGTAGGGTGGTCGAAGGCGAGGGTGGAGGACAGCTTGATCCCCGTTGCGTGGCTCAGACGGTTGCGGAGCTCTACAGCCCCCACCGAGTCGAGGCCGAGCCCCTTGAAATCGCGCTTGGGATCCGTCGTCGCGGCTGAGCCATGGCCTAGTACCGCGGTGACTTCGGCGAGCACGAGCTCGAGCATCGCCTGGCCTGACTGCGCCTCACGCACACCCTCGAGCTTCGAAGGGGCAGGGGCCAAGCCAGCCGCGGCGCGCTCGGGCGGCGCTCCTGTGAACCGGCGCTTCAGCGCAGCCAACATCCGAACGCCCGCCCCGCGCGACGCCGAGGACCCTTCGGATGTCTTGGCTCTGCCGGTCGCCCGAGCTCGAGCAGGTACCGGCTCTGGCGCCGGCGCGCGAGCGGATGCCTTGGTGCCGCCTGTTGCCTGCGCTCGTGCAGGCACCGGTCCGGGCGCTGGCGCCGGCTCGAGCGGTGACGCAGGCGCACGCTCGGCTGCCTGCTCGTCGGCAAGGGCCGCCGCCACATGCGAGGCGCTTTGCGCTCCAGGCCGCGGCTGCTCGCGCTCTGGAGTTCTCTCCCGCTCGATCAGCTCACGGAGCCTGAAGCGCTGTGGCTTTCCCGTCAGCGTGCGCGGCAGACTGTCGATGAAACGCACGATGTGGGGCGATTCATGCTCGCGCATATGCTCTTTGCACAACGCGCGCAACTCCTCCTCGAGCGCCTGCTCTTCACCTGCTCCCCCGTTTTCACATTCCACGTAGGCGACGATCCGAAGACGGTCCTCGACTAGGACACCGACAACGCCGGCGCCTGCCACAGCCGGGTGCTCGAGCAGCACATTCTCCATGTCAACCGGTGACACCCACAGGCCGCTGACCTTGAACATGTCGTCAGTGCGTCCGACATACGCATAGGTTCCATCTGCGCTTCGCTGGAAGCGGTCGCCGGTGGCAAACCACTCCCCGCGCATGCGGCTCCTGGCCTTGTCGTGCTCATGCCAATAAAACGCGGCGCAAGAGTCACCCCGAACCTCCAGAGCCCCCGAAGACGCACCCTCGAGCACCGTCCCGGAATCGTCGAGCAGGCGTAGCTCATAGCCGGGCACCGGGCGACCGGTCGAGCCACGCACGGCTTCGCCGGGGCGATTCGAGCAGTAGGCCTGCAACATCTCGGTCGAGCCGATCCCCTCCACTATCTCCAGGCCAAAACGCGAGCGCCAGCGATCAAAGGTACGTCCGGGCAGCGGCTCGGCTGCAGAGATACACAGCCGCAACGAGTCAAATGCAGTACCGGCGCCCGGATCCTCGGCCAGCAGCCCGTACAGCGCCGGTACCGAGCAGAAGACCGTCGGCTGCTGCGTGCGTAGCGTCTGTAGAAGCCGCTCGGCACTCGGGGGACCATCGAGCAGGATCGCGCTCGCGCCAAAATAAAGCGGGAACGAGAGGCTGTTGCCCAGGCCGTAGGCGTGGTAGAGCTTTGTCGTGGAGAAGATCCTGTCCTTCTCCTCGATACGCAGCACCTCCCGAGCGAACGTCTCACAGGTGACCTCGATGCTGCGGTGCAGGTGGACGACGCCCTTCGGCCTCCCGGTCGAACCCGAGCTGTACAGCCAGAAAGCCATGTCGTCGGCGTGGGTGGCGAGTGCCGAGAGCTCATCGTCCTGCGCCGCCAACGCCTCGTCTAGCTCGACAACGCCCTCCTGGCGCGCGCCTCGCGCAACATAGCTGACCCGACACCCGTCGAGCGCGCTTTGCAACCTCGCCAAGCAGGCCTCGTCGCACACAACCAGCTCGGCATAGGAGTCCTCGACGAAGTGGCGAAAATGCTCCGCGGTGTCGCGCACACTCACAGGGACAGGCACCGCTCCGATCCGCATCGCGCCAAGAAACGCGATCGGAAAGGCGGTGGTGTCGTCCAGTACGAGCAGGACTCGTTGCTCGCGACGAACGCCAAGCTCGCGCAGCAGGCGGCCCATGCGATTGACCTGTCGCCGCAGCTGCTCGTATGTGAGCTCCCCATCGGGCGCGGAGTAAGCGGTCTTCGCCCCTCGCCCCGCGTCCACGTTGCGCTCGACCAAGCAGCTGGCGTTACAGCGATCGAGGGTCATTCCGAAGCGCTCAATGCCGTTCCAGACGTGGCATGCATGGCGGCGCTCCTCCAGCCGAGCGGACGGTACACACCCAACTGCCTCTCGACCGCAAAAGCCTCACGTATCAACAATGCAGGCCGATCGTTCGTGATTATCCGGTAAAGCCGCACCAGCGTGCTCGCACATGGCGGCACGGTGCTCGCCCATTCCGGCGGCGTATCCAGCCGGAACCAGAGCAACTCCCGCCGACTCTCGAGCTTTGCTTGCTCGATGGAGCCTCCTATGCCATTGGGCGCACTACCGAGGAGCCCGAGGAACCCCATCGGCAGTCGCTCAGGCAGAATGTGTGACTCAGCCCAGACGACTGGGGTCGGGCCGGAGGTCTTCATTGTCACTCGCCGACAAAGACACTCCGCGGACTCGTCGATTTCAAGGTAGTGCGCGGCTCCCGAGGGGAGTGTGGTCCGCGACTGCGCCACAACATCGACAACCACGCGGCACAGCGTCTGAGCTTCCAACGCTCGTGTCACTGTGCCGTCGGTGAACAACAGGCCGCGAAGCGAGGGATCCAGAGTCATGACCTCCAGATTTGGCAGCTGCGCGTTTGCGTCCTGCATCGTGAAGTGACGCTCCGCCAGCCGATCTGCCACGGCCCCATGCAGGTCGCCCAGACTTCCATCCCCCATCAATTGCCGACTTCCAGTTGCCATGAATGTCGTCAATCGCAAAAACAGCCGATGGTGAATCGCTGTCCTGCCCACATTGCGGCGGCAAATCCAAGTGCAAAGCGAATCCGGGAGGATTTATTATTGCGTTTCCCGACACGACCACGAATCGCACGCGAGATCCAACTTTCACCTAGGCTACCTGATCCGGACATCGATGCTGCACACCTTGCTTTCCTGTAACCATCGTAAACGAGACTCAGTGAGTGGGCCTAAAAATCGTACTAGCCCGTTCTCGACCTGTGGTTGGACAATGTGCTCAAAGTCGATCTGGGAGATTGCGCAGATTGCTCAAACGAGCCCTGTATTACGCTGGCTTTGCGCGCATCCCACCAGTTGGTGTCGATGGACTTCGAACTCTCGACACCAAGGGCGTCCTCGCCCAGCGCCTCCAGTCGCAGTGCCACTTCAAGCTGCGCCGAACATATGTGAAGCGGACGCCCCAACCTCTCCTCGATCTCGCGTAGACGGCTTTCAACGGTGTTCCGTGCCACGCCCAATCGGTGAGCGGTAGAGGACACATTGCGCTTGGCCTCGAAATAGGCGCGCAGTGTGTCGTGCGCTGTCTGACCGCGGTAACCGAACCCGTCGAGCGGTGAAAGAAATGTCTCAATCAATGAAGTGGCCAACGGCTCCCGCTGCAATACGGCAGCCTCGAGCAATACATCAGAGCACCGTGTCACACCCGGTGGTTTGCGTAACGCCACCAGCAGCGCCGCCTGGGCTTCCTGATGTGTCAGCCGCCATCCCTCGATCGCCTTTCGTGGTTCACCCACCGCAACCGAGAGACCCGTCGGTCGCTCTGCGGACAAACGCTTGAGGTCTGAAGTCGTTGGCTTTCGCTGACGGCCAAACCAGACCCACTTCGTCCTCTCCCAGTGCAAAACAACCAAGCACTCGCAGCCGAGAGCCGCCTTCACACCCCGAATGAACTCCGCTGCCCTACCACCCACCACGACGGCGCCTATGTGCCACGTATCGAAGTCATAGTCCAGCTCGGCCCGCTCGCCGACATCGAGCTGCTTGCCGGCGAGCAGATCACGCACGAGCTCTGCACGGCGTTGCTCAGACGACCCTCCTGCTCGGCCCACCTCGTCGGTGTACGCCTCGATTATCGAAGCCGTGAGACGTTCCAGCAGCGGCGTCTGCGTTCCGAGCAGATGGTGATGCAGCGAGGCCTCATCGCCCGAGAAGCCGCTGCGCACCGCCTCCTCCATGATGAAGTCCCCTAGCAGGCCCTGGCCGGCGATGTAGCGGCGCAGCACCGTGTCGAGACTCACGCCCATACGCGCCCCGAGGCGCGCTTGCTCGACCGCCTCCTGCGGGATCGAGCCGGCCGTGCCATCCCTTTGTTCCAGGCCCATGAAGCTGAACTCCACGGCCGCCACCACCGCTCTGCGAAGTCCTGCCACGTACTCGGCGTTCTCGTCTCCGACACGACCAAACATCTCGTCGTTGATACGAGCGAAGACCGCCCCCTCGATCTCCGGCCGGCGCGCCCGCAACCGCCCAGCCACCTCCGCGCCGATTTCCCGAAGCGATCTCGCGTGGTTGTGTGCGACGCCGCTCATGAGCCCTCCCCGCGACCGTCCCCCTGAGATTCTGAGCACCGCACCAGCGGCAGAGCCCGAGGCACGACCGCGGCGCTCTCGATCGGCTCGGCGCCACGAGCGCCGCCGTCACCGAGGCGCCACGCGGCGGGCGTGAGCCCCGTAGCCCTAGCGCGGGCGCGAGCGACACCCCCGCGCGCTTGCGGGCGGTCAAGCGCCTCCGGTGCGGCGCGAACGGCCAACCCGATCCTCTCCACCTCCCCCAAGCCGATCATCTTGTCCGTCGCTGGACGCCTTTCTGCACGCGGGTCAGAAACATCTATAGGGATACTAAGACGACGCGGGCCATGTTGTCAATCACGCCGCTGCGCGGACCACTTCAGAGGCTCGAAGATCCCCCTGATACAGGGGCAGATTGGGGGGCCGGCACGCTCGAGCGCGAATCTACATCCACGACCGTCTGCATTCGCTTCGGCGACGGGCGGCGTTTTATAAACGTGCCAGGTTGAATTAGATTCGAGCATGCCATCGAGGTCTCAGGAGCCCGGGCAACCGGGACGAATAGGCGTCGAGACTTTCGAATTGCCCTGCTCAACGCAGCTGACTAAAGCAAACCTACGTATACCCACACACCTGGGAATGTATAAACGCTGGGTCAGCTGGCCAGAGCCTCACAGAGCTTGTCGATGCATATCGGGCGCCATGATCGCTCAGGCGCCGAGGCAGTCAGGTCAGGTCAGTGCTCATTGCCTCACGGGCGCGACATGGGCGTGCTCCACAAGCGTGTCCGCCAACCGATCGATCAGCGCTCCGGCTTTCCCGACCGCTCGATCGACAAGCAGGAAGCCGTGCATCTGATCGCCGGCGTGGACGTGCTCCACCGCGACGCCTGCCGCCTCCAGCCGCTGCGCATATGCGATGCCCTCGTCGCGTAGAGGGTCGAACTCGGCCGTGAGCACGAGCGCCGGCGCAAGGCCGCTGAGGTCGCGAGCCGCGAGCGGGAACAGATATGGATCTTCGAGATCCTGGCCCGGGGGTATGTAATTGTCCAAGAACCACTGCAAAGACGGCCGGTCAAGCGTGTACCCGACTCCTCGCTGCTGATATGAGGGCCAGCGGCCGCACCTGTCGGTCAACGGGTACGCCAGTATCTGCAGGGTCGGCATCGGCGCGTGAAGGTCCCGCAGAAGCAATCCCAGGCAGGCAGCTGTCGTAGCGCCAGAGCTTTCGCCCACCAGCGCCACGCGCGATCTGATGCCTTCTATGCGCTCAGCGTTGTCAGACAGCCATCGATACGCGATGTGTGCGTCTTCGAGCGCTGCGGGATGCTTGTGCTCGGGTGCCCTGCGATAGTCAAGCGAAGCCACAAGCCACTTCGAGCGCCGGGCGATAAGACGGCACAAGCGATCGTGGGTGTCGAGATCGTTGAGCGTCCAGCCGCCCCCGTGCAGGAACAGGGCCATCGGGAGCATGCCCTCGGCAGGGCGGTACAGCCGCATCGCCAATCCCCCGTTGGGTGTGGGCAGCGAGATATCTTCTACGCCGTAAATCGGGATGGGCTCGCCCCTCGTGACCAGCGCTGCCCGTGCCTGCTCACGGGCGTCGTTCACCGCGAGTGTGTAGGGCGGTGGGGTGCCCAGGGCGCGCATCACTTCCAGCAATCCCTCGGCCTCTGGGTCGAGCTGGGCGGTCATCGGCAGAGAAGCATGCCAGATACCTCAGCGGCGACAGCAGTGCGCCCACGCGCCTTGGAGCATCTGCGGCGAGACTTCAGCGGATCACAGCGATGGCTGTGAGGACAATCCCCTCACGCACCATCCATCTTCCCGAGAATCCTTGCAGCGGCCCGTCGGCCATCGGTGGACCGGAGACCAAGAGTCGGGCGCTGAAGGACCCGGAGCCTGGATCGATCGTAATCACAGCGTCCTCGAAGCCAAGCCATCGTTTTGCAAGCGGGAACCAAGCCTTGTAGACAGACTCCTTCGCGCTGAACAACAGCCGATCCCAATGCACCTGCGTCGCCGCCGATCCGAGCCGGCGCAACCACGGCAGCTCCTCCGGGCGCGCGATATCGCCCAACAGGCCATCTGGAAGCGCGGCATTGGGCTCCGCATCGATCCCGACGCTCAGAACCTCACTCGACCGGGCAAGCGCACATGCTCGATACCCGTCACAGTGGGTGATGCTGCCCACGACGCCCTCAGGCCACAGCGGCTCGCCGCGCTCCCCCGTGGGAATCGATGTGATGGGCAGCCCCAGCTGGCGCAGCGCCGTGCGAGCGCATGCGCGGGCGGTGATGAACTCGCGCCGACGCTTCTCGACCGCCCTCTCGATCAGCGCCGCCTCCTCCGGGAACAGCTCTATGTCGCCATGATCCCCGCGCGTCTCGACGGAGACGAGACATTTGGGCAACAGCTCCTCGATCATGTGCTCTCCACAGCAGGGGCGATCCTTCGAAGCACGGCTCTCGAGCTGTTGCGGCGGTGCCACTCGCGTGGATATCCGAGCGAGACCTCCTCGAATCTCACACCGTCGTGCCAGGTTGTCCGCGGAATGTGCAGATGACCGTATACGACTACCGCGGTGTTGAAGCGACAGTGCCAGTCCGCTGTCCGCGTCGTCCCGCACCACTGCGCAAACTCGGGATGGCGCAGCACCTTCGTCGGCTGATCTGTCAACGGGAAGTGGTTGACCATCACGAGCGGGATCGCGGCCTCGCAGCTTTCCAGTCGTGCCTCTGTCTCTCGGACCCTCGCATGGCACCAGTCCTCACGGCTTGCGTAAGGATCTGGGTGCAGCAGATACTCGTCGCTGCACACAACGCCCGCTCGATGCGCGAGCGCCAGAGATTGTGCCTTTGTGGGCGCGATGTTGCGACCGAACGAGTAGTCGTAGAGCAAGAACATCGATGCCACGGTCAGCGGGCCATCCGCTCCCTCCCACACCGGGTAGGGATCCTCGGGCGTGAGCACCCCCAACTGTCTGCAGATACCCACAAGGTGTAGATAGCGCTGCTCGCCGCGCAGCGGCGGCTCCTCACCGGGCGAGGTCCAAAGGTCGTGGTTGCCCGGTGCCCACATCACCTTCTCAAATCGTTTGCTGAGCAGTCCCAATGCCCATTCGACGTCGGCGAGCGTCTCGCTCACATCGCCGCAGACGATCAACCAGTCCGCCTCGTTCTCGGGTCGCATGCGCTCTACGATCGCCCGATTATCCGGGTGGGTGACGTGCAGGTCGCTGACAGCCAGCAATCGCCCGCCGGCGCCGTTTGGTGTGCGCATCGGCGCGATCATACTCAGGCGCCCGAGGACCGCCGTGCGGGTGGAGGTGGCTCTGCCACCGAGCAGAGTTCGCCCTGATGGCCTCTGCGGCGCCCACGTCACCGGCGCCCCGTCGCGAGTCGAACTCCAAGGTCTACCGCCCCGCGAGGCCTTCCTCGATACTGTCCAGCGGGCTCCACAACTTCCCAGGACCCAAGAACGACCGGAGGTCGCTGCAGATGCCGCCGCTGATAACTCGCGAGGAAGCCCTGAAGCTCGGCGAGCTGGAGGACCACGTCGAGATCGAAGCGCTCGTCGAGCGCGCTTGGGAGGCTCGCGTCGAGCGCTTCTCGGACTCGACCGACATGTGCTCGCTGGTCAACGCCAAGTCGGGCGGGTGCGCCGAGGACTGCGGCTTCTGCGCGCAATCGCGCTTTGCCGAGGCCGAGACACCCCTGCACGCGATGATGGACCCCGAGCAGATCCTCGAACACGCGCGTGCGGCCGAGGCCGCCGGTGCGCATCGCTTCTGCATGGTCACCCAAGGTCAAGGCCTGTCCAAACGTGACTTCGAGAAGATCCTCGAAGGGGCGAAGCTGGTGGCCGAGAAGACCAACCTCAAGCGCTGTGCCTCAATCGGGCACATGTCCCCTACCCGCGCCAAGGCGCTCAAGGAAGCCGGCATCCAGCGCGTGCACCACAACGTCGAGACGGCCGAGAGCTACTACGACGAAGTCTCTAGCACCGTGCGCTACGAGGGACGGTTGCGCACGATTCAAGCGGTGCGTGAGGCAGGCCTCGAGACGTGTGTCGGCGGCATCCTCAATCTTGGAGAGAGCCGCGAGCAGCGGGTGGAGATGGCGTTCGAGCTCGCCGCGATCGACCCGACAAGCGTGCCGATCAACCTGCTCAACCCTCGGCCCGGGACAAAGTTCGGGGACCGCGAGTACATCGATCCCTGGGAGGCTGTGAAGTGGGTTGCGATCTTCCGCTTGATCCTGCCCGAGGCGCTGTTCCGTCTTTGCGGCGGGCGCGTCGAGAACCTTGGCGAGCTGCAACCGCTTGCGGTCAAGGCCGGTCTCAACGGAGTGATGATGGGCAACTTCCTCACGACGCTCGGATCGAGCCCCGAGGAAGATCGCGAGATGTTCGAGGGGCTTGGCCTGAACGTCGCTCGCCAAAACGACAACGGCGCCAACCCGCGGCCCGACAATCGCTCTGGCTGGCTCGACGGCGAGACACCCGATGTAGTCGAAGAGCTGCTGGAGGGCAGCGATAGCCAGGCGCCCACACAGGAGGGCCTGCAGATCCGTATGTGGGACCCCTCGACACAGCTGCGCTTCAAGGCCAAGCGCGCGGTGCCGCCGCGGCCTGACGGTGCTCGCAACGCGGTGCCCGCCGGCTGGGGCGACTGACCGAGCGGCGATCATGAACGAGATCGAGGAGCGCCTGGCGGAGATCGAGCGACTCGGTCGGCGACGCCGGCTGCGGATGGTCTCAGGTCCCCAGGGACCACGCATATTGCTCGATGGACAGCCGGTGCTGCTGCTGTGCTCGAACAATTACCTCGGCCTGGCCGATCATCCGCAGGTCCGCGAGGCCGCCGCCGAGGCGGCGATGAGGTTGGGAGTCGGAGCTGGGGCGTCGCGATTGGTGTCGGGCACGATGACGATCCATCGTGAGCTCGAGCAGCGACTCGCCGCATTCGAGGGCAGCGAGGCCTGTCTGCTGTTTGGATCTGGCTATCTCGCCAACCTCGGCACGATCGGCGCGCTGGCCGGACCCGGCGATACGATCTTCTCCGACGAGCTCAACCACGCCTCGATCATCGACGGCTGCCGCGCCTCGCAGGCTGAGGTGATCGTCTACCGCCACCTCGATACCGATCACCTGGAGCGGTCTCTGCACGAGTACGGTGGCAAAGGCCGGCGCGTGATCGTGAGCGATTCGGTCTTCTCGATGGACGGGGACGTGGCGCCGCTCGCGCGGATCGTGGAGCTGGCTCGCTCCTACGATGCGCGGACGATCGTGGACGAGGCGCACGCCACCGGCGCGCTCGGAGCCGGCGGG
>DATCEK010000025.1:0-17421 GCA_036510155.1 Solirubrobacteraceae bacterium | reverse complement strand
CTCAGCCAACTGCTTCTGATCAACGATATCTGTAGTCATAGACCCGATCATCTCCTCCTGATCGGTCAGACCGACTATCTCCGTCATGGTCCATCCCTTCGGTCAGACCAAGCCAGATCCACCGTTCATCAGACAGACCCGTTAGGCGCTCTAAGCTAGCTACTTCGTGGGGGGATCGCTCAGGAGTCGAGTGGTTGTGGTCTGGCGATGTGGTAGCCCTGGGCGTAGTCGACGCCGAGTTCTCGAAGGAGCGTTAGTGTCTTTGAGTCTTCGACGCCCTCCGCGACTGTCTGCAGGGAGAAGGCTCGGGCGAGTGCGACGACGGCTTGGACAACGTGGTGGCTGGCTGTGTTGCTCGCGAGGTCGCTTACGAACTCGATGTCGATCTTGAGGTAGTCAATCGGGAGTCGCTTGAGGAAGGTGAAGCCGCCGTAGCCTGTGCCGAAGTCATCGAGCGCTAGCTTGCATCCGAGGCTGTGCAGACGCTCGGCAAAAGCACGCGCGTTGGCTTCGTCGCGAACGAGTGCTGTCTCGGTGATCTCAAAGACCAGCAGCCTCGGGTCCGCTCCGGTCTGCTCGATACAGCTCTCGATGTGGCTAAGGACAGTCTGGTCACTGATCGAGTGTGCCGAAACGTTGACTTGAACGGGGCATCCCCTCGCCGCGATCTCCGCACTGCGCTGGATGACCCAGCGGTCGATCTCACCGATCAGCCCACACTGCTCTGCGAGGGGTAGGTAGGACCCGGGGCCGACGACGTGTCCGTCGGGCTCGCGCACGCGCAGCAGCAGCTCGCGTTGAACGACCTCCAGGGTGTACAGGTCGATGATCGGTTGCGCATAGAGCAGCAACCGCTCTTGCGCGAGCGCATCCTCGATCCGCTTGATCCCGGCAAGCTCTTCGATGTCGTGCTGAGCGCTCTCCTCCCACGCCTTGAGCTCGGATATGTCCTTCAGGACGACCACACAGCCCTGTAGCCCGTCGTCGGCCTTGAACGGCGCCGCGGTGTAGGAGACGGAGATCCGCCGCCCGTCGCGCCGCGTAAAGAGATCGTTCTCGACGTGAACCGTCTCCTGGCCGGCCAGCGCCTGCATGATCGGGCACTCCTCGACCGGCATCACTGTGCCATCGGGCCGATGCTTATGCGTCAGGTCGTGCATGACACGCCCTCGCACTTCGGGCAAAGACCAGCCGAGCAACTTCTCTGCGGCCTCATTAAGGAACGTTACGCGGCCCTCGACGTCGATCGCGAACAGTCCCTCACCCATACTGTTGGTAATGGTCCGCAGGTAGTCGCGCGCTCCGAGCAGCGCACGCTGAGAGAGGACACGCCGGGTTATGTCGACATGGGCCACTACGACGCGTGCTTCGCCTGGGCCGGTATAGCGCGCGGCGTGCATAAGATACCAACGCTCGCGCGTCGGGCTGTGACAGGGGTACTCGAGCGAGAACTCCTCAAGGGTGCCTGAGATGATCGCGCGCAGACCAGCAGAAGCTTCCACGGCCGTCTCTTCCCCCGTCGCGGCGTCGGATACAGCCAGGTAGTTCTGCCTGCCAGTACGCGCATTAGCGCCGTTCTCGGTGGCGAACCGCGCCCACGCACGGTTGGTCATGATGATCTCGCCGTCCGCGTCGAGTACCGCGATGTGCGCCACCAGCGAGTCGAGCGTCCCCTGAAAGAACTCGCGCGAGTGAGCGACCATTTGACCGGCGAACATCCGGTTACGGTGCTCGCGCTCGTTGGCTGTGAGCGTCAGCCAACTCCTCGGCGCAACACCGCGCGACAGTGCACTCACCCCCCTACTCGCCGGGCCAGCAGGTCGCCATCGGCGCGCCGGATGAGATCCTCGGCGCGGTCGCCATCGACGAGTTCCGCGAGGCCGACGGTGATGGAACCCGCAGCTGGACAGGCCCCCAAAAAACTGGACACCTCGCCAAAGCGCCCGCGAACCTGCTCAAGCGAGGAATTCGGCAACGCACAAACAAACTCATCGCCGCCGAAGCGCATGACCAGGTCATAGGAACGCAAGCAGGCCCTCAGGGAGTCGGCGACCGCGATCAGCAGCGCGTCGCCCGCGAGGTGACCCTCCGTGTCGTTGACTTGCTTCAGACCGTCAACATCCACGAACGCAACGACAAGCCCTTCGCCGGTTCGCCGAGCGCGCTCCAACTCACGCTCGAGCTGTTCCAAGCCCGCCCCGCGTCTTCGGACATGGGTCAACTCATCGACCTCGGACGCCTCCCTGTCAAGCGCCGCTTGAACCCGGTCACGCGCAGCCACCCTACGATCACGCGCAGACTGCTCGCGATCCGTGGCCGCCCTGAGACGATCAGCTGCAGCATTGGCACGATCGTCCGCGGCCCGCCGGCGATCACGCGCGACCCTCAGCATCTGCTCTCCCGTCACCGCGCCGGCCGGAGCGCCCGCCCGATCACGAGACTCGGTGCCCCAGTCCCGACGGTCAGCTATCTGATGGCGCGTCGCAGCTACACGAGCGCGCTCATCGCCCGTGATATCCCGTTTGGCCGCCGTATCCAGACGAGCACGTGCCTGCCCGACTCGCAACTGAGTCGCGTGCTCACGCCGCGCGCTGATCTTGCTACGAACCTGGTCACTGATACCCGGCGCCAATTCCTGATCGCTGGCGCTCTGATCCTCATCAGAGGCCAACTGATCACCATCGGAGGCCGTCTGATCCTTATCCGATGCCGTCTGGTCACCGTCCGATGCTGTTTGATCCTCATCGGAAGCTGCCTGGTCTGATTCGACTCCCGAGGCGTCATCATCTGGAACCTGCATGTGCCTACCTTTCGGTAGGAGTAGTAACACAATTAGCTCAAGAAGCCTACTACGAATCCGGACCCATAGTCGTCTATTCGGAATAGTCCAAGAACGCTAGATATTCGGACTTATCGATCTTCTCTTCTAAGCAATTTTTCCCATGTTTGCGCGGAGCTTGTAGAGGCCCCAGACGCATGCGACCCTCGACGGTACCGGCCGGCAGGTGCTCAGTGGCCTGCTCCGATCGTCTTGCGTAGACCTGCGAGCGCGCGAGCGCCGACTCGTTTGAACGCGACTCGGAGCAGCGGGCCGGCGAGCTTGAACGGTCCCTTCAGTGCGAGATCCGCGTCGTAGGTGATTCGTGTGCCCATCTCGGAGGGCTCGAAGGTGATCCGGTCCAGTGAGACGACGGTCGAGCTTTCGCCGCGAAATGTGACGGCGCTTGGCGGGTCGTACTCGACGATGCGGTAGGTGAGTGGGATCTTTCGGCCGAGGAAGCTGGTCAGGAGCCGAAACTCGGTTCCTTCGTGGACAGGTGCGTCGCCGAGCCGCTCAGCTTCGATGACGCCCGGGTCCCACTCCTGGGTGCTTGAGAAGTCGCTCAGGTAGGCGAACATCTCATCGGGCGGACGCGACGTATCGAGGCTTGCGTTGTAGTGAGCCATCAGATTCTCCTTATCGGTCTGAGCCGGCGGGGGTTGGTGTTTCGTGCCAGCCGCTGAGGCTTTCGCATTCGGCCCATAGCCGCTCGTGATCTTGGTGGGTCTGTTTGGTCCACGGCACGCGGTGGGTTGGGCGCTCTCGGCGGTCATGCCAGAAGCCGCCTGAGCTGCGCGCCGGTCGCGCGGCGGTACCGAGCCAGACGATCGTGTCGACGCCTTCTTGGGGTGTGCGCAGCAGTCGCTTTGTCAGAGCGTAGAAGCGTGGCAGCGAGGACTCAAGGCCTGGGGTGGCCGCCCACCCTGGGTGCATCGCGTGGACGACGATGCCGGTGTCCTGCAATCGTTCTGCCCACAGTTCGGTCAGGATGACCTGGGCGCGCTTGGTGCGCGCGTATGCGGTCGAGCCGTCGAACTCGCCGTGGGCCATCTGTAGGTCAGCGAGGTGGATTCGCTGCGTGTACATGCCGCCCGAGGACACGTTGATGATGCGAGCGGGCGCGCTCTGCTCGAGCAGCGGGATGAGGAGGTTGGTCAGCAGGAATGGTCCAAGGACGTTGGTCGCGAAGGTCAGCTCGATGCCATCGACCGAGAGCCGCTCGCTCGTGAGTGTGCCCGCGTTGTTGACGAGCACGTCGAGGCGCTCCGTCTCCCCAACGAGGCGCTTGGCGAATCGCCGCACGGATTTCAGGTCGCTGAGATCGCAGAGGCCGACCTGAACGTTGCTGTCAGGAGACCGTGCCGCGATCTGCGCGCGGGCACGCTCGCCGCGCTGCTCGCTGCGGGCAGGCAACCAGATCGTTGCGCCGCGGCGCGCGAAGCCCTCGGCGGCGGCGAGACCGAGCCCCGAGGTCCCACCGGTGAGGAGCACGACCTTCCCGTCCATCGACTGCATCTCAGCGGGGTTCCACATGCCTCTGCGCATGCGATAGCCGACGCGGGTATAGCCCGCGATCACGGTGCGGTCGAGGATCGTGTCGAGCAGCGAGCCGATCATGCACTCCTCCTCGAATCCGGGGTTCGGCGCGAATACCGCACACGACAAGCATTGCGCATCGGCCGCCTCATCCTCGTCCTTCCCCCTGCCCTACAGACGGAATAGTGCTATGTAGATGACTCTGGGAATGTTTGCTTTCGTAGAACGCGCATGAGGATCGCGATCGTCGGTGCGGGAGTCTCCGGGCTCGTATGCGCGCACATGCTGCACCGCGATCACGAACTGGTCGTGTTCGAGGCGAGCGAGGAGGCGGGAGGACACGCCAACACGGTTCACGTTGAGACAGGCACCGGTGCCTATGATCTCGACACGGGCTTCGTCGTCTTCAACGACCGTAATTATCCTGGGTTCGAACGCTTGTTGGGTGAGCTTGGTGTGTCGACGCAGCTGTCGCAAATGAGCTTTGGGGTGAGCGATGGCGTGGACTTCGAGTACAACGGGGCCTCGCCGAACGGCCTGTTCGCGACTCGCCGCAATCTGATAGCGCCAGCCTTTCACCGGATGATCGCCGACCTGCTCCGCTTCAACCGGGACGCCAGCCGGCTGCTCGCCTGCGATGAGAATCCGCCACTTGGAGACTGGCTTTCACAACAGCACTATTCACGCATGTTCCTCGAGCGGCTGATCGTTCCGCAAGCGTCGGCTGTGTGGTCGGCGGACCGTGCGCAGATGTGGTCTTTCCCGGCGCGTTTCATGGTTGAGTTTTTCGAGAACCACGGGATACTGGGATTCCGTAACAGGCCGCGCTGGCGGACGATCACCGGTGGATCGCGCAGTTACGTGCAGGCGCTCGTACGGCCCTGGCGCGAGCATCTCAGGCTCTCCACACCGGTGACGGAGATATCTCGTCATCCCAGTCATGTCACGGTGTCCTGTCGCGGCTGTGAGCCGGAGCGCTTCGACGCAGTCGTGATCGCGACACACTCCGACCAGGCGCTCGCGCTGCTGGCCGATCCGGACGAGCGCGAGCGCGAGCTGCTCGGCGCGATTCCCTACCAGCAGAACGAGGTGGTCCTCCACACCGATCGTTCGCTGCTTCCCCGCCGCCGGCGTGCGTGGGCGAGCTGGAACTTCCATCTCGGCGACGGTGCTCCAGGGCGCTGCACGGTGACCTACCACTTGAACCGTCTGCAGTCGTTGCGCGCCGACCGCGAGTTCTGCGTCACGCTCAACCGCACCGAGGCGATCAACCCGGAGCAGATCATCTGCAAAACGCAGTACGCGCACCCTCTCTACACCCCTGCTGGTGTCGCAGCGCAGGCTCGCCACGACGAGATCAGCGGGCGCAATCGCACGCACTACTGCGGCGCATGCTGGGGATGGGGTTTTCACGAGGACGGCCTCCGCAGTGCGCGACGGGTGGTGGGCGAGCTCGTCGGGCAGCGGACGGACCCGGTGCGGATATGACCGTCAGCGCGATCTATGAGGGCACCATCCGCCACCGCCGCTTTCCGGTGCGCGCCCATGAGATGAGCCACCGCATCGCGCTCGTGTATCTCGATCTGGATGAGCTTGACGGCCTCCTGGACGGCCGGCTCATCGCCGGGCCTCCAGGACTGGTGCGGTTCCGCCGGCGCGACTATCTCGGCGATCCCTATGTCGGGCTCGGCGACGCCGTGCGGATGCTCCTCGAGCGCCGGACAGGCAGCGCGCCCGCCGGCCCGATTCGTCTGCTCACGCACCTGCGCACGTTCGGACGCTGCTTCAACCCGGTCAGCTTCTACTACTGCTTCACACCCCAAGAGCAACTCGAGGCGGTCGTGGCAGAGGTGACCAGCACACCGTGGGGGGAGAGGCACGCCTACGTGCTCGAGCGCAGCGGCGAAAGCCCAGCGCTGGCTGCCAGCTTCGCGAAGGCGCTGCACGTATCCCCGTTCATGGGGATGGAGCAGCGCTACACCCTGCACGCAACCGTGCCCGACGCGACATTGGCGGTTCACATCGAGAGCCACGAGCGCGGAGAGCTCGCGTTCGACGCGACGCTCGCGCTACGTCGCGCACCGCTGAGCAGACGCGGTCTGGCTCACCTCACCACGCGCTACCCGGCGGCGACGCTGCGCGTGCTCGCGCTGATCTATGGGCACGCGCTCGCGTTGAAGCTCAAGGGCGTGCCGCTGCACGCCCGTCCCAGGGAGCCGGCATGACGGCGGCCCAGCGCGTCGCGCGAGGCATCGTGCTTGGCCTGCTGGCGCGTCTGCGCTCTGGCCAGCTGACCATCGTGGAGGGGGAGCGGCGGCTGGTGCTGGGTCACGGCAGCCCGCAAGCGACGGTGCAGGTTCGCTCGCCACGCCTGTGGCCGAGATTGCTGCACGGCAGCCGCGGTATGGCCGAGGCATACATGCAGGGCCTGTGGGAGTCCCCGGACCTGACAGCCGTTGTGCGCATCGCGGCGCGCAACGCGAGGAGTCTCGACGAGTGGCGCCGCCGGCTCGCGCCCGCACGAATCCCGCTGCAGGCCGCGCGGGGTCTGCGCAAACGCAACACACACACGCGCAGTCGCCACAGCATCGCCGCCCACTACGACCTCGGGAACGAGCTGTTCGCGTTGATGCTCGACGAGACGATGATGTACTCCTCCGCGTACTTCCCACGACAAGGGATGACGCTCGCACAGGGATCGAGAGCGAAGCTCGAGCTGGCATGTCGCGCGCTCGATCTGCAAGCCGGCGACCACGTTCTGGAGATCGGCACGGGCTGGGGCGGGTTCGCGATCCACGCCGCGCGAACAAGAGGCTGTCGGGTCACGACCACCACGATCTCGCGCGAGCAGTACGAGCACGCTTGTAAATGGGTGCAAGCGGCCGGGGTAGCCGATCGAGTCACGGTGCTGTGCAAGGACTATCGTGACCTGCGCGGACGCTATGAGAAGCTCGTCTGCATCGAGATGATCGAGGCCGTCGGGTATCGCGACTTCGACACGTTCTTTGCGCGCTGCTCGAACCTGCTGGCCGCTCACGGGAGGATGCTGCTGCAGGCGATCAGCATCGACGATCGAGCCTACGAGGTCGAGAAGGCCTCGCGGAGCTTCATCCGCACCCACATCTTCCCGGGCGGTTGCCTGCCCTCGCTCGCTGTGATCGCGCGCTGCGTCGCGCAGCACACCGACATGCGAACCGTCGGACTCAAGGATCTGACACCGCACTACGCCGAGACGCTGCGACGCTGGCGCGCCAACTTCGAGGCCGCGACCGTCCGCCTTGAAGATCTCGGCTACGACGAGCGCTTCCGGCGGCTATGGCGGATGTATCTCGCCTACTGCGAGGCCGGCTTCACCGAGCGGCGGATAGGCGTCATGCAAATGACGCTCGCCAAGCCGGCGTGGCATCAGTACGCGCGCGCCACGAACGCGCACGACGCGCCACGGGCGCTGGCCTCCTGAAAATGACCCGAACGCTCGTCACCGGAGCCTCCGGCTACATAGGCAGCCGACTGGTGCGCGAGCTTCACGCGCGAAGCGTTCCGGTCGGGTGCGTCGCACGCGACCCCAGCCGGGTCAACTTCGATCCGGCCGTCAAGGTACACCGCGCCGACATGCTCGACCCAGGCTCCCTCGGCGCGATCGGCGAGGGCTACACCACGGCGTACTATCTCGTCCACTCGATGGGTCGCGGCGGCGACTCCGACTACGAGCAACGCGACGCACTCGCCGCCTCTAACTTCGCCCATTTTGCGACCGCCACGGGCATCGAGCGGATCGTGTACCTCGGCGGCCTCGGCGATCGCCCCACATCCCAACATCTGCGCTCGCGGCTGCACGTCGGAGAAATCCTGCGCGATCAGGGACCACCGCTTACTTGGTTTCGCGCCGGCATGGTGGTGGGAGCCGGATCGGAGAGCTACCGAACGCTACGCTCGCTCGTCGAACGCCTACCAGTGATGCTCGCACCTTCTTGGCTTGCCACACCCACCCAGGCAATCGCCATCAGCGACGTCGTGCACTACCTCATCGAGGCTCCAGGCATACCCGAGACGCGCTCCTGCGAGATCCAGATCGGGTCGCCCGAAATACTCACATACGGCGAGATGCTCGACCAAATGGCCGACGCGCTGGGACTACACCGCCGCCCACGCGTCCCCGTACCACTGCTGACACCGTGGCTCTCCTCCCACTGGATCGGGCTCATCACACCCGTCGACGCAGGCGTCGCAAGACCACTGATCGAGGGGCTCTCCACCGACACGACCGTCACCGACCCATCCGGCATGGAACTGTTCGACATCCAACCCATTTCCTTCAAACAGGCCCTTCACGAAGCAATCGCCGAGGAGAGCCAAGCCCGTCGCCCCTCGCCATAGTTGTCTTCCCCCGGTTTCGTGGAGTGTTTGGTCTTCCCCCGGTTCTTTGGGCTCGGGACTACTCAGCATGGATTTGCTTGATCTTCTCCAGCGTCCCCGCTGACGCTTCACTTCTCCCGCCGAACTCCCAGATTGGTCGTCCGACGCCCTGCGCTCGCGGTTCTCGAAGCCCGCAAGAGCTTGACCTAGCGCTTGACCCAGAACCACAGCCAGAGCCGTGCCATGCTTCTGCCCACAAAAAAACCCCGCCTGAGCGGGGCTTTTTCGAGTAGCGGGGGCAGGATTCGAACCTGCGACCTTCGGGTTATGAGCCCTTTTCGGGGGTGTTGTGGGGTGTCGTCGGGTCCAGCAGTTTGGCTCTATTGCTGGGGATTCCCCTCACGAGCGACCTGCGAGTGTTGCCGAGTGGCGTGGGGCATGTTTGCACTTTGTTTGCACTTCCGGCACCTTGATCGATGGCCATCTGAGCCGCGTTTCGGCTCACTCGGGGAGTCTCTCATACGGTCTGAGAGACCTTCCCACCAGGCAGCCGCCAACGTCCTCATCCTGTAGAGGGGTTCGGAGCCGACAGCAGGACGGGGGCTAGCTCCATCCGAGCGATGGCGCAGACTGGCTGCCCAATGTCAGCTCAGCAGGACCTAGAAGCAGGTGCGACCCTCAGCGGCATCTTCTGGCCGGCTGGCACTGATCTTGGGACGCCTGGCGTGCTCAGCTGGTCGGACGAGCTGGGAGCGCGCCTGCAGTTGACCGTTCTTGATGATCCGTGGCCAACGGACTTCAACCGGCTATTCACCATCCACGCACAACTGCACGGCTACATCGGGACGCCGTTGACGTTGATGCAGAGCCGCGTGACGCGGAAGATGAACCTGAACCAGCCGGCCGAGGTCGCGGCACAGACCCTCGCCTTCGGGGCGCACACCGATCTTGAGGAGCGTTGGCCGGTGGCCAACTTCATGCCCTACGGTCTGCACGAGTGGTATCCGGAAACCGGCCTGTCCATCAAATACCGTGACAAGAGACTGCGGCAGCCACAGGTGTCGTGGAAACCGCCGAAAGCCATCAAGATCCCGATCCCAGGGGCGCGGATCACCTTGCAGCCCGGCGCCGGGTGGGGATGGGGCTTCGGGCCGGGATGGCGTATCGACACCACGCTGTGCTTCACTGTCCGGCCGGATAAGGCGCTGACGCTCAACGACTTCTGGCGCGAGTACCGGAGCCCTCTGCTTGCCTTTGTGATGTTCGCTTCGGATCGGCCAGATGATCTTCGCCGCGAGAGCTACTACAACGCGAGGAAGAAGCGGCAGATCGTGGTACTCCATGCTAGTCGCCAGGTCTACGACTACGACTGGCGGCCAAACGATGGGCACTATCTGTTCAAGGCGGAGAATATTGACAGCGAGGTCGAGGTCATTCAGCGCTGGATGGCGGTCTGGCGTCGAGTTGATCCGGCGCTGGGCTACTTCGGGGAATACATAGCGGGAGGTAATGCTTATTCACCCGACCGCTTTTTGGCGCTATGCAAGACGGCTGAAAACTACTGGAAGCGAGTCACGGGAGAAAGGAACTGGAAACTAGCAAAGCTCTGTGCCAGGGCAGCAATTCATGATGAGGTGAGCCACTGTGACAAGGACGCCATCGCGCTCATGGGCCAGCTGCGCAACTATCACGGCCATCTGAGTGATGACCTCCGGTTGACACCCGAGGAAATCTCGGATGGCACGTTCGTTTCGACGCGGCGACTGTACCTGCTCATGCAAGCCTGTCTGTTGCGGGAGCTGGGTCTAGAGACCGATCGGATCGAGGAACTGATCCAGCTGCATTACCGGAGCTGGCCGGTGCCGTAGCCGTCGCCGGCATCTGTGTACGGTGTTTCAATCGTCGGTCCCTTAAGGGGTCTCGCGGCGCGGCACCGACAACATCTACCGCTTCTTGACAAGCGTTGCCAGAACACCTGTAGTGCCCGACAGCGCGCTGCGAAATATCGTCGCGTACACCCAGCGAGCAATGCTCGATAGGCCGAGACTCGCGAGTGTCGATGATGCAAGCGGGTCACCCGTTGTCAGCGCGGCGCCGACTGCTGAAGCCGCACCGATGCCCAACTCCAGACCGGCGTCCGTGGCCGCCGCCTTCATGACCGTTGAACGTGATACGGCCTTTTCAATCTCATGCACCCGTGGCAATAGTGCGTCCGAAAGCACATCCTGCGCCTCGCGGGCGAAGACAGGTCCGTCAGCTGGCGTCCCCTGGATCAGCCGAGCGATGCTTCTAAGCTCACGCCTCCAATCAGCGAAAGCGGCTTCGTCTCTGCGTATCGCTATCACCGTGGCAGGCTCAAGACTTCCGAGAAACGGCAGGTCAGCCCTGGTGAGTCCAGCAGCAACCTGCATATCAACGTTCTTTCTGGCTAGGTCACCTGTGAGGTGGCGAATGCGATAGTCGAAAAGTGCTGAGTCCGTCGCAGCTGGTGGCACGTACAGGCTTCCGGTTGCGTCCGCGATCGCAAGCGTCTTGTTGAGAAAATATGACGGGTTTTGTCCCGCTGCCCTCATCTCGTGACCGATGGCTACGCCGTCTTCGGGCATGATGTCCATACCCCGGATTTGATCTGAACGAGGTGGTGCAAGATCAATAGGATTGGCGACCAGCTCGACAAACTCTTGGCTTTGCACATCATGACGGACGGCAGAGAGAATCGCGTCCTGTCGTGATCGCATGATGTTTAGATGTGGAACTGGGATGACGGCGCCCGAACGAATCAACGGGGCGAGCAGCGCCACCGTCGGGATGACTTGCGCCAGGTATTCTCGACTTCGCTCTGGTTCTCCACGGAATACAAAGAAGCCATTGCCGCGCAGCAGCTGGGGCTCGGCGCCCTGGATCATCATCTGTCCCTGCCGCGCCGGAATTGCTGGCGGCGAGCGCAAACCCTCTCGATCAGGATAGAACCACTCCGCTATGTGGTCGTGTATTACGACGGCGGGTGCATAGACGAGTGATGTGAAGAGATATTGCCGAGGTTCGATACCTTCCAAGTTGCCAGCGATCCAACCGCCCGAGTAGATGCGCAGTTCGTCATCCATCAAGGGCGAAGCGGTCCAGTCGCCGTAAAAGCCGTTGACGGCATCGGCCAAAGTATCCAGCTCCTGCGGAGTGAGTTGCTGAACGCGCTCGGCAGTCAATACGCCAAGCTCGTGCTCAAGTACGTCGATTATCGTAGTGCGCGTGGTGTCGCTCATCCCTGGACTATGCCTATTTTACCGATGCGACAGATTCTTCGAGCGTTATTCTTCCGATAGCTATTCAGTCCTACTCGGTGTCCTGATTTATGTCTTTGGCCTTCTGGAAGAAGACCGCGAGTGGGTCGTCGTCGCCGAATGATGGAGTGCAAAGGAACGCAGAGCGTCGGCCGCTTGCCCGCAAGTTTGGATCTAGGAGGCGCGCATCGTGGACATACCCTCGGTGTCGTCGTTGCTAGATGATGTAGAACCTGTTTGCACCTTGTTTGCACTTTCGCCGTTGCTGTGGAAGTCCGGCAACGGGTGAGCAGCGAGCCACGCTTTGAGCGGACCCAGGTAGTCGCCGGCAGCTTCGCCTTCCCCGAGCAGCCGCGTAAGCTCCTGGGGCTTCGGAAACGCATTGGCTGGCAGCCGGTCGCCGCGCATGAAGCGCCCAAGCGTGGCACGCGCATTACCGATCGCCCGTGCGACGACATGCTGGGGAAATCGACCGCCCGGCGGATCGTTGAAGACCACCTCGGACAGAACCGAACCAACCGATTGGCAACGGTCGAGCAGCTCCGGCTGCCGCAGCCTCGGCGAGTACGCGATCCACGCTTTCCCCCAGATACGCTGCGCCTCAACGTAGCTCGCAGCGGCGGTCGCCGCAGTGGAGACTTCGATCGCTTCTTGAGCATGGATCAATCCCTCGTCCATCCGCTCAGCCGCAATCAGCTCGCGAGCGTGGCGTGCCTGTTCGGCCTGTTCGGTAGCAATCTTCCGGCGCGAACGTGCCTCAATGCCGGCAGTGAGGCATACGCCAAACACCACGCCACCAACGCCGATGAGCGCACCCCCTATCGCCGGATCCAACTACCCGCCCGCCTTGTGCGAATTTTGTTCGGCCCCGCTCCACGGGCGCGGTGGGCGCGGCGGTTTCACGCGTTCTCCTCCGCAATCTGCAGGGCGGCAGCTTCGGACCCCAGCACCGGCACACTCGGCGTTGCAACCTCGTTCTTAGCTGTGAGCCCAGCGGCCTTGAGAAGCTGCGCAAGACGGCCGATTTCACTCGGAGCGGGGGTTGTGGTCAGCCGCTCAAGCATCGTCGCCCACATCTCTTGAAGCGTGAGGAAGCCGATGGAGCAGCCCGCGAGGTTCACGGCGATAGTCGAATCCACGCCCCACGCTTCCGAGTCCCCTTTGAGTCGTGTGACTGCGATCCGATAGTCGAAGTCGGCTTGGCCGGTGCGCTCGCGGATCGCCTCACGAAACGCCTCGCTCCACTTCGGCACCCAGAGCTCACGGAAGTGGCGCCACGTCGCCCGCTTCGGGTTTCGCTTCTCGCCACGCAGCTCGGCGAGCTTCGCCGTCGCGTCGAAGCCGCCCTGCCACGACTTGCAACTCACGACGACTACACGCGACCTTCCTCGCTTCGTCGGGTGGTAGCCGACGACATCAACGTCGGATGACACCGAGTCGTCGCGCCCCACGTACTGAGGGTGGTCGTCACGAGGCCGAAAGCGGACGTTGTGGACCGTGAAGTAGCCCTCAAACTGTAGATAATCGTCGACAATCTGCTCAAGTACGTCCTCCTTCATGCTCGCAACATTGCCAGCCCAAGCGGACAAGGAGGAGTCGCACATCTGCGACCCAGCTTTCTCTGCAACTACTGCGTATACTGCATAACTTGTGTTACCGGCGTCTCGTGTGCTAGCCTGTCTTCATGTCTGCGATAGCCGCCCACCGACGCGCCGATCGAGTTCGCTCGCTTCCGACGCTCTCCCAGGCAGCCGAGTTCATCGGCCTGGACACGGGCGGCATGAGCCGCACCGTCCGGGCGCTCGGCGTCGAGCCGCAGCGCTGGGGCCGCCGGGACAAGCACCTGGAGATCGCCCAGGTGCTTCAGATCGCCAGAGTCGCGCAGCGCGCATCACTGGAGGAGGTCGCCGGAAGCATCCTCGAATGGGCCGAGCAGACACACCCAGAGGCGCTGAAGCAGACGACTGCCGAGATCGACGCGTTCTTCGCCGAGCTTCCTCCGCCGACCGCGACACCAGCCGATGAGTTCGTCGCCGAGCTTCACGCGGCGCTGCCGCCGCGATGGGCAGACAAGGCCGAGGAGATCTGGCGCGCTCACATGCAGCAAGACCGTAACCGCTAGCCGAACCGGCGTACCTGACGATCACTGTCCGCAGACGGTCGCCGGACGACGTGCCTACGGCTTGGTGTCCGCCGATCCATCCGCCAGCTCGCGCGCACGGCGGGCCGCGAACTCGGCGACCTGCTGCTCTACCCGCCGCATACCCTCCATCTCATCCTCAAGGCCCTCCGTGATCTGGGCCTCCTCACCTGCCATCAGGACGCCCCGCTTGCCGACGGTGTAGCGCGTGACGGCGATTGGCGTCGAGATGCCCTGCAGCGTGAGATGGGCCACTGCCTCATCGCGGCCAGCACAGAGGATGAAGCCAACCGCTGCGCGGTCCTCGTCGTGAGCAATCAGCGCGTTGACGGCGTTGACGTAGAGGTTCATCTTGCCGGCGAACTCCGCCTGGAAGCGGCCAATCTTGAGATCAATGACCACGAAGCGACGGGTCGGGTGGTGGTAGAACAGCAGGTCCAGAATGAACTCCTCGCTACCGATGACAAGGGACTTCTGGCGGCCGGCAAAGTAGAAGCCCTCGCCCAGGGCGAGCATGAAACGCTCGATGTCCCGCAGCAAAGCTGCTTCCAGATCGCGCTCCTTGGACTCCTCCGTCAGATGTACGAAGTCCAAGATCACCGGATCGCGCGTGATCCGCTGCACCGCCTCCGCGTCGCCGGCGGCCAGCGTTTGATCGAAGTTGGTGAGGGCGGCACCCTGACGTTCGTGAAGACGATTGGTGATGGCGGCTTGGAGCTGTGCTTGTGACCAGCCGGCCGCATGCTCGGCATACCATTCCTGTTCGTCGCGGTCCAGCTTGGCGACCAACGTCGCCACATGACCCCAAGGAAGGTCTCTCATACGGTCTGAGAGACCTTCCGGCCAGGCAGCCGCCAACGCCCTCATCCTGTAGAGGTTGGGCACCGAGTATCCCCGCGCCCCCGGAAATGAAGCACGCAGATCTGCCGACAACTGCTGCACGACGCCGCGTGTGCGACGTCCCAGCTCCGGCCCTTCCTGGCGCTGGCGCCGCACGATCTCAGAGCCGATCTGCCAGTAGACGTCGATCAGCTCCGCATTGATGGCTCTCGCCGCACGCCCCTGGGCGCTTCGAATGCGCCCCTTGATGTCCTCAAGGAACTCCTCGTAGCTGCGCACCGGCTCCGGCGCGCTGTCGGATGGATGAGCGGGGAGGTCGGACATCTTGCTCGCGAGACTATCCGCCGGGGCCGCCGTATCGCTCATCCTCCGCCTCCGCGTGCGCAGTACTCACAGCGTGAAGCGGCTCGCCGAGATCGTTGTCGAGCAGGTGGACGTAAGTGTCGAGCGTGAAGCTGGCCGAATGGTGGCCGAGCCAGCGCTGCACCTGCACGACGTTGCGCCCCTCCGCGAACAGCCGCGACGCGACGGTATGGCGGAAGGTGTGGAAGCCCGCCCACTCGACGCCGGCCGCCTTACACGCAGGCGCGAGCACTCTCATGGCCAGATTGTCCGGGTCGAGAATCGTGCCGGTGGCTGTGCAGAACACGAAATCATCGGCCGCAGTATCGAGGGTGTGGAGGCGTTCAGCCAGAACGCGCGGGATAGGCACGTCGCGCTTGGAGTAGCGCGACTTGAGCGGGCCGATCACAAGACCCTCTCCACGGCGGCGGCGCACCCGTTGGCGCACCTTGACATGCGGCCGATCACCGTCGAGCGCGAGATGGCGGCCTTCAAGCACGAGCAACTCCGAGCGCCGCAGACCTGTTGCCGCGAGCAGCCCGAACATGAGTCGATGCGATTCGTGGATGTGCTCGACGACCAACTCCATCGTCTCGATCGGCTCGCCGTCGTCACCGTCGATGCGTGGAAAGGGCCGCGGCCGGTCATCGTCGTCATCAACCCGTGCTCGGTGAGGCAACGCGACATCGGTCGCGGGGTTGTGGCGGATCAGCCCCTCCCGTCGGGCCGTCGCCAGACACGCCTTGAGTGGCCCGAGCGCGTTGCGCACCGTCTTGTCCGACAACGGCACCCGCCTATCCGGGTCCTCTTTCGTCGCTGCCGATCTCGTCTGTTCGCACAGCCAGCCCACGAAGGACGCGACGTGCCTTGGCGTGATCTCGGTCAACTTCGCCTGCGCGGAGAAGTGGCTCAGCGCATACTTGTCGAGCAGCGCCCGGTACTCAGAGCGCGTCTCCTCGCGAAAGCCCCTGCGGCCGGTGCCCTGGTAGCGCTCTACCCACTCGCGGGCGTACTCGTGCAACGTGATCCGAGAACGCTCCTCGAACTCGCCGCGACCGATGTCAGTCGCTCGTGCTGCCTTCGCCCTGCGCGCCTCGTCGAGCGTGCGACATGACTCCCACCGCTGCCTGCCGTCCACGCGATAGGCGAACACATACCGACTCCCACGCTTGTAGATGCCCGGCGTGCGGGTCTTCTCCATCTTCGCCGCCATCACGCGTCCTTCCGGCAGACACTCGGCCTCGACCCCGGCCGTGCGCCGCCCTCGCGGGGGCGGCGCTGGGCTGCAGGACGGGCGGACATCACAGGCTCAACTCGTCCGCTCGGATGGCGGCGCGCGAGGCGCAAATCACGTACTTGTTGATCCGAGTGACGAGCCCCGCAGCGTGCAGCTCGGCGATGGCGTCCACGACCTCTAGGCGATTGCCCTTCTCGCGGATCATCTCCTCGACGGTCCACGGCCGATCCTCGGCCAATAGCGACGACAGGACTCCTTGTGGACTGGTCGTGCTCATGGTTCCTCCTTGTAGTTGGAGGCCCCGGGAGGACTGCTCTGGCAAGAAAGCCAAGCCGTCCGGCTGGTAGCTTGGCTGGCGTGCCGGGAGTTACAGCTCTCGGTGCCACGGCGCCCGGGTGGTTCCAGCCATCGCGGGCGCCAACTTTGTATGTTCGTGCGGCGAAGCCTACCATAACTTTGCTTAGATTATAATGGTACGACATAAGCCCACCGACACCTCGACCGAGGATCACCGCGTCCTCGGACGAGCGCTCAGGGAACTGCGCGACCAGACAGGGCTCACTCAGGAGGAGCTTGGCGCCCGCGCCAAGATTGGGGTGCCTTACCTCTCCCAGATCGAGAACGGTCATCGAGGAGTTGGCTGGCACACGGTCATGCGAATCCTCCGCGCGTCCAACGCCGACGTAGAGCAGCTGGGTAAGGCGATCGGCAAGCAGGAACGCAAACCAGGGTCCTGACGCCAGCCCCGAAGCGCCGGCAGCGCAGCCGACGGATGGGTCCGTCATCGCATGTGTCCTTCAATGTAAGCGTCGAGGTCGTCGCGGTGGAGCAGGACGCGGCGCCCGTCGCGGCGGGGGTGGAGCTTGCCGAG
>DATCEK010000024.1:0-34939 GCA_036510155.1 Solirubrobacteraceae bacterium | reverse complement strand
CTCGTGTCAGACGCCGGGATGCCACTCGTGTCGGACCCTGGCTACAAGCTCGTGCAGGCTTGCGTCGAGGCGGGTCTACAGGTCGAGGTGCTGCCGGGCGCGAGCAGCTCGCTCACGGCGCTCGTCGCCTCGGGCCTGCCGTCTGAGCAATGGTCGTTCGTCGGCTTTTTGCCACGCAAGCGCTCTGAGCTTCAGCGAACGCTCGTCGGCGCCTCGCAGACGCTCGTGGCGTTCGAGTCCCCCCAACGCTTGGCCGCCACATTGGCATTGCTTGCCGAGCACGATCCCGCGCGTCCGCTGGCTGTGTGCCGCGAGCTGACAAAGCTGCACGAGGAAGTCCGGCGGGGTAGCGCGGCCGAGTTGGCGGCCTTCTATGCCGAGCACCCCCCGCGCGGGGAGATCGCGCTTGTCGTGGGCGCCGCTGCGCCGGGCAGCACAGATCGCGAGCAGGCGATGAGCGCACTGCGCGCGCTGGTGGACGCCGGAGCTCGCGCGCGTCCGGCGGCGGCTGTCGTGTCCAAGCTCACGGGGATCGGCGCGAACGAGCTCTACAGGGCGCTGACGGACTCCGCTTGAGGCCGCTGCGCCGCGTACCGTCGCGGTACGCCAGTAGCCTGGAAGCGGTATGCCATCTTTTTACGTAACCACCCCGATCTACTACGTCAACGCGGCGCCCCATCTGGGCCACGCGTACACGACGATCGCCGCCGACGTGCTGGCCCGTCACCATCGCCAGCGCGGCGAGGACGTGTTCTTCTTGACGGGAACGGACGAGCACGGCGAGCCCGTGGCAGACGCCGCGCATGCGCTCGGTGTGGAGCCCCAAGAGCTGGCTGATCGCAACTCCGAGCGTTTCCGAGCCCTGGCACCGAAGATCGAGGCGAGCAACGACTTCTTCATCCGCACCACCGATCCAGAGCACATGCAGGTGGTGCAGGACGTGCTTTCACGAGTCCGTGAGAACGGTCACGTCTACATGGGCACGTACGAGGGCTGGTACTGCCCGAAGTGCGCCGACTTCAAGGCCGAGAACGAGGTCGAGGAGGGCGAGTTGTGCCCGATCCATCACGTCAAGCTGACGCGCGAGCAGGAGGACAATTACTTCTTCGCACTGTCGACTTTTCAGGAGCCGCTCGAACGCTTGTATGCCGAGCACGAGCACTTCGTCGCACCACGCAGCCGCTACAACGAGGCGCTGTCGTTCATCAAGTCCGGCCTGCGCGACGTTCCGCTCACACGCCACAAGCTGACCTGGGGCGTGCCGGTGCCCTGGGACCCAGAACACGTTTTTTACGTGTGGTTCGACGCGCTGCTCAACTACTATTCGGCGCTGTCATACGCGCCTGCCGGCGCCCTTCAGGGTGTCGCCGAGATGGGGCCTGTCGTGCTTCAGGGTGCTCCGGCGGGGGAGGGCGCGGCGTCAGGCGCTGTCGAAAACCGCGATGCCCCCCGCGCGCGCGGGGGGCATGCTGTCTCGGGGCAGACACTTCTCGAGAGCTTCTGGCCCGCCGACGTGCACCTGATCGCCAAGGACATCTTGCGCTTTCACACCGTCTACTGGCCGGCCTTGTTGATGGCCGCGGAGATCGAGCTGCCGAAGCGTGTGTTCGTACACGGCTACCTGCTGATGGACGGCGAGAAGATGAGCAAGTCGCTCGGCAACGTGCTCGACCCGTTCGAGGTGATCGAGCGCTTTGGCGCAGACGCGCTGCGCTTCTACCTGCTGCGCGACGTGCCATTCGGCCAGGACGGCTCGGTCTCGACCGCTGCCTTCGAGCAGCGCTACGAGTCGGAGCTGGCCAACGATTACGGCAACCTCGCCAGCCGCAGCATCGCGATGATCGCGCGCTACCGCGACGGCGTCGTGGATGGAGGCGACCCCGACGAGCTGCTTCGCGAGGACTTCACCGGCCTGCCCGAGCTCGTGGCGGGCCTGCTCGACCGCGTCGAGCTGACCAACGCGCTCGATGAGATCTGGCAGCGCGTGCGCCGTCTGAACCGCTACGTGGAGGAGCAGGCGCCCTGGCAGCTGGCCAAGGACCCTGAGCGCGCGGAAGACCTCGACCGCGTGCTGCGCACACTCGCCGAGGGCCTGCGCGTCGTGTCTGTGCTGCTTCACCCCTATCTTCCCGACGCCACCGAGAAGCTGCTCGACGCGCTCGACGCCCCCGACCTCTCCTTCGCCGGCGCGGGCTTTGGCAAAGGGGAAATCCGCTCCGCGCAAAAGCTCGAGCCGCTGTTCCCAAAGAGCTCATGATCGATAGTCACACCCATCTGTACCTGTGCGAGGAGCCCGACGCCGAGCTGGTCGAGCGAGCCGTCGCGGCCGGCGTCACACGGATGTTGACCGTCGGCACCAACAGCATCTCCTGTCGCGCCGCGCTGGCCGCCGCCGAGGCCTTTCCACAGGTGTATGCGGCCATCGGCCGCCACCCCAACGAGGCGCACGGCTTCGACGACGCCGACCTGGCCGAGTTGCAAGCGCTCGCGGCGCACCCGCGCTGCATCGCGGTTGGCGAGACAGGGCTCGACTATTACCGCGAAGGTACGCCGCGAGAGGACCAGAAGCGCGCATTCTCAGCTCAGATAGAGCTGGCTCGAGCCAAGGGCGCACCCCTCACAATCCACACAAGAGATGCCGACGAGGACACACTCGCGCAGCTTGCCGATGAGGCTGACGGGTTGAGTGTCGTGATTCACTGCTTCTCGATGCCGGACCGTCTCGAGGAGTGCGTCGAGCGCGGCTACATGATCTCCTTCGCCGGCAACGTCACTTATAAAAGCGCCGCGGACCTGGCCGACGCGGCCCGACGGGTGCCGGGCGAGCGCCTGCTGGTGGAGACCGATGCGCCCTATCTCACTCCGCAGGTCGTGCGCAAACAACGCAACCAGCCCGCTTTCGTCGCGCATACGGCCGAGTTCATCGCCGAGTTGCGCGGCGTGTCCTTGGCCGAGCTCGACGCGACGGTCGAGCGCAACGCCGAGCGCGTTTTCGGATGGTGAGCACCCATTCGGGGGGGAGGGCCACCCGTAAAGGGGACAACCCCAAAGGGCACGCGGCAAGCAGAGCCAGTCGGCGCAGCAGAGAATTGGGACAGAATTTCCTGCGCGATCGAAACATCCTGGAGGTGATCGGGCGTGAGGCGGAGTTGGCGGACGCTGCGATGGTCGTGGCCGGCGACACGATGGCGCCAGTGGAGCGTGGGCTCGAGGATGTCGTCCTCGAGGTTGGCGGTGGCGAAGGGATCCTGTCCGCCTATCTCGCGCCACGCGCGCGCTGGCTACACGTAGTGGAGCTGGACGAGCGCTTGCGGGATCCACTGGAACGCAGCGTCGCCGAGTCCGACAACGTTTCGCTGTGGTGGGGCGACGCGATGCGCATTTCTTTGTCGGAGATGCAGCCGACGCCGACCAAGATGGTCGCCAACCTTCCTTACGGGATTGCCGCCGGTGTAGTCCTGCGCACGATCGAGGAGCTTGAAGACGTTGCTCTTTGGTTGGTGATGGTGCAGCGCGAGGTGGGCGAGAGGCTGGCGGCGGCGCCCGGTAGCGGCGTGTACGGCGTCAGCTCGGTACTGGCTCAGCTGGCGGGCGAAGTGAAAGTTGTGCGCGCGGTTCCGCGAACGGTGTTTCGCCCGGTGCCGAACGTGGATTCCGTGCTGGTCAAGATCGTGCGCACGGCCGCCGCACCGACGCCCGCGGTACGCAAGCTGGTCGCGAGCGCCTTCGCGCATAGGCGCAAGGCGTTGGCTCGGTCGCTTGTGCTCGCGCGCACGCACCACACGCGCGAGGACATCCGCGCGGCGCTGGTCGAGCTCGGTCACCCGGCGGATGAGCGCGCCGAGCGCTTGGCGCCGGCGGAGTTCGTCGAGCTGGCAAAGGTGCTGGGCCTGTGAACGCCTCACCGCTCGCCTTGCCGCTGCGCGTGCTTGCTCCCGCGAAGGTCAACCTGGGCCTGTTCGTCGGCCCGACCCGCAGCGACGGGCGCCACGAGCTGGCGAGCGTGATGCAGTCGATCTCGCTCGCCGACGAGCTCCTATTGCAAGCTGCCCCGCCCGGCGTCGAGCGCGATGAGATTGTTTGCGACGCGGTGGCCGGTGAGAACCTGGCGGCGCGAGCGCTCGAGCTGTTCCGTGCCGCGACGGGCTGGAATGCGCCCCCGCTGCGGCTGCGGATCGACAAGCGCATCCCCATAGCTGCGGGTCTGGGGGGCGGCTCTGCCGATGCGGCGGCGACCTTGCGCCTTGCCACCGCTGCCTCGGGACTGGGAGATCTGGATTTGTCGCTCACGCTCGCCGCCGAGCTGGGCGCCGATGTCCCGGCTCAGGTGACGCCAGGACGCTGGCTTGCAACCGGCGCCGGCGAGCGACTGCAACCGCTCCCCGATCCAGTCTCGGCGCTGGGCGTGCTGGTTTTGGCGCAGGCCTCTGGGCTCTCCACGGCGGAGGTATATGCCGAGGCGGATCGAATCGGCATCTCCCGCGACCAGCACGATCTCGAGGAACATCGCGAAATGCTGGTGAGAGCGTTCGAGCTCGGCTCAGCGCTGCCTGGCGACACCTCTCTGTTGCACAACGATCTGCAGGCCTCGGCCGTGAGCTTGTGCCCGGCGATCGAGCAGACGTTTCTGGAGGCCCGTGAAGCCGGCGCGGAGACCGCCTTCGTCAGTGGCTCCGGACCCACCGTCGTGGCTTTGTTCGCACGCGCGAACGGCCTGTCCCGCGCCGAGCGCGCCGTCGCCGGCCTGCTCGAGCGCGAGCCGGCCGCGCTCGCCGCGGTGTCGGTGGACAGCGATTTCGCCCGCGTACAGCCTCTGGGTACGTAACAATGCGATTTTCATGAGCACAAACGACATCACCTACCTCGTAGCCGCATGCGCCGGTGTGTTCGGGTTTGCCTTGTACCTAGGGTTGATCCTGGTGCCGGCGTGGGGTTCTTACTCGCGTGTGTGGGAGCGCATGGCGGCGACGGTTCTGTCGTTGTACGTGCTCGGCGTGCTCGTCGGCGCGGGTGTGCTCGCGGCGCTCCTCGCCGTCTACCTCTGGGGTTAGGCATGTCCGAGCTCGGTGGCCTGGATGCCGTCACAGAGGCGGTCGAGTCGGGCGCCGGTCTGCCCGAGGTGGTGCGCGCCGCCTCGCGCGCTCTCGACGCAAGCTTGGCCGTAACCGACGCGGCCGGCGCGACGATCGCTGTGGCGGCACGCTCGAGCGCCGATGAGCGTTCGCTGCTTGCGGGCGGCGAGGACGTCACGAGCGTGGCGCTGCGTGTCGCCGACGCAGTCGTTGGGACCCTGCACATGCGCACGCGCACCGACCAGAGCCCGCTGGTGCGAAGGCTGCTGGTGACGATGATCGCCTCCGAGGTCGAGCGCGTGCGCGCCCCAGACCTCGCCTCCGAGAACGCAGCCGCCGATTTCCTGCGTGTCGCACTCGCTCGCAACCAGATCCCGCGCGAGGAGCTGATCGCGCGTGGAGCCGAGCTGTCACTGGAGCTGAAGGACGGCGCAAGCGTGATCGTCGCCCGCGCCCATCCCCAGGCGCCGACCGAGGAGGGCTGGCGCGCACGCGCCCGGGCGGTGGCCGAGCGTGGGGCCCGCGCGGTCGTCGGTCGCTCGATCGCCGCCCTCTCCGAGCGCGATGGCGCTGCCGGCGTGGAGATCTTGCTGCTGGTGCCAGGCAGCGAGGAGCCGGTCGCAGCGCGCGCCGCCGAAGCCGTCCTGCGCGAGATGGAAAGCGCGCTGTCGGGCTACACCTTCGCGCTGGGGCGAAGCCGCATAGCCGAGGACCCGAGCGAGCTCCCACGCGCCGGTGGCGAGGCGCTGCTCGCCGCCAACGTCGCCGAGGGCGGCACCCAGGAGGGGGTGCTGGCCTTCGAGCAGACCGGCGCCTACCGGCTGCTGCTGAGCGCGATGAGCGAGAACCCAAGCGAGCTGCAGCGCTTCTACGCCGAGACAGTCGAGCCATTGGTGGCCTACGACGAACAGTACGAGACCGACCTGCTGCAGACGCTCGAGACTTTCCTCGAGGCCGACGGCAACGTCGCCGGCACCGCGCAGCGCCTGTTCACCCACAGGCACACCATCTACTACCGCCTGGAGCGCGTGCGCGAGCTGACGGGCCTGGACGTCAGCTCGAGCGACGGTCGCGAGAAGCTGAGCCTTGGTTTGAAGGCGATGCGCGTGCTGGGCATCTCCTCCGCGCGGGGACCGGCCTCTGAGGACGGCGCCCGCGGCGGTCGCGTCCCGCGACGCTCCTGAAGCGCGTCTGCCATGACAGGCAACGATTCTTGCATCGGCACGACCGGATGTCGCGGTCTGTTTCCAGCCCCATTTGCGCTGCCATCAGGCCTTCCGCGGAGCTCGCTGGGCCGTGTCGGGGGCGCCCGTGACATCATCAGCGGACACGACCGCCCGCGGTGGGGAGTGGGGTAATGGCAGCCCGGGAGACTTTGACTCTTCAAGTCCTGGTTCGAGTCCAGGCTCCCCAGTTCACCGCCGGCGTCCCGCCGGCGCCCGCTCCATCTAGAGTCTGTTGCGATGGCCGCCCCCACCGTCCTGATCCTCGCCGCCGGCCAGGGCACGCGCATGCGCTCCAGCACGCCGAAGGTTCTGCACGAGCTGTGCGGCATCCCGATGCTCTTGTGGCCTGTGCGAGCGGCGCAAGCAGCCGGTGCGGCTCGTGTCGTGGTGGTCGACTCGCCGGCGCTCGCGCTGGCGAAGGTGCTGCCCGACGGGGTCGAGCTGGTCGTGCAACCGCAATCGGACGGCACCGGCGGCGCCGTCCGGGCGGCATCGGAGTCGATCGACCCTGAGGCGCCGGTCGTGATCCTAAGCGGGGACGTGCCGCTCGTCAGCGCACAGGCGATCGAGGAGCTCGTTCAGGCGCACGGGAGTAGTGGCGCGGCAGCCACGATGGCCACGGCGCTGCTCGACGATCCCAGTGGCTACGGCCGCGTGGTGCGCGAGGCGGACGGTGCGGTGGCGCGCGTGGTGGAGACCAAGAAGCCGGGAGACGCGAGCGAGGCCGAGCTTCAGATCCGTGAGGTCAACTCCGGCATATATGTGTTCGAGGGATCGGCCTTGCTCAGAGTTTTGCCGCGGCTGACCTCCGAGAACGCCCAGGGCGAGTTCTATCTGCCGCAGGCTCTTGACCTGCTGCGCGCGGATGGCGAGTCGATCGCGGCACATATCGTCGAGGACGAGGGTTTGATGCTTGGCGTCAACGACCGCGTCGCACTCGCGCAGGTGCGGGCTTTGGCCCAGCAGGCGATTGCAGAGCGCCACATGCGTGCGGGGGTCACGATCGTCGATCCGGCCTCGACCGTCATCGACGTCGACGTGCAGATCGGCCAGGACACGACGATCGAGCCGTGGACAGCATTGAAGGGCTCCACGGTCATCGGCACAGGCGCAGTGGTCGGGCCTTCCACCACGGCGATCGACTCGCACATCGGTGAGGACGCATGCGTGCGCGTGTCCTGGCTCTCTGAAGCGGTGCTGCACGCCGGCGTCACGGTCGGCCCGTTCGCCTACTTGCGTCCCGGCGCCGTGCTGCACGACGGCGCCAAGGCCGGGACGTTCGTCGAGATCAAGAACTCCGACATCGGCGAAAGGGCCAAGGTCCCGCACCTCTCCTACATCGGAGACGCTGACGTCGGCGAGCGCACGAACCTCGGGGCCGGCACGATCACGGCCAACTATGACGGTCGCGCCAAGCACCGCACGAGGATCGGCAGCGGCGTGCGCGGTGGAGTGGACACTTCGTTCGTGGCTCCGGTCAAGGTCGGCGACGACGCATATACGGCCGCAGGCTCGGTGATCACCGAGGACGTCCCCCCGGGCGCGCTGGCGGTGGCGCGGGCACGCCAAGAGAACCTGGAGGGATATGCAGATCGCGGCAAGGGCCAGACGTGATGAGTCGCGACTGGTTCGTAGCTCTTTTGAGGGAAAGCGCGTGATCTCATCCAGACGGGTTTGTGCGCCGCCGCGAGAGCGATGCCCGATGTCTCTACACTCCCGGGAGAGATGAGCGTGATCGATACGCGCACGCAGGTCGTCCCAACGAGCCTGCCGATCGACTACGACAAGCGGCTGATGCTCTTCTCTGGGCGCGCGAACCCACAACTTGCCGTCGACATCTCGGCAAAGCTCGGCGTCGATGTGGGCCCGGTCACCTTGAAAACGTTCTCCAACGGCGAGGTGTACTGCCGCTATGAGGAGTCGATCCGTGGCGCAGACGTGTTCATCGTGCAGCCCACGTGTGGCAACCCCACAACCGGGGTGACCGCGAACGATTCGCTGATGGAGCTGCTGTTCATGATCGACGCCGCCGTCGGCGCCTCCGCGCATCGCGTGATCGCCGTCACACCGTGGTTTGGGTACTCGCGTCAGGACAAGAAGTCCGCTCCCCGCGAGCCGATCTCCGCGCGTCTGGTGGCGCGCATGATCGAGGCCGCGGGCTCCGACCGCGTGCTCACCATGGACTTGCACGCCGGCCAGATCCAGGGCTTCTTCCAGAAGCCGGTCGACCACATGACCGCGTTGTTCATGCTGACCCAGTACTTCTCAGACCTCGGCCTCTCAGACCTTGTGGTCGTGGCTCCCGACGCCGGTCGCGTCAAGCTCAACAAGCGCTTCGCCTCCAAGATCGGCGCGGAGCTCGCGATCCTCGACAAGGAGCGGCCCGCCCAGCAGGTTGCGGAGATCGGCTACGTGATCGGTGACGTGAAGGACAAGACGGCCGTGATCGTCGACGACATGATCGATACCGCCGGAACGCTCAAGGCGGCTGCTCGCACAGTGCTCGACGCCGGCGCAAAGAGCGTCTACGCGGCCGCCACCCACGCGGTCTTCTCCGGCGACGCTTTCGAGAACCTGGCCTCCTCGGACTTCAAGGAGATCGTCGTGACCGACACGATCCCGGCGCGCCCGGGGATCCCAAGCAATATCCGCGTGCTGCCGTGCGCGGAGTTGCTGACCGACTCGATCCGCCGCATCTTCACCGACGACTCCGTCAGCGAAGTGTTCGGCGGCGAGAACCAGCTGTTCTGAGCCGCGAGGGAGCAACCGTGGCCTTGCCGCAATCGACTGCGCCGGCCCCGCCGCGCCGCGTCCATCGCACGCCGGGCCTGGCGCGCCGCGTCCACCGCACGCTCGGTCACGCGCGATGACGACCGCCGGCTCGAGCGAGCCGCCCGCCCCCTCGGCGCCGCCGACGCGCTCGGTCGCACGGCCGACGCCGTTGCACGACCTATTCGGGCGGTTGCGGCGCAGGCACGTCATACCGATCCTCGTCGTGTTTGCAGTGTTCTTGGTCCTGAGCGGGATGCTCGCGCGATTTCTCTCGACCGAGAACGTCGAACGCGACGATGTGCTCGCGGCGCTTGAAGCCGAGACATCAAGCAACGAACAGGCGCTCTTCTCGCGGCTGTCGGGTTGTCGCGCGATCCCACGCTGCGTGTCGGACGTCAAGTGGAACTCGGCGAATCTGCCGCGCCATGGGCAGGTCAAGATCGTCTCGCTCACCTCCGCCACCGCCTACTCGCTCACCGGCGCAACCGGCCACACGCGCGTGGCCTGGGTCGTGCTCGGGCACCTGCCTGTCGTCCAGTGCGCCACCGTCAGGCGTACCGGCAGTTTCCTCACAGGTATGTCGGTCTCGTTGCTGGTTCTCAGCAAACCAATTCCAAACGAAGGGAACTGCTGAATCCAGGGATTGCTAAAGTCCTCGACCTCCTCATGGCTACCGCAACCACAAAGCTCGAAGTCGCAAGCCGCGAGCCGGACGGCTCGCGCTCGGCACGGCGCCTGCGACGCACCGGGCGCATCCCCGGCGTGCTCTATGGCGGCGACGTCGACCCTGTCAGCTTCAGCGTAGACGCACGCGAATTGCGAGTCGCGCTAGCGGGCTCCGGCGCGGTGGTAGATCTCAGCATCGACGGCGCCAAGGCCACGCCGGTCGTGCTCAAGGAGGCTCAGCGCGACCCGGTGCGTGGCGAGACCACCCATGTCGACCTACTGCGAGTACGTCTGGACAAGCCGATCCACGCGGTCGTGCCGCTGGAGCTCACCGGAGTGGAGGAGACACCCGGTGTCAAGGAAGGCGGCATTCTCGAGCAGCTCCTGCGCGAGCTGAACATAGAAGCGCTTCCAACGGCTATCCCCGAGTCGATCGTGCACGAGCTTGGCGAGCTGAACATCGGCGACACCGTTGCCTTGGAGGCGATCTCCCTCCCTGAGGGCGTCACATTGCTCGACGATCTGGCTACGACCGTGGCCTCGGTCTCGGCGCCTCGCCTACAGACCGAGGAGGAGTCCGAGCTCGAATCCGAGACAGAGCTCGTCGGCGAGTCCGGCGCAGACGAGGCGGCCTCTGGTGACGGCGGCGCCTCCGCCGAGGAGTAGTTCTGCGCCCCTTTGGCGGTGGGGCGCCAGTTGACTGGCTGATCGTCGGGCTTGGCAATCCAGGTCGCGAGCACGCCGACACTCGCCACAACGTCGGCTTCATGGTGGCTGATGAGTTGGCATCTCGATGGGCTTTCCCGCGTCCGAAGGACCGCTTTCGTGGTCGCATCGCGGAGGGATGGGCGCCGACTGAAAGCGCTGGAGCCCCGGGCGACGGCGAGTTGGGTGGAGCGCGAGGGGGGGACATACCTGCAAAACCCGGTGCCCCGCGCGCGCGGGGGGGGCACCGCGTCGCCTTGCTCTGGCCGCAGACCTATATGAACGACGTGGGACGTTCAGTCGGCCCGGCACGTGGCTCGTTGAAGGCACCACTTAGCCACGTCTTGGTTGTCCATGACGAGATCGACCTGCCCTTCGGCGATGTTCGGACACGTCTCGGTGGCGGACTCGCGGGTCACAACGGCCTAAAGTCGCTCAAGCGGGAGCTTGGCAGCGCTGACTTCCTGCGCGTGCGGGTCGGCGTCGGACGACCCAAATCCACCGATCCAGAGGTCGTCTCCGCCTATGTGCTCGGACGCTTTCGCGAGTCACCTGAGGAAGTCGGCGACTTGATCGACCAGGCCTGCCAGGCGGTTGAGCACATCGTGCTAAGTGAAGAGCAGTAACCGATGAACGCCCATTTGCACACAGCCGGCGCTCGGCGGCGTATGGCGCGACCAGAAGGGCTCTGAGGCCGTGGCACTGCGCGTGCTGCTCGGCGCTATCGCCCAGGACGCAGGCGCTGCTCGACTCGCAAGCGAGGGAGGGCACGCGTTCGTGTCTTCTTCGTTGCGCCCATACACGATCGCCGCGCTTGCCGACCGAGACGCTGCGCGTCCGACGCTCGTAGTGGTAGGTGACGATCGTGCCGCCCGCGATCTGGCGGGAGACCTACGTGCCTGGCTCGCGCCGCGGCGCGTGCGCTTCTATCCGTCTCGTGGCGTGGCCTATGAGTCACATCTGACCCCGCCCCCGCACCTCGTCGGTCTGCGAGTCGCGGCGCTTGACGCCTTGCTGTCGCCTGGGAGCGACGCGGATGCGCCCGTGGTCGTCGTTTCTGCCGTGGCGCTCTCAGAGAAGGTCCCCGACCCGGAGCTGCGTCCACGCTCGTTCACACTGCGCGTCGGTGAGCTGCTCGACCTCGACGAGTGCGCCGCCGAGCTGGTGGGCGCCGGCTATGAGCGAGTCGACCAGGTTCAGGAGCGTGGCCAGTTCGCGATGCGTGGCGGACTGCTCGACGTCTTCCCGGCCACCGAGGAGCACGCCGTACGCGTCGACATGTTCGACATCGAGATCGAATCGCTGCGCTGGTTCTCGACGTTCACGCAACGCTCGCTAGGCGACGTCGCAGAGGTGGAGATCGCCCCGGCGGCCGAGCTTGCGCCCGAGCATCGCGAGCTGGCCGAGATCGCCGCCGCCACGGGCGCGTTCAGTTCGAGCGAGGGCGATGCAGCAGAGGGTCGGCCGGATATCGCGGAGCTGCTGCCAGTCGAGCGCTTCGGGGCGCTGCTCGAGCTGATCGACGGGGCAGGTTCCGGAATGCGGGAAAACGGCGGCTCGGGTTCGGGCAGCGAGGGTTCTGGCAAGGAGCGTTCGGGCAGCGAGGGTTCTGGCGGGGAGGGTTCTGGCAAGGAGCGTTCGGGCAAAGGCGCCCTGGATGGTGCGGCGTGGGACACGCAGGTGATCGTGGCCGCCGAGGAGGAGCTGGCGCCGGCCCTCACCGATCACTGGACCGACGTCTGCGCGGCTTTTGCGGACGAGGATGCCCACCACTTGTACGTGAGCCCAGAGGAGGTGCAATCCGGTTTGGCTACACGCACGAAGATCTGGCTGTCCTCGATCTCGAGCGGTCAGGAGATCGAGTTGCGCGCATCGGCTGCCGACACAGCCGCACGTTCGCTGGCCGAAGCCGAGCCGGAGCTAGAGAAGCTCGTTCGCTCGGGCTATCGCACCGTCGTCGCCTTCCCCCGCAGGGGTGAAGGCGAGCGCGCCGCCTACAACCTCGGTCGCATGAAGGCCGACTGGCTCGACGCCGAGGTGGACGTGACTCGCGCCCCACTCGAGCCTTCTCTGCGCTTCGCTGCCGCGTCGCTGCGCGAGGGCTTCGTTGCTCCGGCGCTGAAGCTGGCGGTCTTCCCAGAGCACCGGCTGCTGCGCCGACGTCGCGCGGAGCGTCCCGGTGGCTCAGGCGCTGATGGTGTAGGCGGTGGTCCAACGCGCCGTGGTGCGCTGCGCTCCTTCACCGAGCTTCGCACAGGCGACATCGTCGTCCACGAGGACCACGGCATCGCCCGTTTTGCAGGCTTTGAGACGCGCACGGTCGCCGAGGTCACGCGCGACTATCTCTATCTCGAATACCAAGGCGACGACAAGGTCTTCGTCCCCACCGACCAGCTCGCCAAGATTTCCCGCTACGTGGGGGCCGGCGGGGAAGGGGGGCCGCCACTGTCGAAGCTCGGGGGCACCCGTTGGGAGGCGATGAAGGCGCGAGCGCGTCGCGCCGCCCAGGAGCTCGCGGGCGAGCTGCTCAGCCTCTATGCCGAGCGCCGCCGTCGCGCCGGGCACGCCTTCGAGTCCGACACCGACTGGCAACGCGAGTTCGAGGAGCGCTTCCCCTACACCGAGACCGCCGACCAGCTGGAGGCGATCGAACTGGTCAAGGCCGACATGGAAGCCCCACGCCCGATGGACAGGCTCGTCTGCGTCGACGTCGGCTACGGCAAGACCGAGGTGGCCCTGCGCGCCGCTTTCAAGGCCGCAGGCGACGGCAAGCAGGTGCTGATGCTGGTGCCGACCACGATCCTCGCCCAACAGCACTACGGCACTTTCTCCGAGCGCCTGGCCGACTACCCCTTCACGGTCGAGCACGTCTCGCGCTTTCGCAGCGCAGCGGAGCAGAAGGCCGCACTCGCCGGGTTCTCGAGCGGCGCCGTTGACATCCTGATCGGCACGCACCGCGTTCTCTCGCGCGATGTGCGCGCCAAGGACTTGGGCCTGTTGATAGTCGATGAGGAGCAGCGCTTCGGCGTAAAGCAGAAGGAGCTGTTGCGCCAGCTCAAGCTGAAGGTGGACGTGATCTCGATGTCCGCCACTCCGATCCCGCGCACTTTGCAAATGTCCCTCGCCGGCCTGCGCGAGATCTCGGTGATCGAGACGCCGCCCGAAGGACGTCGACCAGTAAAGACCTACGTCGGCGAGTACGAGGAGGAGCTCGTCAAGCGCGCGATCCTGCGCGAGCACGAGCGCAAAGGACAGGCCTTCTTCATGCACAACCGGGTCGAGTCGATCGAGGAGACGGCCGAGCGCCTACGGGCACTATGTCCGGGCGTACGCTTCGTCGTGGCTCACGGTCAGATGGGCGAGGGGGAACTGGAGGCCGTGATGATGGACTACCTGCAAGGCGGCGCCGATGTGCTCGTCTGCACGTCGATCATCGAGTCAGGCATCGACATCCCGCAGGCAAATACTCTGATCGTGGAGCACGCCGACAAGTTCGGCCTGGCTCAGCTCTACCAGATCCGCGGGCGCGTCGGGCGTAGCCGTGAGCGGGCCTACGGCTACCTGCTTTATGACTCTGCCGCTGCGCTCACGCCAGAAGCGGCACAGCGGCTCTCCGCGCTCTCGGACTACACCGAGCTCGGCGCGGGCTTCAAGGTGGCGATGCGCGACCTCGAGATCCGCGGCGCCGGCAACCTGCTCGGCGACGAGCAGTCCGGCCACGTCGCTGCGCTCGGCTTCGAGCTGTATATGCAGATGCTCGACGAAGCGGTGCGGGAATCGGATCCCACCCACCCGGCCGAGGGCGAGCCAGGCCAGGAGCTCCCCGAGCCTGTGCGTCTCGACATAAACGTCAACGCCTACGTCCCGGCCGACTACGTCCCATACGAGCAGGCCAAGATCGAGGTGCACAGGCGCGTCGCCTCGGCTTTGGAGGTTGCGGACGTCGAACGTCTGCGCGAGGAGCTCGAGGATCGATTCGGCCCGGTGCCAGAGCCGCTCGCCAACCTGCTGGCGCTGCAGCGCGCCCGCATCAAGTTCGGTCAGGCCGGCGCGCAGACTGTCAGCTTTCGTGGCGACAGGCTCGCGGTGACGCCGATCGAGCTCGACTCGGTGCGGGCCAAGCGTCTGCGCCAGGAACTGCCCGAGGCGATGTATGAAGCCGGACGCTCACAGGTCTCGATGCGAGTCCCCAAGGAGGGGGAGGAGCGTTTCCCGACGGTTGTGCGTGCCGCCGACGTGCTGCTGGCGATCACTCGCGAGGCCGCTTAGCGATCACTCGCGAGGTCGCTTAGGCATCTTTAAGGAACTCGTTAAGCACAGCTTGGGTTGTTTCCGCTAGAGTGCCCGCGTCGTGTCCAAACTAACGGGTCAACTTGCGGCGCTCGGCGCCGTTTTGTCTACAGGGGTGGCGCTCACCGCATGCGGAAGCAGCGGCGTGCCCGGCAATGCCGTTGCCAATGTCAACGGCACGCCGATCACGGTCTCCACGTTCAACCACTGGATGACCGTCGCTGCCAACGCAAGCTCGGCCTCGACCACGACCGGTGCGGCGACCCCCAAAGTCCCGGTCCCCGACCCACCCAGCTACACAAATTGCATCGCACACCTCGAAGCGACAGCGCCCAAGCCCGCCAAGGGTCAGAAGAAGCCGACGGCCGCGGAGCTGAAGACCCAGTGCGAACAGCAGTACACATCGCTCAAGCAGTCGGTGCTGGGTTATCTGATCTCCGCCAACTGGGTGCTCTCCGAAGCGGCCGAACGTGGTGTCAAGGTCTCTGACGCGGAAGTGAAGAAGCAGTTCAACCAGATCAAGGGCCAGCAGTTCCCGACCGAAGCGGCTTTTCAGAAGTTCCTGACCAGCACTGGCTACACCGTCTCTGACGTGCTGTTGCGGGTGAAGCTCGATCTGCTCTCGACCAAGCTACAGCAGAAGATCAGCAAGGAAGCAGGCGCGAAGCCCACCGAAAAGGAAATCAAGGCCTACTACGAACAGCACAAAACTCAGTACGGGCAGCCCGAAAAGCGCAACATCTTGATCATCTTGACCAAGACCCAGGCGCAGGCTGAAAAGGCCAAGAAAGAAATCGAATCGGGCAAGAGCTTCGCGAGCGTCGCCAAGGCGGACTCGATCGACCCGGTCAGCAAGGCAGCCGGCGGATCGCTCCCCGGTGTAGTCAAGGGCCAAGAGGAGAAGGCGCTTGATGAAGCCGTCTTCAGCGCAAAGGTGAAAGTGCTGGGTGGTCCGATCAAGACGCCGTTTGGCTACTACATCTATGAAGTCACAAAGGTGATCCCGGGCAGCCAGCAGGCGCTCTCGGGCGTGCAGTCCACGATCAAGCAACAGATCACCGCCGAAAAGCAGCAGAAGGCGGTCAGCGAATTCGTCAAGAACTTCCGCAAGAAGTGGACGGCGCGCACCGAATGCCGCAACGAATACTCGGTGCAGGACTGCAAGTCCTACAAAGCGCCAAAGACGTCCACCGGTACCACGACGGCCACGCCGTAGCGCCAGAACCCTCAGATCCCTCACAGTCGCTACTCGCGCTCGACGAGCTGACGCACCTGCTGCGCCGCGAGTGCCCATGGGATCGCGAGCAGGACGAGCGCTCGATCGTGCCACACACGGTCGAGGAGGCCTACGAGCTTGCCGACGCCGCGCATCAGGGCGATGACGCCAAGCTGCTCGACGAGCTGGGAGACGTGCTCTTCCAGGTGATGTTTCTCTCGCTGCTCTTGGAGGAGCGGGGCGTCGGCGACCTCGCGCAGGTGGCCGAGCATTGCCGGCAGAAGCTGATCCGTCGCCACCCGCACGTCTTCAGCGACACGCAGGTCGCGGACGCCGGAGAGGTGTTGCGCAACTGGGATGCGATCAAGGCCGAGGAACCCGGTCGCGAGCCTGGCGTGTTCGGCGAGGTGCCGGAGAACCTCCCGGCGTTGCTATACGCACGCAAGCTGCAGCGCAGAGTGGCCACGGCAGGATTGAATCTCTCCGCGTGGCCCTCGGATGAGGCTCGAGCGACGCCTGGAGCCACCGACGGTGCTCATGCGATCGGAGATCAACTCGGCGGCGATCGAGTCCTTGGGACATCTGCATGCAGCAGCCGGGCGCCAGACGCCGGGGACGCGGATCGGCAATCCTTCGAGGCAATCGGCGAGCGCCTGTTTGCGCTCGTCGACGAGGCGCGCGCGGCGCACGTCGATCCAGAGCTGGCTCTGCGTGCGGCGGCACAGCGATTTCGCGAGAGCGTCGAAACTCAGGAGACAGGACCACAGAAGTTGGGACCCCAAGGAGAGCAATGAGCCAGATCGAGAGAGTCCATGCCCGTCAGATCCTCGACAGTCGGGGCAACCCAACCGTGGAGGCCGAAGTTGTGTTGCGCTCGGGTGCCCACGGTCGCGCCGCCGTGCCCTCGGGAGCCTCCACCGGTGAGTTCGAGGCAACTGAGCTACGCGACGGCGGCGAGCGCTGGCAGGGCAAGGGCGTCACGCGCGCAGTGGCAAATGTGGACGGCGAGATAGCCGATGCGGTGGCCGGGATGGATGCCGCCGATCAGGCGGCATTGGACGAGGCGCTGATCGCGCTCGACGGGACTCCCACCAAGTCGCGTCTCGGCGCCAACGCGATCCTGGGCGTCTCGCTCGCGGCCGCGCATGCCCAGGCCGCCGAGGAGGGGCTCCCGCTATGGCGCTATCTCGGCGGGGAAACTGCCCATGTGCTGCCCGTGCCGATGATGAACGTGCTCAACGGCGGCGCCCATGCCGATAACAAGGTGGACTTCCAAGAGTTCATGATCGTCCCGTGCGGCGCCTCGAGCTTCTCGGAATGCCTGCGCATCGGCGCGGAGGTTTTTCACGCGCTCAAGCGCACGCTGCACGAGCGCGGCATGTCCACTGCCGGCGGAGACGAGGGAGGCTTCGCTCCCGATCTCGGCTCCAATGAGGAGGCGCTTCAGATGCTGGTCGCGGCCATCGAGGCCGCAGGATATGAGCCGGGCGCCGATGTAGCGATCGCGCTCGACCCTGCGACCAGCGAGCTGTTCGCGGACGGCGCCTACGTGCTCGAGCACGAGGGTCGCACGCTCAGCGCGATAGAGCTGGCCGGCTATTGGGCGGACCTGGCAGCACGCTATCCGATCATCTCGCTAGAGGACGGCATGGATGAGCAGGACTGGGATGGCTGGAAGGCGCTCACCGAGCGCCTTGGTGGGAGTGTCCAGCTCGTGGGCGACGACCTGTTCGTCACCAACACCGACCGGCTGGCACGCGGCATCGAGCTTGGCGTCGCGAACTCGATTTTGATCAAGGTCAACCAGATCGGCACGCTCACCGAGACCTTCGCGGCGATCGCGATGGCGCGCGAGGCCGGCTACACCGCGGTGATGAGCCATCGCTCCGGTGAGACCGAGGACGTAACGATCGCCGATCTGGCCGTGGCCACAGGCTGTGGTCAGATAAAGGCGGGCGCACCGTCGCGCTCGGACAGGGTAGCCAAGTACAACCAGCTGTTGCGTATCGAGGAGCAGCTGGGAGGAGACGCCCAGTTTCCAGGACGCTCGGTGTTTCGCAGCTGAACATGCAGGAGGAACGCATGTGGGCGCGAATGCGACCATATGACCACTGCCTCCGCTTCCGCCTCGAGAGCGCCGCGCGCTCGCCACACGTCCTCCAGGTCTGTGCCGCGCGTGCGCTGGGATCGGGTGGGACGTATCGCGATGCTGGGCGTGATGATGGCGATCGTCTATCTCTACCTGAGCGCGGGCGTGCGGCTGTTCTCCGTCTGGGGCGAGTCAAAGCGCGACGATGCCCAGGCCAACGTGCTCGAGCGCCAGCACAGGGCTCTACAGCAGCAACACGCGCTGCTCTCGAGTCCAGGCACCGTGCAGGCCGAGGCGAGGCGGCTGGGCATGATCCACCCGGGGGAGCAGGCTTACATCGTGAGCGGCTTGCCGGGGAACTGACTTACATCGTGAGCGGCTTGCCGGGAACCAAAATCGCTTGGGTCCCGAAATTCCAGCATTTTTGAACACCGAACCAGTTACTCAGGTTCCTGAAACTCACTTGTGTCTTTGCAAGGGGGTGGCTTTCGGGATGCGAGTTTTGGGCAGTGTCGTGGCTCGCGGTAGCGGGGAATCCATTCTGGCCTCGCCAAGCATCGGGGGAGCGCGGGGACGTCGGGGACCGTATATGCGTTTGGAGTGTCGCTGCTAGCCTCGCCCTCGTGTCCGGCTTCGAGAACGCAATCAACCAGTGGAGAGAGGGCGAGCGGCGCCTCTCGCGAGCGAGCCCTGAGCAGTCGCACTTGCTGCAGCGCATCGCAGACACGCTCGTGGTCGAGCTGCGCAAACGCCTCGGCGGGCGCTTCTCCGCAGAGGAACTGGCCGAGCTCTACGGCAAGGGCACCTCATGGTGCCTGCAGCTTGCGATGGAAATAGCCCCTGAGGACCCTTGGGCATGGGATTCGCGGACCGTTGTTGACGCGGCTTTCGCACGCTACCTGCGCGAGGCGGTCGACTATGCCGGCGGGCGTCTGCTCCCGACGGAGAGCTAAGCGTCGTCCGAACCCCGGGCATCTAGGACGTTCGATGAGCAAGCAAGACAAGGACGCAGCGAGCGCCGTGTGCTCTGCACACAAGCGAGCGAGGACGCAATATCGCGCCGCCCAGCAGACGTCCTAGTCGTCTGAGCCGGTGCGGCGGATGACTATGCGCTCCTCTTCGACCGTGACCTCGACCGGACGATGCCCGGCCCAGTGCTCAGCGTAAGTCGGGTTGTCCTGGATCGCGGGATCGAGCCACAGCCCGTAGCCCTCTTCGCCGTGATCGAAGGTACCCTCGAGCGGCCCAGAGTCGCGCGAGGACTTGCGTCCTCGGCGGCTGCGCCTGCGTCGCGGGCTCGCCGGCTCGCTGTCCTCGCCATCGCCGTCATCGTCGGCTTTAGTGGCGGCTTCAGCCTCGGCCTTCTCACGCTCAGCCTCCATCGCGGCCTCGAGTTCGGCCGCGATCAACTCGTCGTCCTCGGCACGCAGGTCGATCTCCTCGGGATAGGCAACGGCCGTCTGGGCGCCGTCGGACGGACTGTCATCGCCGAGCAGGTCGTTCTGGCGCTTGAATTGCTCGATCTCCTGAACGGTGACCTCGAGCTGATGGGCCACCCAAGCGTCAGTACGACCTTGTCGGACCCAGCTTCGAATCTGGTTTAGGTGCGGGCGCAGTGATCGTCTAGCCATGAACGGCCCGGGAGACTAGCGCATGCTCGGCCGGCTCGCGTCGAACGTCCCAATTACGCTCGCCCGAGCGCAGCCGCCAGAGGCTCACATGATCTTCCAAAGCTCGGGATCGAACATTTAAGCCCCCCGCGCGCGTTCAGTGGAACGGATGACTATGCTTGCCGATAGGGCGGGGCCGGGGGCGATCGCGCCCTACGTCCATGGCCAACTAGAAGGGTGCAACCGATGCTGGTTCTGACGCGCAAGCCCAACCAGAGCATCATGATCGGCGATGACATCGAGGTTTCGGTGCTCTCGGTGGTCGGAGAGAAGGTGCGTATCGGCATCCACGCGCCGCATGACATCCCGGTATTCAGGACCGAGATCTACGTAGAGATCCAGCGCGAAGGCGGCGAAGAGGCCAGCCCTTCGAGCGAGACCGTCCGCACAGAGGTGGACGACGCGCTGGACAAGCTGGGCGAGTCTTCCTAGCCGAGCAGCAAGTAAAGCGTGCGGAACATGATCACGGTCACAACGGCCGCGGTCAGCATCAGCGTCAGCACTAGCAGGACGAAGCGGACCGAGCCGCGTTTGTGCCGGCGGTCCACCTCGCGTTTGATCGCACGCTGCTCGGCGGTGCGCCGCAGTGACGCCCGACGATGGCGCTCCATCGAGATCTCACGGGCGAAGGCCCGCTCGATCTCGGTGAGCGACTGCCTCATCTTCATCGCGGCAGGCTCCGGCAAGGTTGGATAAGGCCCACAAGTCGGCCACTCTCTCTAGCGGTCTTGAGCCTCGCCCTAGGCAACGGCTGTCTTGCCCCGTGCTCGCTCGTAGACCTTCACGAAGCGCAAATAGTTCTCGGCGATCTGGCGAGCGCCCTCGGAGCGTTCGATCTTGCCGTCGACATATTGCTTCAGCGGGTTCCACCAGATCGAGCGCCCGATGGCGAACCCGATGAAGCCATCCACAGGAGCGGCCTGCTCGAGCCAGTGGTCGACCTTGGCGTCGTCAGCACCGCGCCCGAGCACGACGCACACGACGCCGTCGCGCCCGCCGCTGCGAGCCTGCTTGACGAGCATCTCGCAGTCCGAGCGCTCGTCGACGCCCTCGATCTTCCAGATGTCGACCTCGATGCCCGCATCCTGGATCGCGGCGATGGCGCCTCGCATCAGCTCGGGTCGCAGCTCCGCGTCATAGCGATCGGTGCTGCCACCTACGGCCTGCAACTGGGCCTCCTCGGCCGGCACGAGCAGCTCGAAGAGGAACTTGCGCTGCTTTGAATGCAGCCAGTCGGACAGGCGCTTCAGCTTGCCCAGCTGCTCGGCGTTTTCCTCGGAGTTGCCCTCCGGGTTGTAGCGCACGAGCACCTTCGTGAAATCCGGGTCGAAGCGTTCGATGTGCTCACCGAACTCATCGCCGTACTGGAAGTCGAACATGTTCTGGCCGGAGCGCTCGGCGGGCATTGCGAGCTTCAACCCCTGGGCGCGTGCTTCCTCGGGGACCGAGCCTCCGAACTGCTCGTCGACAAGCACGCCCGTCACAGAGGCGTCCGCCCCCGAGGCGACGGCCCGCTGCAGGCCCTCGAAGATCAGGTGCTTGGCGTCGGCGATCATCGCGGTCTGCTCGGGGTCGGGATCGCCCTCGATCCCGAAGAACTTCTTCTGGAATGAGCCTCGGTGGTCGAACGCGAGGATGTAGAGCTTCTTCTCGTAGCCGAGTTGCATCGATCGGTTTCCTTTGGCTGTCGCTTGTACCGCCTCGCCGGGACCCGCGCTGGGCTCTCGGGTTGCGGGCGAGGGATCGCAGAACTCTATCGCCGCAGCCGCGCTGCGGCTAGCGGCCGGCGCGGTGGGCAGCAGCCGGCGGGTGCACGGGCATGCGGCAGCGAGCAGGCGCCGCGCACCCGCGCGAGCTATCTGGTGGCCGTATCCTCCTCCAGATAGGACCCAACGGCCCGCAGCCGGGAAGGCCAGGCGAGACACGCCCTTAGAATGGACCGATGCCCTCAGGCGCCGATCTTTTCGTGGTCTGCAAGAAGTGCGGCTCGGAGGTCAGCCCGTACGTCACAGAGTGCCCTTATTGCGGGCACAGGCTGCGACGTAGGGCGCCGAAGCTGCCGCGCGATCGTCTACGCGAGCCAGGCAAAAGCCCTCTGCGCCGGGCTTCGCTCGGTCGCCTGCGCACCGGCGAGATCGCCGGCCTGCGCGTCGACGCCTCGCCATACGCCACGATCGCGCTGGTAGCTGCCAGCTGTGGCGTATGGATCGCCTCTCAGGGCGCCTACGTGAACCTCGGCAAACTCGTGATCATAGGTCCGCTGAACGGCGAGTGGTGGCGGTTGCTGAGCAGCCAGTTCGTCTATGGCAGCGGCTTCTCCGCCGGCATGTGCATGTTCGCCACACTGCTATGCCTAGCCGTCTTCGGCACGCTGATCGAGCGTCGCCACGGGCCGCTGGTAGTGCTCATATTGTTCTTCTTGGCCGGCGTCACCGGCGGCCTGGCCGCCGAGGCGGCGTACACGTTTCCGATTCTCAGCGGCGCAAATGCGGGCGCGCTCGCGCTGCTGTGCGCATGGGCAGCGCCCAAGCTCCTCTCTGCGCGAGCCGGCGAGTACTACGAGGGAGACCTGCTCGCGACGGCTGCGATCGCGGCGGTGCTGCTGGCGATGCCCTACGCCCGCCCGGAGGTCAGCTGGCTGGCGGGAGTAACCGGTGCGGTGCTCGGCCTGACGGTCGGCTTCGGGTTGAGTCGCGCGAGGACGGTTTGAGCTCTGGCGGCCCCTATGATGGGGTGGCTTTGCCCGACCGTTCCTATACGGCTGCCGAAGTTGACACAGCGCTCGAGGCGCTGGTCGAACCCGGACGGCTCGCGCATGCACAGGACGTTGTCGTGCACGCGGCACCAGCTCTCCAGCGGATACTCGCCGAGGCGCTCAGCGAAGGCGGCTGGTTCGGAGAGGTGCACAATGCCGAGGTCCGCCGCATAGCGCGAGAGCAAGACGAGCAGGAGTGCGCCCGTGCGCTCAGCACGCTGGTCGCCGAGCAAACCAGGCTCGGCATGTTCGTAGGTGTCGCCGTAGGCTTTGAGTTGGCGCATGAGCTTGCCGCAGCGAGCGAGCCGGTCGTTGAGGATCCGGTGGGCGGAGAGCCAAGCCGGGTAGCCACCACAGGTGGCGCGGCGTCCAGCGGAGTGGTATCGCCAAAAGACCAATCATCGACAGAGGAGCACTGACCATGCAGATCCGCTTTCTCGGCCACGCGGCCTTCGAGCTCTCAGACGGCGAGCGCTCGGTGCTGATCGACCCGTTCCTGACGGGCAATCCCAAGGCGGCGGTCGCGGCCGAGGGCCTGAGTCCCGACGCGATCCTGCTGACCCACGGTCACGCCGATCACATCGGCGACACCGTCGCGATCGCCAAGCGCACGAACGCGCATGTGGTGGCAATCGTGGAGATCGCAAACGAGCTGGGCGAGGAGTGCCTAGAGAACGTGCACGACCCGAACATCGGCGGCACGGTCGAGCTTTCGGGGGTTTCGGCCAAGCTGGTTCCGGCCTGGCACACCTCTACGACCCCAAAGGGCACGGTCAACACCCCGGCGGGACTGATCGTGAGATTCGCCGGCAAGACGATCTACCACCTGGGAGACACGGCTCTGTTCTCCGACCTCGCGCTGATCTCCAAGCAGGCGGGTGAGATCGACGTGGCGCTGATGTGCATCGGCGGCCACTACACGATGGATCGTCACGACGCGGTCGAGGCGGCGGGAATGATCGGCGCCAAGCAGGTGATCCCGTGTCACTACGACACGTTCCCGCCGATCGAGACCGACGCGCAGGCGTTCAAGGCGGACGTCGAGGCTGCGGGCTCCTCAGAGGTGATCGTGCTGGCGCCAGGAGATACGCATTCGTCATGAGGGTTGAGACGCGCAGGGGGGTAGAGCTCGCCGGCGTGCGATCGAACCGCGCCAAGCGGATTCGCGATCGCGACATCCGTCAAGGAGGCAGGGCGAGACCGTGGCGATGACCCATGCAGTCGTCCTGATCGAAGCGGAGCGTGACGCGCTGTCGACGCTCGGCGGCGAGCTGGCAGACATCGAGGGAGTCGCCGAGGCGTATTCGGTGACCGGCCAATGGGATTTCGTCGCGATCGTGCGCGTCCCCGACCATGAGCAGTTGGCGGATGTCGTCACCGACCGGGTCGGTCAGCTCTCAGGCGTCGTGCGCACGCAGACGATGGTCGCATTCGCCGCGTTCTCCAAGCACGACCTCGAGTCGCTCTTCTCGATCGGCGAGTAGAGCCATGGCCTCGATCCCGTTGAAGCCCCAATACGGCCCCACGCTGGGGAGATTGCTCGAGCCGCGCTGGCGCTCGGCGGCCCCGGCCGTGCGCGCGCTTGCGATGGTTGCAGGGGTCGGCCTGCTCGCGCTGATGGTCGCGCTCGTGCTGAACCTGCTCAATGCCTCCTATTCGCACGGTGGCGCCGTGCCGTTCAGCTTCGAATACAGAGGCCTCTACAAGACAGTGGCAAACCCGGGCGGCTTCGTGAAGGTCGCACGCAGCTCCGGGGAAAGGCTCGAGGACTCCTACGCCGTGGCGCCATTGGCGATCGGTAAGTATCGCGGCAGTGTCACGGGCGAGCTGCCGCTGGCCGCCGCCGCCTACACGCGCGAGCTGGCGACACGCTTTCACGCCTTCAGGCTGGAAGGCGAGGGCAAGACCCGCATCAGCTCGACGCTGGCCGGGTATCAGGTGCTCTACAGCACGCTTCTGGACGGACAAAAGCTCTACGGACGCGACGTGATCTTGATCCCGCCGCACCATGGCGCAAGCGAGGGAGTGGTCGTTGAGATGCTCAGCAGCCAACCGGCAACGGTCTCAAAGCCAGTGGCAAGCTCGGGCGTGCTCGAAACGCCGCTGAAGACGTTCGCGTTCGGATAGAGCCAAGGCGGTGAGCCAGAGGAGTTGCCAGGCGAGGTGTAGGCCGGACGCTCCTCGCAGGGGTTTGTCTGGCGGGAGAGGACTTCAGCTGACCCGATGAGGACGCCGGTCATCCGGGTCTCCTTGGCGGCTGGGAGTGCCACAGCAACCCGGTGTAGGGGAGAGCGGGAGGCGAAGTCTCAGATGCCGGGAGCTATTCGGCGGCGGTATCTGTGGGCAGCGAGTCCGGCGGGGTCTGCGTCACCGGCTGAGGAGTATTGCCCACGACGCTCGGAGCCGTCGTGGTGGCACTCGGTTCTTCCGCGGGCGCCGGCGGGGACGTGGGTGTCGTCGGCACGCTCGTAGGGGGCGTCGGCGTGGTCGCGGTTTCTTCGACGCCGGCGGGAGGTGCGGTAGAAGTCGTTTCGGTCGGCGTGTCAGTCGTGGCGGGAGCGGTGGTGCTTGGCGCCTGCGTGCTAGGCAGCTGGGTGGAGTCGGTCGTCACCTCGGTCACCGGCGGCAGGGGCTTGGCGACGGGCGGCGCGGTGGTGGGAGTGGCAACCGTCGAAGCGGGAAGGACCGCGGACACGTTCCTCGGCGCGGCATCGCCCGGGGACTTCGGCTTCTTGGCATGATGGCGCCGCGCAATGCCAGCGCCACGATGCAAGACCGGGGCGGATGCGGAGACCGTCACAGGCTGAGCGCTCGAGTGCGTGATGACCGGTTCGCTTGAATGGGCAACGGGCAGCGCGGCCGCGCCGGCAAGCGCGTGATGGTGGCGCCGGGAAGTGGGAGTGCCGTGGTCTGCGGCCACCGTTCCGGCCGTCACGATCGCCGCGACAGCCAGGCCCGCCGCTGCCTTGGTCGCCAGAGCGCCGACGCCTGCCGTGACGAAGCTGCCGGTTGCGCTGGCTCCGCCGGCCGCTCCAGCGCCGGCGGCAGCTGCACCAGCTCCCCCGGCGCCGGCCGCATGGGCCCCCCCGGCGCCGGCGGTTGACCCCAGCTTTGTGAGCACAAGCTTCTTGAGCATCAGCAGCGGCCCGACGGGCATGATCGCTGCGAGCGCCACGTTGTTGTCCTTCAGCTGCTTGCGAAATGCCCGGCAGCGCTCGCAGTCGCGCACGTGGCGGCGTACCGCGGGACTCGACTTGACGAGGCCCTCAGCAACTTCGCCAAGCTCCATGCGGGCCTCCTCGCAAGTCAGCTTGCGCGCCTCGGCGGCCTCGGCAAGCGAGATGCGCGCGCGTACCAGCAGCGACTTGACCGCCGGGACGGTCGTCTCCATCGCGTCTGAGATCTGCTCGTAGGAAAGCGCGTCGATCTCGCGCAGCAAAAGCGCGGTGCGCTGGGTCTCGGGAAGCTCTTGCACATCGCCGATCAGCTGACGGAAGCTCTCGCGGCGCATGACCTTGTCGGCTGTCGACACGCCATTCTCGGCGAAATGCACGTCCATCGAGTCCACGCCGATCGCGGAGGCCTTGCGCAGGTGGTTGAGCGAGCGGTTGCGAGCGATCCGATACAGCCAGGGACGCACGTTGATCTCGCGCTCGTCGGCGAGGATCGCGTTGAAGGCGGCCGCGAACACCTCCTGCAGGACATCTTCGGCGTCCTCCTTGGAGCCGAGCATGTGCCGGCAGAAGGCAAGCAGACGCGATTGATAGCGTGAGAACAGGGTCTCGAAGGCCGCATGCTGCCCGCGACGGATCAGCGCGATCAGGCGCTCGTCGGACTGCAGCCGCAACAGGGCCGAGGGACTCCTCAGGCCGGGCGTTGCTGGGGCTTTCAGTGCTGAGACCTCCACGGCGGTCCTTTCGCTGTTCTGTACCTGAATACACGCTAGCGGAAAGTAGTTGCGGTCTTTCTGAAGTATCGCTGCCCACCTGCAAGGCCAGATAAACGCAGCGGACGCACGCGGCGGCGGGTGCAGAGCGTTTATCTGTGCTCCACACTGGACATGCAAGACATCCTCTGGACTAGAGTGCCAAGACGCGCCCGGGTGGCGGAATTGGAAGACGCCGTCGACTTAAAATCGATAGTCCGCAAGGGCGTGTGGGTTCGAGTCCCACCCCGGGCATGCGTATATCGGTCGTGGTATTGGCTTGCTGTGAATCCCCGGCACGCCCCTCAGGGCGAAGACCAGCGTCCCGCCGAGCTGACGTGGGCGAGGCCGTCCAACCGACGCTGGAACGAAGCAATCCCCATCGACGTCAGCCGACGGTCGCGCCAAGGGAACGATGCTCGCCGCACGCCCGGGGGACCTCCCTCGGGTAAAGTCGCGGAGCTGATGTCCAGTCAGAGCACACAGGAGAGCGCCGATCAGGCCCAGGAGCTGCACGGCGGGCGCCTGATCGCGCGCCGCCTGAAGGCGCATGGCGTGAGCAAGCTGTTCACGCTCTCCGGTGGCCACCTGTTCTCGATCTACGACGGCTGTCGCGAGGAGGGCATCGAGATCGTCGATGTCCGCCACGAGCAGACGGCGGCGTTTGCTGCGGAGGGTTGGGCGAAGGTCACGCGCGAGCCGGGAGTCTGCGCGCTGACGGCCGGGCCAGGCGTGACAAACGGGATGAGCGCGATGGCAAGCGCCCAGGCCAACCACTCGCCGATGCTCGTGCTGGGCGGACGAGCACCCGCGATGCGCTGGGGGCAGGGCTCCCTGCAGGAGATCGACCACGTCCCGTTCGTGCGCCCGCTGTGCAAGCTCGCCACGACGGCAGGTAGCACCACGGAGATTCCGGGCTTGGTGGACGAAGCGCTCGCGAGCGCGGTTGCCCCGCATGGCGGCCCGACGTTCTTGGACTTCCCGCTGGACTACGTGTTCATGAGCGCCAGGGAAGACGATGCCCCGCCCGCGCGCGCGGCAAACGGCCCGCAAAGAGCAGACGCTCAGTCGGTCGAGCGAGCCGCGCGTTTACTGGCAGAGGCGGAGCGGCCGGTCGTGATGGCGGGCACCGACTTGTACTGGGGGCACGGCGAGCAAGCATTGCTCGAGCTGGCCGAGACGTTGCGAGTCCCGGTGTTCCTCAACGGCCTGGCCCGTGGCTGTGTGCCGGCTGACCACGAGCTGTTCTTCTCGCGCACCCGCTCACAGGCGTTGAAAGGCGCAGATGTGGCGCTGGTGATCGGCGTGCCGATGGACTTCCGCCTAGGCTTCGGCAGCTCTTTCGGAGAGGACACGGCGATCGTCGCGATCGACGTGGCCGAGCCGCAGCGCGCCCATCCACGCGAGCCGCGTTTCGAGTTGTACGGCGATCTTGCATCGACGCTCGAAGACCTTCGCACCGCCTCGGGTGGCAATGCGCTTGAAAGCGCCACGTGGCTTGCCGACCTGCGCGCCGCCGAGACCGAGCGACGGTCCGCAGAGCAAACGGAGCTGTCCGATGCTCGCGCGCCGCTGCACCCGATGCGGCTCTACGCGGAGCTCGCAAAGGTGCTCGACCGCGACGCCATCGTCATCGGGGACGGCGGCGACTTCGTCTCCTATGCGGGCCGCGTGATCGACAGCTACGCCCCAGGTTGCTGGCTAGACCCGGGCCCGTTCGGGTGCCTGGGCACGGGTCCAGGCTATGCGCTCGCTGCAAAGCTGGCTCACCCAGAGCGCCAGGTCGTCCTGCTGCTCGGCGACGGCGCCTTTGGCTTCTCGGGAATGGAGTTCGACACGCTCGCGCGTCACGGCGTGAACGTCGTCGGCTTGATGGGCAACAACGGCATCTGGGCTTTGGAGAAGCACCCGATGGAGTTTTTGTATGGCTATTCGGTGGCTGCGGATTTGCGCCCGGCAACTCGCTATGACCAGGTGGTCGAGGCGCTGGGAGGCTACGGCGAGCTGGTCGAGCGCCCCGAGGATGTGGCCCCGGCGCTCGAGCGCGCCTTCGGGGCGGGCAGGCCGGCCCTGGTGAACGTGCTCACCGACCCGAGCATCGCCTACCCGCGCAAGTCGAACCTGGCCTAGTCCCGTCCGGGTGGGTTGGTGGCCATGGGTCGCGAGTTTTTGGCCTTCTTGAATGGGGCCGGCTTCTGCTCAAACGCCACAGGTTCGGCAAAGGGCGGAGGAGTCTGCACAAGGAAGCCGCCCGGGTGGGCGGCTTCCTCAGGGGCTTGACCTCGAGACAATGGCAGGGGTGCGCATCTCGGAGGTCGGTAGGTTGGCCGCAAGCGGAATAGCCGATCGCTCGGCAGGTGCTCGGGCCTATGGACCGGTGTGGGGGAACGCGGCAGAGCCCATGCCTCCACTGCCGGTAAGTCTTCTTCGGCGGGGAAGAGAAAACGGATTAATGGATGGAGGTTCGTTCCAACGACTGTCCAGGCGCCCCTCCCGAGCCATCTGAGCGGGCCGGCACCGCGCCGTCTTCGTGCTTCAGCCGAGTCCAGCCAGGCGCAGAGTGCCGCCGCGCAGGATGTCGTGCTCTGACACCTCGATGTGATCGAGCTCGAATGCCTTCATCGCCTCCTCCAGCAAGATCATCCCGGCCACGATCGTCGGCGCTCGGTCGGGATGCAAGCCGACCACTTCGCGGCGCGCGCTTTCGGTCATGTCTGCAAGGCGCGCGATCAACAGCTCGACGGTGGCAAGCAGCAGGTCGTAGCCGTGCACGCGCTCGGGGTCATAGGGATCGAGCTCCTGGTCGATCGCGGCGGCGGAGGTGGCGGTGCCGGCAACGGCAATGGCGCGCCTGACGCTGTGGCGCTGCTCGCTCGGGAGCCCGTCGAGGAAGATCCGGCGCGTGTCGGCCGCCAGATCCTGCAGCTCTGTGGGGGAGGGCGGATCGCTGTGAATGTGGCGCTCGCTCATGCGCAACACGCCGGCTTGAACGGACACGTGAAAGGAGGCGGTGTGCTCAGCCCCGACGATGAACTCGGTCGAACCGCCGCCGATGTCGATCACGACCGTCGGCTCGGCGGCGGCGTTCGCGTCGCGGTCGCTCATCGCGCCGAGAAACGTCAGCTGCGCCTCTTCCTCGCCGGAGAGCACCTTCGCGTCCAGGCCGAATTCGGAGCGCACGAGCTCGGTGAACTCAGCGCCGTTGGCGGCATCGCGAACGGCTGAGGTGAGTACGGCCATGTTGGTCTCGCATGCGTAGCGGTCGATCGTGGCGCGGTAGTCGGTGAGCGTGGCCTGCACGCGCCTGACGGCCTCGTCGGAGAGGGTGCCGCCGGCGTCGACTTTGTCGCCGAGCCGAGTCACCTGCGATTCGCGGTGCAGCTCTTTGACGGCGCCGGTCTGTGTATCCACGTCGGCGATGAGCAGGCGCGTGGAGTTGGTGCCTATGTCTACTACGGCCGTGCGCAAGGGGAGGATCGTAGAGGCCAGGGAGGGGGGATGGGTTTTGGTCGATTTGGGCGATGCCCCCCGCGCGCGCGGGGGGCATCCACGAGACTGTGGTTGTTGCACGACGCGCAGGTGGCAGACACGAGAGCGCAAGGAGCGTGCGATTGAGCACCCAGGGCTTTTGGCGGGCGGATGTTTTTGCTAGAACATGTGGAGCGACGCGGGGTGGAGCAGTCTGGTAGCTCGTCGGGCTCATAACCCGAAGGTCGCAGGTTCGAATCCTGCCCCCGCTACTCAACGAAACCCGCTCAGTTGAGCGGGTTTCGTGCTTTCTGGGTCTTGTGACGAGGGCTGTGGGAGGCGGGGTGCGAACAGAAGTGCAAACATCGGACTCTGTCGGTGTTTGTCCGCGCTCGCTCGGAAGACGCGACAGAAGCAGGTCACTCCAGGTCTAACATGAGCGAAGTGCGGGACACGACCAGCATCACGGCCGTCCACGAAGATCAGGCACGCCATCTACTCGAAGCTCTGGGGGTCGCAGACGACTATGACGACGGCACCCTGGTGTGCTTCGCGTGCGGTGAGCCTGTTCGCACTGTCGGCCTGGGCGTCGCCCGGCAGTGCGGCGATGAGATCTTATTCTCGTGCGCGCGACTCGACTGCATGAGGGCGCTCTCGTGACAGGGGCTGAACTGACCTCCCTGCTCACGAACATTGGCATTCCGCTTGTGTTCGTCGTACTCATTGCTTATGTGCTTCTGATGCCAGAGAAGGCGCAGACGGTCGCCGGATGGCTCTGGTCATTGCTGGCACGTATCGTTCATCGGGGCGACAGGACGGCAGTGGCGCTCCGTGTTCAGGGGCACGTCAACGCGCGCGCCCGAAGCCTCGCTAAGCAGGTGCCTCCGGGAGTCATCGGCGGCAGGCTGAAGATCAAGTGGAGCGATGTTGAACAGGCCAGGTCGGTCCTACGCGACGGTGAGGTCGTGGTGTTTATGCGGCCCTCACGTTTCCACGAGGAAAACGTCGCGCACGCATTGATGGTCTATCTGCCGAAGGCCGTGCTTCCGCGGGCACGGAGATATTTGAACAAGACGACGATGACGGCGGCCGATCTCACGCTAGCGAAGGCGATTATTGGCTCGTCGGCGTCGGCGCAGGGAGTGCTTGATGTGTTCTATGAGCAGCATCTAGATCCCGCATGTGAGGAGGATGAGGCCCTGCGACAGAAGGTAGCCGAGATGGACGAGATTGACCTTCACGGCTGGCTTCTGCGGGTGATGCTCCCTGAGTTCCGCCGGCTGGGGAATATGCTTCACCCCTCCGAGCCAGACAGGCGATGCGCATCGGACGCCGAGCAGTTTGTGCGTTGGCTCCACTCGCTTGCGACGCGTGAGAGCGGAGACCAAACCCACCCTCTGAGCTATGACGGACCATATATCCGAGTCGCAGTTATTTTCGTGGCGATCCCCAAGAAGCTCGAAGAGCAGGGCGTAGATCCTTATCGCAAGCGCGCTAAGACCCTTGTTTATTCGGGCCGGTACGACGCTGTCTACTTGATGGCACGAGACCACAATATGTGGGCTGTGCGCGAGATTGTCGAGAGGATGCGTGCCGATGGCAGAGTCGAGAGTATCGAGGTCAACGAGTTCAAGCTGCGGCCGGACTTTGCAAAGCGTCGGCTCGACAGGGAACGTGCTGTTGTTGCGTGTCTCGTCAGTCACAAAGCTGGTCAGGACGAAGAGGAACACGACGATCTTGTCGACATTCAGGTGGACAGCTTCGTACCGGAGACAGATGCGGCTTCGCCACGGAAACGGTTCTATGAGAGCGACCCGGCCGATCTTGCCAGAGAGCGTGGCCAACTACCGGTCGAGTAGGGCGTGGGTGAGCCACTTGGTGTGGACTCGATGCCAGTTGCGTTCAGATGTTGCTCGAAGACTTCGCGGACTCAGCGACCTCGGTCGTTGTCCAGTTCGGGTTCGTGTCGATCCAGCGTCCTGAGCAAGTCTGTGTGCGGTAGCAGATCGCGTAGTCGCAGTGGAACTCGGCTCGGAACCCAGTCGCGCGGTTCGCTCTCTCGGTGAGCGAGCGAAGGCGTGTGGCTGCGGCTGTGGGTCATGAGCTGGGCGAAGCGTTGGATGCGGTCGGGGTCTTGGCCTTCCTCGCCGAGCTGGTCGCGGGCGAGGTACCAGTCGGTGCCGTGGCGGGCGCGGGTAGCTTGGACGTAGGCGGTCTCCTTGCTGGTCTGCCAGCCGCCGGTGAGCACGACGGCGCGATCCACGGTCGCGCCCTGCTGGCGGTAGACGTGTTGGGCGTAGGCGAGTCGAAGGGACTCGACGTCCTCGCCGGCGAGCTGGAGTGTGCGGCCCGAGCCGTCCAGCGCGAGCGTGACGGTCCGATCGCGGCTGATGTCCGTGACCTCGCCACGTGTGCCGTTCTCGACGCGGGCTTGTCCGGGCGGCCGGTGTTGGGCGACGAACGCGACGTGATCGCCTTGGCGTAGCCCGTAGTGGACACTTGCGAGTGGGAGTTCGTCGGGGCCGAGTTCGTCGCGTTGGGCGCGGAGGTGTTGTGCGCGGGCGTTGAGTCGGTCGATCTCCTTGTTGGAGGCGTCCGCGATCAGGGCGACTTGGCGGATGTCGTGGTGTTCGGTGAGCTGCGCCCAGGTTTGGACTGCGTTCTCAGCCGCCTGGTCGCGCGTGTCCGCCAGATGGAGCCGTCCGCGGGCCTGGTAATGGGCCATCGCGCGCTCGGGTTCCCCGGCCCGAAGAGCTCGCCACGCTCTCTGCTCCTCGGGGTCCTTGGTGCGGTGGATGGTCTCCAGCTCGACCACCGGCGCGTGCTGGGTGAGCCGGTCGAACATGCCTCCGGGTCCGATCGAGGGGAGCTGCTTGCCGTCGCCGACGGCGATCAGCTTCGCGCCTGTGCGCTCCATCAGCTCCGTGAGCACGTCGAGGCGTTTGTGGTCGGCCATGCCCGCCTCGTCGAGGATCACGGTCGTGTCGGGGCCAACGCGGAGACTGCCCGTGTTCGCTCGCGCGATGAGCGCATCGAGCGTGAGTGTCCGTCCTTGGAGTGCGGGGCTGTCGGCACCCAAGCGCTCGGCGGTGGACCCGGAGACGGCGATCCCGAGCGTTTCCCGTCCAGCCAACTGCTCGGCGCGCGCGGTCGCATCGATCACAACACCCTTTCCGGTGCCGGCTGGGCCGACGAGCGCCGCGGCGCGCTCAGGGCCTGTCAGGACGAGCAGCGCTCCTGTCTGCTGGTCGGTGAGTGGGCTCCCGATGCGCTCAGCGACTTCCCGCGCGGCGCTCGTTCTTGCTGGATGTCCGACATCCCATCCGGCGGGTCGAGCGAGGCTGGTAGTGCGTTGCTCGATCGCCTGCTCCTGGGCGCGGATCGCCAGCGTCGTCATCCGGCCGCCTTCGAGGGTGAGGATTCGCCGGTCGCGGATCATGCCGTCGGCGATCTGGAGCGCGTCGTGGGGCGCCAGCTCCCCGGCGGTCTGCTCCAGCGCGACCGTGCGCAGCTCGCGTGCCTCGAAGACGGCGTGATGTTCGGTCAGTCGCTCCTCGATCCTGTCCTCTACTTGCCGGAGCGTGTTGGTCGGACGATCGCCAGCGAGGAGTTGCAGCGCCTCGTTGGGGCCGAAGTCGTGTCGGCTGGCGGTCTCCCGCCATGCGTTCTCGAGGTCTGAGCGTGTGGCGAGCTGCTTGGCGCGGCGATTCTCGAGCGCGAGGTTTCGCAGCTCGCCGCGCTCGGGTGCCCTGCCGTAGCGGGCGCGGAACCTGTCGGCGGCGCGCGCTACCTCGCGTGAGCGCCCGGAGAAAGCCTCGCGCAGCTCTTCGGGTACGCCCGCAATCTCGAAGTACTTGCCGTCCCTGCCTGTGCCCTGTTCGATGCGGTAGCCCTCCCGGGCGAGTTCTTCAGCGAGCAGGGAGCGGTAAACCGCGCCAAGCTCCCCCGCGGCGCGGAACACGGGGCGGGATGCGACGGCGACGATCCGGTCGTCTTCGCGGATCGCGCTCGTGATGACGACGTGGCTGTGCAGCTGCGGGTCGGGCGCGCTGGCGCCTGAGACTCCGCGGGCGGTCGTGTGGCGGTATTCCACCGCGATCAGATCCTTCGCGGGCTCCTCGACCACCTCGCCGCCGTAGCGGCGACGGACGACGGGGACGTGCTCGCGCATGTACTCGACGGTCTGCTGGACCGCGTTGGCGTGCGCGTTCTCGATCTGCTCGCGTTGCCACGGATCGGCGAGTGCCCACGCGACCGACACGGACTTCGGCGCGCTGAACACGCTGTCGATCCCACCGCCGCGACTGCCGTCTGCGCCGGCGCGCCGCAACCACTTGCCGGTCTGGGGATGGCGACCCTCCATCAGTGAGACGAAATCCTCGCCATCGATCGGGCCATCTGGCCCGACGCCGAGACGTTCGAGGGTCTGTGAGTCCGCCAGCCATCGTCCGGCGGCCTGGGTCATCTCGCCGTCGGGTGTGAGGTAGTAGTCGCCGCGCTCCGGCGCGACGGTCTTGCCCTCCAGGTAGCGGGCGTAGTCGCCGCCTCGGGCTGCGGGGATGCTCGCTGCGGTCATCACATGGAGTGATGACCGTGAGAAGGCCGAAACGGCCACGGACTTGGTCACACAGCGATCACACAGCGATGCACCCCTGTGCATCTGGTCTGCAAGGCTGCCTTTGAGCTGGCGGCGAGGTGAAGCTGGGGCGATTGCGAGTGCGCGGACGCGTCCTGTCACTGGCAGCGATGCGAGGGCCGGCGAGCTGCGACACGACGCTCGACAGGGCGTAAGGAGGCGATGGTCGTCGGTGGTGCTCTGAAATTCGATGGCCGTTTCGCCGTGCTCGCGGTCATATACACCGAGGGGTCGATCCCGATCCCAGGCAACCGCGAGTCATGGAAGGAGGTCCGAGCGATGATCGAGCTGACCGTCAGGCTCACCGAGAGGCTGTCAGATCTTCTGTGTGTGGGGTTGGGTTTGTTTGGTTGTGGTTAGTAGGGGATTCTGTCTCCGAAGTGGATCTTCAGGGCTCGTATTGCTGAGGGCCAGCGCATCACTTTGACCCATTTTGCCTCGGCTCGCAT
>DATCEK010000023.1:0-27377 GCA_036510155.1 Solirubrobacteraceae bacterium | reverse complement strand
AGCAGCTTTCGATGGGCGAGCGCCAGCGGGTCATGATCGCGCGAGCTCTCTCTACGGGACCTGGTCTCGTGCTTGCCGATGAGCCCACCGGTAGTCTCGATACCGACCGTGGTCAAGAAGTGCTCCGTCTTCTCAGCGAGGTCTGTCACGAACGCGATGTGGCCGTCCTGCTTGTCACGCACGATCCCGGCGCGGCCGCGTTTGCCGATCAGGTGCACGCTTTGCGCGACGGACGACTCGTCGAATACGAGCCGGGCCGCCCGCATCAGCCGTTCAGCTCGCAATGAGCAGAGGCGTTCGGGGTAGCTTCCCGGGACTGAGCGACATATGAGGCTGTCGACGATCTTCTACCTCTATCGTGTGCGTCTGCGCGCAAGGCTGGTGCAGGAGCTGCTGGCGGTCGCCGGAATCGCTGCGGGAGTCGCGCTCTTGTTCGCCTCCCAAGTGGCCAATACGAGCCTCGCGGGATCAGTGGCCAATCTTACGAACGGGATCGTGGGAAATTCGCGACTTCAAGTCATCGCACGAGATCCACATGGCTTTAGCGAACGACTGCTCGCCGAAATTCAGGAGCTGCGAGGTGTGCAAATCGCGGCTCCGGTGCTCGAGCGCACCGTCAGCGTGCGCGGTGCCAAGTCATCTGAGACGGTGGATCTGATCGGCGTCAATGGGCGTTTTGTCCAACTCAAAGGTCAATTGTTCGCCGGGCTCAGCTCAGCTCAGCTATCGAGCGAGCAAGGAATCGCGCTGCCCGAACGTGTCGCTCGACGAATCGATGTCAAAGCGCTCCAACCGGTGACTGTGCTCATAGGCGATAAGACGGTCAGCACGACTGTAGGGCTTGTGCTCGGTAAGGACGATATCGGAGTGGGGATCGACAGTCCGATCGCGATCCTGCCCCTCGCAAACGCACAGCGTGTCACTGGAATGGTCGGCAGAGTGACGCGCATACTGGTCGAGCCGGAGCCTGGTAGAGACGACGAAGTGGTAACGGATCTCAAGACACTGACCGATGGCAAGTTGAACATACGACCCGCCAATTTCGATGCATCCGTGTTCAGGCAGGCAGAGGCCCCAACCGCGCAATCAACCGAGATGTTCTCCGGGATCAGTGCCCTTGTGGGGTTTCTTTTCGCGTTCAACGCAATGCTCCTGACCATTCCCCAGCGACGCAACCTGATCACGGATCTGCGCCTAGACGGCTATACGCCAATGGAGATAGTCGAGGTAATGCTGTTCGATACGATAGCCTTGGGTCTCGCTGGCGTAGTCATCGGCCTCGCAACCGGTGATCTTCTCTCGCAGAGCTTTCTACGAGCCGAACCTGGCTACCTTTCGCTTGCCTTCCCCGTGGGATCTATGCACATAGTCAGCTGGCAGAGCATCGCGATAGCGGCCGCCGGCGGCCTGCTGGCGGCTGTGGTCGGGGTACTCATCCCGCTACGGCACGAGATCTTCACGTATCGCGACCCCGGAACGGGAATTGGAGGCATCACCGCGCGAAAACATGTGAATTCGACCATCTCGTTCGTAGGCGGTATTGCATGTATCGCTGTTACAACAGCAATTCTCCTGGTAGGAATAACGACGGTCGGAATGGCGATCGTTGCATTTGCTAGCCTCATGCTGGCGCTGCTCTTGATCTTGCCTGTGGCGTTCGGCGCGACGATGGCCACGATGGACAGGTTGCAACGACCGGTAATGGGCGTGTCTCCGCGTATAGCTCTCATGGAGCTCAGGTCGGGCGCGACTCGGGTCCGCTCGCTGGCGATTGCGGCCACGGGAGCGGTGGCAGTGTTCGGAAGCGTCGCGATAGAGGGTGCTCAAAGTAGCCTTAGGGCTGGCCTCAATCGCTCGGCTGCTGACGTGAGTCTAGGGACCGACCTATGGGTAACCCCCCCTGGTGGAGCGACGACGCTGGCGACGATGCCATTTCCGGATCTTTATGATCAAAGGTTTGCGAGATTGCCGGGCGTCAAGAGCGTGAGTCGCTATCGCGGTGGATTTCTCGACTTGGGCGATCGACGTGTGCTTGTCTTGGGGACTCCTACCACCAACCCGCGTCTTCTTCCCGCCACGCAGGTCGTCGAAGGGAACCTAACACTCGCGAGGGAGCGTCTACGTGACGGAGGATGGCTGGCAATGTCTCGCATACTTGCGGAAGAACGCAAACTTAAAGTTGGCAGCTCGTTCGTCCTCGCATCACCGGAGCCGGCTAGATTGCGCATCGCGGCGATTACGACGAACCTCGGATGGTCGCCTGGGGCAATCATCATGAATGCCACGGACTTTGCGCAAGCTTGGCACAGCGACGACGTGAGCGCTTACCAGATCACACTTGATCCTGGGGTCACGCTCGAGATGGGTATACACGCGGTGGAGATGGCGTTGCCCGCACGCTCGGCGCTGGTTGTTCAAAGCGCGAGCCAGCACGAGAGCAATGACATCGCCGCGCAGCGCCAAGGACTCGCGCGCCTGACGCAGATCGCGGCTTTGGTGCTTGTCGCTGCTGGATTGGCGATGGCGGCTGCAATGGGGGCGATGCTGTGGCAGCGTCGCTCGCGACTCGCCGGGATGAAGGTGGACGGGTTCAGTCAGTGGGAGCTGTGGCGTGCACTTCTGTGGGAGAGCACCCTGCTCCTAGGAGCAGGGTGCTCGATTGGCGCGATATTCGGCCTGTATGGTCAACTCGTACTTAGCCACGCACTGGTCGGTGTGACAGGCTTCCCTGTGCTCTTTTCCATAGCAGTCTCTGTAGCGGCTGTAAGTCTCGGGATTGTCGCCGTGATTGCGCTCGGAGTGGTTGCGCTTCCTGGCTACGTAGCTGCACAGGTGAAGCCAGCGCTTCAAGAATAGTCCGAGGCGGGCGGCTCCCCCCAACTTGAATGTGATGCGATGTGGGCCGACAGGCACCGCCATGTTCCCCTTCGGCCAAGCATGGGCATTGGGTGCCGCTGTGGCACGCGAGACGGTTTGGGGGTTGCGATGTGTCTCCCGCGAGGTCGAGAGATGGCGTGTGCGCGCGGCGGAGATTCCGGACGCGACGATCCGCAACGACGCATTGGCGGCACTCGAGCATAAGCGCTCCAACGCTGAGGGCGCTGCGCTCTTTTGGATAATTCCGAGACAACGATGCCCGCGGCTGCTAAATCTACTTGTTGCCTATGAGATAATGGCTGACTTTCTAGACAGTGCAATCGAGCGCGGTGCTAACGCTGGCATAGTGAACGGACGGCAGCTTCATCTTGCCCTAGTCGATGCCGTGGACGTGCAACGTCCGATCTCTGATTATTACCGCCATCACCCCTGGCAGGACGATGGTGGCTATCTATCTCGACTTGTCGTCGCGTGCCGGAGGGGGTGCGCGATGCTCCCATCTTATGCAGGCGTGCGACCTCTGTTGATGCGCGCTGCGACGCTCGCCCAGGTCCAGGGTCTCAACCATGAGCTGGATCTGCGTTTACGTGAGATGGTCTTGCGGCTTTGGGCGGCAGGACAGGCTGAACCCGGAAGCGAACTCGGCTGGTATGAGACGGCTGGCGCCGCAAGTGCGTGGCTGACAGTCCTTGCCCTAATGGCCGTGGCGGCTGAACCAGCGCCTCCAGCGGGCTATGCGTTGGACGTATATTTAGCGTACTTTCCATGGATCTCGTTGACCGCGACCTTGCTGGATAGCTACGGCGATCTTGTAGAGGATCGACTGACAGAAGAGAACAGCTACATAAATTGTTACGGAACGTTGGAAGCAGCAATATTGCGCATCGGCGAGGTCATGCGTCGTGCGGCGATCGAGGCGCGCTTATTGACCAACGGTGAGCGCCACTCGGTCATTCTGGCCGCAATGATTGCGATGTACCTTTCCAAGGACAGCGTACTCACTGCCGAGATGAGGCCAAGTAGCCAACAATTGCTTTGCTCTGGCGAAACGCTTACCAGGCTGCTCAGCCCAGTCCTGCGGGCTTGGAGGCTGTTGTACTCGCTAAGAGATACTTGAGCTCGTCGCGCCTATCGAGCGCGCGGCTTTGCCTCGGCAAAACGCTCGAGTCCGTCATCGGGAATCGTCTCCCACGACGCGGCGTAGGCGACGTAGGTGCGCCAACTGGGTCGTATACCCGGGTCCCGGTCGAAGGCGCCCATGCGTACGCTCACCTGAGTTGGATCCTCTGGGCTGCGACTGAACAAATGTGATCCACACACACAGCAAAATCGCTTCTCATGGCCCCCGTCTGGATGGCGCCAGCCCCTGAGCAGATCCTCTCCTTGCAGGAAGCGAAGCGTGCGGCCATCGATCCGCGCTTGTGCCGATGCTGCCGTCCCTGTCCGGCGCTGGCAGCGCGTGCAGTGGCAATAGCCGGCGCCGTGAGGTGGCGCGCTGAGCGCAAAGCGCACCGCGCCGCACAAGCAACCTCCGGTGACAAAGGCCTCGCTCATGACCGATATTCTCGCAGCTCTCGCGTCCCAGAGCCCGGAGGCCACGCCGCGTAGGGTCAACTTCAAGTGCGCCAGCCCGTCGGCCGATCATCGCATATGGCGATTGCCGAGTACAGCTTCCGGCGGAAGGGGGTGCCTGACGCGGGTCGAGATTCGGGCTCGATCGTCGCGCGGACAGTCAGTCGGTTGCCAGTCGCGCTCGCTGCCGCAATTGTCCTGCTGCTCAGCGTGTTGGTTGTAGCCATGATGTCTGCGGAATCCCGGCAGCTACCAGCAAGTGGTCCCCCATTTGTGGTTGGGGGTATTTCCGACGCCGCCAGGATCTTTGGGGAGAATCTGCTTGTCCTTTCCCTCTATGCGATGGGCAACATAGCGGCGTTGCTGATCAAGCGCTGGCGTGCCTGTGAAGGCCGCGCCGAGATGCTCAGCAGGGAGTTTGTGAGTCGGTTGGCAACGGCCACGGTGATCGGCCTGTTGTTGTTCGCAACCTTCCGGGAGGCGTATGCTCTGGGTCACGGGCTCGCCGTATTCTCTGGGTACTTCTACGCGAGTCCATGGCGACTCTGGTTGGGTGTTCTACCCCATGCGATGCTTGAGCTCACCGGCATTTGTCGCAGGCTGAGACAAGTAATGCTCGTGAGCACTGCGTCGCGGCATCGAAGCTGCGGTAGGGCGACCGTAAGCGGCACGGCCCTTGTCGCCGTCCGCCGGCTGGGGACGATCACTCTATCGGACGTCTGGCACGCGCCCGTAGCGAAGGTAAACGACGCGAGAGCCAAGCGTCTTCGTCTCGACCAACTCCAGGTTGGTCCTTTCGTCCAGCGTCGGGAAGTGCCGTGCCGCCGCCGAGTAGCACCGGGCTGAGGAACAGCCGCCACTCGTCCACCAAGCAAACTTCATGCATTCACGGGCGAGGACGGCGCCGCCGACGGCGATGTCCTTTCCGGGCTGTTCCTTGAGCCTCGAGACCTCCTCGCCGACGCTGTCCTTGGCCAGTCTGGTGTTGCCCACCACGCTCTGAAGCGTCGTTTGAGAACACGACCTTCGGCAGGGCCTTCCAGGTCTGGGCGAACTTGACGTGCTCAGCGAGGAGCGGACTTTCCTCGCGGTCTCCCAGGAAACCATCGTTTCGTAGAGCCGCCGCCCGCAGAGATGCAGACCGATCTCTTGTACCTGCTGGTGGTGGAGGAGAAATAGCTCCTCGTCGGGCACCGACCAATCGATCGCGCCCGCGATGGGAGACGATCGGGGCGCTCGTCGAGTTCATCGACGATGCGCTGCGTCAGGTGGGCCACCGCATCGTGGGGGTCTTCGCCGCCGGGGAGCGGACGCACGGGCCGTGGCGGGCTTTCGCGAGGCCAGGACCCTGGCCTGGGGTCATTGCCTCTACGTCGACGACATCTCCACCGCTCCAGCGGGCGACGCTCGGGCCATGGGGAGCAACTCATGGACTGGCTGGTCGAGGAGGCAAGGCGTCTCGGCTGCAAAGGTCTTCATCTCGACTCAGGCGTATCTGCCGATCGCGCGCCTGCGCATCGGCTATATATGCGCAACGGGCTCTACATCTCCGCGCATCACTTCGAGCGAGAGATCCAGGCTCCTAGACTCGGCTTTCCGCGAAGCGGCTGAAGGGACTCGAACCCTCGACCTTCTGCATGGCAAGCAGACGCTCTAGCCAACTGAGCTACAGCCGCGCGGGCGCATAACTATAGACCAGGGTGGCCGTCCAGTGCCGAGCTGGCCGGCAGGATCTCGCTGGTGACGAGCCCTTGGTATCTGGTCAGCTCGTCGATGAGGGGGAACAGCTCCGCGAGGCGCTCCGGTGTGTCGATCGTCTCGGTCACCACCGGGACGTGGCGGCGGACCGAGAGCAGACGGTCGCCATGGGGCGCATGATCTCCGTGGAACCCCCAGATCCCACGTATCGAAGTTGCGCCGGCGGCATCTGAAGCACGCAAGCGCCTGAGGAGCTCCACATACACCGATCTGCCCTCGAGCACCGCGGCCTCCGAGAGCACGATCGTGAGCTTCTGACGGACATCCATCCCGTGCTCATCCGCCGAAGGTCCTACGTGGGGCCGTTCGAGCAGGACGCCGTCGCGCTTGCACACTCGCGCGTTCTCGAGTGTGAGCAGTGGTTTGGCGAGTATCTGCTCGAGCCGGCGGATCGCATTGTCGATCGAGCTCTGATCGCCGACGCTCATGACCATCAGCGGCACATTCTGGTTGCGAGCAAAGAAACGTGCTCGCTGGCGTGCCCCCTCACGGGTGCCGTCCACCCCGAGCAGCACAGTCGCGCCGGCCACGCCGCTTTCGTGAAGGGTCCTGCAGACGGCTGTGAAGGCCGGGGAGCCACCTATGCGCTCATGGCGGCCCAGGTATACACTCAGCTTTCTCGCTGGCGCAGGGTCTTGCCCTCTGTCCATTGTGGTCCTTGCGACAGATGACCGTCCGGTCTCTCCGCGGGCGACCTCAATGTCACGAGGGCCGCTGAACAGTCGGGCGCGCTCGAGGGTCATCAATCCTTCGTGGCCGATCGAACCCACGTCGGCGAGCAGCTGCTCGATTTGCTCGCGGCCATCGACCGCCACGCAGAGGAGCGGAAGATCTTCGGAGAGAGTCAGCAAGCGGTCGCTGCGAAGACGGTGCTTGGCTCCGAACCCCTGCGCTCCACGCAGCAGAATGCTGCTGCGAATCTTGTGGTGAGCGTGGATGTCAAGCAGCTCATCGGCCAGCAACACCCCTTTCACACGGCTTCGCTCGCCGAAGTAGGTTGTGAGCTTCAACCCTTCTTGGCTCAACTCTCACCGCCTCGGATCAGGGGTGGGCCGATGACATTCGAGCGAGTGCTCACAGCGCCCCACCAAGAGAGCGCCCGAGCAGGGCCGCGCCAAGCCCGGCGAGCATGCTCACGACCACGTTGAGCGCACCTACAAGCAGCTGTCCGTCCTCACCGAGCCGGTGGGTCTCGAGCATCCATGTCGAGAACGTCGTGTAGGAGCCGATCGTCGCTGACCCCGCGAGCGTCAGCGCTTCGCCCGAGAGCGCAAGCCCGGTGAGTAGACCAAGGACGAAGGCGCCGCTCGCGTTTACGGCCAGCGTGCCCAACGGGAAGCTCCGGGAGCTACGAGCGGAGACCGCCCCATCGAGCAGAAAACGAGCAAGTGAGCCGATGCTTCCCAAAACCGCCACGCCGATCCATGCGGCTGCGCTCATGCGATCGCTCGCACTCGGCGCACGAGCGCGGAGGTGCCGAATACCGCCAGGTATCCGCCCAGTACGCTCGCAAGCAGGTAGCCGACGGCAAGCCCGTAGCGATGTCGATCGGCCATCTGCAAGAGCTCGATCTGCACGGTGGAAAACGTTGTGAGGGCGCCGCACAGGCCTGTGCCCAGCAGTGGTCGACGCAGGGTGGATACAGGTAGCCGCTCCTGCAAGCGCGTCACGAGATAACCGAGCATTAGCGCTCCGGCCATGTTCACCGCGAAGGTTGCCCATGGCCAGTGACCGGCGGTCGCGGGGAGAGCTCGGTCAACGGCAATGCGGATGAGCGCGCCGGCGGCGCCACCGCAGGCGATCGCGAACAACTCCAAGCGGTCCACACTCGGACCGGAAGGGCTTTGGGAATTGCGCTCGTGTGGGGCTATTTGCGTGTCCTTGCTCGATACCGTCCGCGATACCGTCCGCGGCGCTGGAGTGGATGGCACCTTAAGAGTCTGTCCGGATAGTCAGGCCAACTCTGCTTCGAGAGTGAAGCGGGATAAGATTTATCACCCTGTGAAAGCAGGTGCGCATGGCACATAGCGACCGCCATCGCCGCGCCGGAGCAGCCCACGCAACTCGAGCTCGGCAAGCGCCACGGCAAGCTCCTCAGAGCGTGTCCCGTCCCTTGTCAGCTTTGCCAGAGTGTCCGCTCCGCCGCCTACGAGCCCAAGCACATTCGCAAGCTGTGGTTGGAGATCGGGGGCGACAAGCGGCGAGCTGGTGGCTTGGTGGACCCCGAAGCCGTAGAGCACGTCAAGTGCATCCTGGGGTCCCCTCACAAGGTGAGCCCCACGCATGAGTAGCTCGTTGGTTCCTCTGGAGCCGGGCGAGCTGACGCGCCCGGGTACTGCCGCGACGTGTCTTGCTCGCGAGGATGCGACATTTGCGCAAGCTAGATCTTCAGGTTGGTCTGTCGCCTCGACGACTATTACGAGTTGGGCGAGCAGGGCTGTGGTGCGAGCGCCGGCCAATGACCACCAGCGTCGCGTCCGCGAGCTTGCATGGCTCTCGGCTATCGAGCAACCATGCTCCAAAATGCGCCGGTAGAGCATCGCATGCAACGCCGGCGTACAGCGCTCGACATTTGCGCTCATCACAGCCAGCGGTGCGCATTCGGTCTCGAGCGCCCCGGCGAGGGCGGCGCTTGCGATGCCTTCGGCAAAGCTGCATACGATGGTGATGCCGCACGCGGCGAGCCCTCTGGCAAGATCGTGAGCGACGCCCATCCCATAGTCGCTGGCGGTGCGTGTCCCGACAATCGCCACGACCTTCTCTTCGAGTAGGCCGCGTAGACGCTCGACTCCACCGCGCAGCTCGAACGAGTGTGGGCTGAGCGCGTCCTCGTAAAGGATTCGTGGATACGCGGCGTGGTGGCGGCAGAACGCCTGTGGCTGCACGTCTCGACGCTTTGGCTCGGGCTGCCACCCCTCGTAGGCAGCGTGCAGGTCGCGGCGAGGATGTCGGCCGAGCGCGTCGATCAGCTCTACATCCGGCAGTTCGAGCACCCTCCAGAAGCTAGCTTGATCGGCGCGTACGATCTCACGGTCCAGTCGACTGCCAAGCTTCCCCAGCAGCCAGGCCCGTCGGGCGCACGCTTGGCAGATGCCGCTCATGCCGCCCTGCGCGCGGGCAACCCGACCTCGGGTCGAAGCGCGAGCGCTCGTGATACCTGCTCGGCGCCGACGCGCTCACGGGCCTGCAAGTCGGCGAGCGTGCGCGCCACGCGCAGCGCACGGTGTTGTCCGCGTGCGCTGAGCAGACCATGTTCGTGTACGCGAGCCATCATCTGCTCGCCCTGTCCGTCGAGCCTGAGATGTCTGCGCAGCATCGACGCATCCATATGGGCGTTTACAAGAATGCCCTCCTCGCACAGCCTCCTCGCTTGACGCTGACGGGCCTCGATGACTTGCTCACGAGCTTGCGCGGAGCTCAGCGAAGACTCGCCCGCCAGATGGTTGGCGCTCGTGCGCTCCACATGTAGGAGTAGATCGATGCGGTCGAGCAGCGGGCCACTCAAGCGGCGGCGGTGGCGCGCCAGGTCAACTTCGCGACAGGCACAGCGCTCGCGTTCGCCGGCATACCCGCATGGGCAGGGGTTGGTCGCGGCGATCAGCATGAAGCGCGCCGGATACACAACAGAGTGGCGCGCCCTGACGATGCTCACGTGGCCGTCCTCCAGTGGTTGGCGCAGCGCCTCGAGCGTCGGCCGCGCGAACTCGGAGAGCTCATCGAGGAAGAGCACGCCATTGTGGGCGAGGACCGCCTCCCCGACCCATCCGCGCCGTGCGCCGCCGATCAGGCCCGCGGTCGTGATCGTGTGGTGGGGCGCCCGAAAAGGCCTCTCCCTGAGCAGTTCGCCGCCCGTGAGCTTGCCTGTGGCACTGTGAATACGCATCACTTCGATCGCCTCGGAGCGCTCGAGCGGTGGCAGGATCGAAGGGAGGCGCCCGGCGAGCATCGTCTTGCCGGTCCCAGGCGGGCCGCTGAGAAGGCTGTTGTGAGCTCCGGCTGCCGCGACGACGAGCGCCTCGACTGCTTGGGACTGGCCGCGAACGTCGCTCAGATCGGGACCGGGTCGAGGTGTGCTCGGCTGCACGCGGGTCTGCTCGGGCAAACGGTCACCGGCGCCACCACTCAATATGCGCACGGCGCTCGACAGGCGCTCGGCAACGCCCACGGCAAGCCCGTCGACGAGCGCCGCCTCGCGTGCTCGCTGGGGGCTCACGACGAGCATGGCCAGACCCGCCTTCTTGGTCGCCTCGGCGACGGCGAGGGTTCCGTGACAGGCGCGCACCTCGCCGTGAAGTGAGAGCTCGCCGAAGAGCGCATGAGTATCGAGCAGCTCGCTCGAGATCTGTCCGCTCGCCGCGAGTATTCCGCACGCCAGAGCCAGGTCGAAGCCAGGCCCGATCTTTGGCACGTCGGCGGGGGCCAGGTTCGCGGTGATGCGCCGCGCCGGGAACTGAAAGCCCGAGTTCAGCAATGCGGCGTGAACGCGATCGCGCGCCTCGCGCACCGCGGCATCGGCGAGCCCGACGATCGCAAACGCCGGTAGGCCGGGCCTGATGTCGATCTCCACGCTGACTGCGCGTGCGTTGATCCCTTCAAGTGTGAATGTGCGCGCCCGAGCGAGCATTCGATGCCTCCCTTCGCGGTTTTCAGGCGAGGCACATCAAGCTAGGGCGCGCTTGGGACGGTACTCGGCGCAGGGCCGAGAAGAGACCGCATTGGCGCCCCGATCTCGCGATGTAGAGGCCCTATCGAGCAGACAGATCTGGTCGTTCGGATTGTTTGCGAAACGCCCGATGCCCCCCGCGCGCGCGGGGGGCATCGTCGGTTTTCGAGAGGGTCGCTCGTCGCTGCTAGAGCCCTGCCGGGTGGCGTACCACATACCCCGCGGTGGAGGTCATCGAGCTCGACCAGCGCGAACCCGACTCCTGTAGGGCGACGGTGTCATAGCGCCGACCGTCGATCGTCATCCAGGCGTGTTCGGCATCGGCGTAGATCGTGATGTAGCGCCCCGGCCCGGGTTCGCCGTAGGACTCGAGCGCCGAGGAGTCCTCGGGTGAGCTGAGCAGCCCGCCGCCATGCAGGGCGTAGGAGACAGAGCCCGAGCAGTCATAGCCGGCCGATTCGAACGAGCCATGGCCGCCGCCGTAGACATAGGGCCGTGTCGCGATTTCATCGGCTGCGGCAATCACGCGAGCGATCACGCCTGAGGCTTCGCCGCCCCCGCTACTACTGCTTTGGCCGGCGCCCCCGGTTGCGCCGGTGCTACTCGTCGAAGACGGCAAAAGCCTGGGGGAGGGATGCAGAGTGGCATGCTCCTCGAGCCCGAGTGCATGCCAGGTCTGCGGTCCGACGACGCCGTCGACCGGCAGCCCCTCACGTGCCTGCAGCTGCTTGACCGCCGCCTCTGTCTGCGGTCCGAATTGGCCGTCGGCTGAGAGGTGCAGCGCTTCCTGTAGGCGGCTGACCGGATTTCCACTCGGCACGCCGGCGGACGTGGACCCGCCGGCGCTCTGGCCGAGAGCATTCGTGGCGGCCTCGCCGCCGGCGCCGGCGGCGTCGCCGGCGAGATGAGCGCTCGAGGTTTGCGCTCGGCCATGAACGGCACGGTGGGCTGTCGGGAACAGCGTCTGCTCGAGCTCGCCATGCCCGCGCAGGTTCAGCGCATGCCAGGTCTCGGACCCCACGACGCCATCGGCAACGATGTGGTGCAGCGCCTGGGCGCGCTTGACGGCTGCCTCGGTTTCGGGGCCGAAGGTGCCGTCGACCTGGACACCGAGCTTTTCCTGTACTCGCACGATCGGGCTCACCGCCGGCGTGGACGCGGCGCCCATCTCGGCTGCTGTCGTATCTGTCGCCGGTGTCTTCGTGATCGTCGTTTCGGTGTCGACGACATCGGAGCTCGTCGCGACGAGGGGTGTGTTTTCGTCAAGGACAGCGCTCGTAGCGATTGGGGCCGCATCAGTGGCCAGTGCCGCCCCTGTCTTCGGTCCCACGATGCCATCGACTTCCAGTCCGTGGCTGGCCTGGAAGGCGCGCACCGCCGCTTCGGTTTCGGCGCCGAAGACGCCATCTTCGCGGATGCCAAGAGCATGTTGCAGCAGTCGAACTTGGCGGCCTTCCTCGCCATTTTCGAGGGTGATGTAGTGGGTTGTGGTCGTAGTGGGCTCGGGTGCCGGCGCAGGCGTGGAAGTAGGGGTGCCGCTCGCGTCGGCAAGGCCGGCGGCTGGGCCGGCGGCCAGCGCGATCAGGGTGCCGAGCGAGAGGCGCCTGGCGCGTGTGCTCGTCGGCACGAATTGGAGCTCCGTGGCCCGCCGGCGGGTGCGCGAGCGCAGCGTGGAGCGCTCCCACGGCTCGCTTTCGGCGAGATTGCGCGGCGAGGGCAAGCGATTGCGCGCGTCCATCAGGTTGGCGAGGCGCATGGGGGAGTGGGCGGCTCGTTTCTCGGTCCGCTCACGGCGAGCACGTGAGCGTGCAAGCGAAGTTTCCCAGGGGTCGGCAACAGCGAGATCACGCGGGAATCCCGGCATGTGAAAAGCGTCCTTTCGTTATCTCAGGGCGCCTACGGGGTTAGCTGTCGGGCTCGCGTACTTACGCTACGCCACAAACTGTGGCGATTCGCCCCTGCAGCCCTCTCGACTGCAACTGGGTCCCCCGCTCCAAACCCCCGTGGGGATCAGGACTCGGCACGAACGCGAGTCAAAGTATCAGGTCCGCTTGCAAGATGCATCACATAGGAAGGGTTGCAAAGTTTATTGCCGACGCACCGATCCCCGAGCGGGTCTGCGGACCAATGGGCAATGCTACGGTTTGCGCTCGCAATAGGTCGGATAGGCCGAACGATCGCAGTCTTCGGAGGAAGCATGGGTCATCGCGTGGTGTCTGCGGCGGAATACACAGAGATTGGCTGAGCCGTGATTTGCCATGGCATTCTATTGGGCAAGCGTCCAAGCTGGAGAGTCATGCTCGCAATGTGTCTGACTGCGCTGGGAGGATTGGCGGCGTCGGGCTGTGGGATCGCCGCAGTTTCAGGCTCCTCGAATACGACGCTTACGCTCTATAGCGCTCAGCACGAGCAGACCACCGATGCTCTGATCGCCGCGTTCACCAAGAAGACCGGTATCAAGGTGCGCGTCGCCAACAACGACGAGGACGTGCTCACAGCGCAGATCACGCAGGAGGGCGATCTCTCGCCCGCCGATGTTTTCTACACCGAGAACTCCAATTGGCTTGAACAGCTCAACGACCAGGGGCTGCTGGTCAAGATTCCGCCCGCGACGCTTGCCGGCGTGCCCAAAGCCGACAGTGCGGCCAACGGCACCTGGGTCGGGGTATCGGCGCGCATCAGTGTGCTCATCTACAACACGAGCAAGCTGAAGCCCTCGGAGCTGCCGAAGTCGGTGATGGGGCTAGGGGACGCCAAGTGGCTCGGCAAGATCGAGATCGCACCTGACGAGACGGACCTTTGGCCGGTCGTGAGCTCGATCGCACGAGCCAAGGGGCGCCGTGCCGCCCTACGTTGGCTGATCAAACTGGAGATCAACGCTGCGGGCAACGACAACGTGCCCGACAACGAGACCGTCACCAGGGACGTCAGCCAGGGGGTCAGCGAGCTTGGTCTCATCAACCACTATTACTATTACAGGCTGGTTGCCGAGGTCGGCAAGGGTGCGGTCAAAGCGAACATTGCCTACTTTGCGCCGCACGATCCCGGTTATGTGGAGGACATCTCCGGCGTGGGCATATTGAAGTCCTCAAAGCACAAGGCCGCAGCCGAGAAGCTGGTCGAATTCATGACCAGCGCGGCCGGCCAGAAAGCGCTTGGCGAAGGTGACAGTTTCGAGTACCCGATTCGCGTTGGTGTGGCGGCCAGCCGCGAGTTGACGCCGCTGAGCAAGCTTCAACCGACGGCATTCGCTCCGGCGCAGCTTGGCACCGGGATCGATGCCAAGGAACTACTCGAAGAAGCCGGGCTCATATAGGCGGCGGTTGACGATGAGCGAGGCACTCACACCGAGCATCCTGCTCGCGCCCGCATCCCAGAAGCTGCGCCGTCGTCGTGCCGGTCGCGGTCGCGGCGGTGTACTGCTCGGGATTTGCATCGCGGCCCTGTTGTTGGCTCCGCTAGGGCTTCTCGTGCTCGACGCACACAGCGCCGGTTGGGGGGAAATCCACCATGTGCTGTTCCGCGTGCGCTCGTACCTGCTGCTGCGCCACACGGTCGTCCTGACACTGCTGGTCGGTGCCTTCGCGGCCGCGCTCGGCGTCGGCGCAGCTTGGTGCACAGAGCGCACCAAGCTGCCGGCGCGACGCGTCTGGACCGTGCTGCTAGTGCTGCCGATCGCGATACCCGACGACGTGGTGGGCTATACGTGGCACTCGACCTTTCCCGGGATGAGCGGACTGGCGGCGGCCACGGTGGTAATGGCGCTTGGGACATACCCGCTTGTCTACCTACCTGTCGCGGCCGCGCTCAGACGCTCAGACCCCGCGATGCAGGACACCGCACACAGCCTCGGGGCCGGTAGTTTGCGCACCTTCGCGCGAGTGACCGTGCCGCTGATCCGCACGGCTGTGATGGGCGGCTGCGTACTGGTTGCGCTCACTACGATCTCCGAGTACGGAACGTTTGAGATCGTGCGCTACCAGACCTTCACCACAGAGGTCTTCACCGAGTTTCAGTTCAACAGCCGGGCTGCCGGCGCCCTGTCTGTGCCCCTCGTGTGCCTGGCGCTGCTGGTTCTGGCAGTCGACGGGATCGTCCCGAGTCGGGCAGCGACCCGGCCGGCTCCCTCGCGCGCGGCGATCCGCACTCGCCTCGGGTGGCTTGCGGTGCCGATCCTCGCTGGGCTGTTGGTACTGGTGGCGCTTGCTATCGGCTTTCCGATCGGGATCGTTCTCTACTGGATGGCGCAAAGCCAGCACACGACTCTGCCGGCCGCCGCGACGCTCGGGCAGGCAACTTGGAACTCGCTCATATACAGCGTGCTTGGGGCGAGCATCGCTGTCCTGCTCGCGATGCCGGTGGCCCTGATCACCTTCCGTCGCTCCAGCCGCCCACGGCGAATGCTGCAAAGCAGCACCTACATACCGCTCGCGCTGCCCGGGGTGGTGATCGCGCTCAGCCTTGTGTTCTTCGCAACCCGCTACGCCTATGGCCTCTACCAGACCAGCTTTCTGCTGATCGTCGCCTACGCGATCATGCACTTTCCTCTGGCGTTCGTCTGCATCCGGGCTTCAGCGGCTCAAGCGCCGGCGCGGCTGACCGACGTTGGCATGTCACTCGGGCGCGGGCCGGTTGCGGTCTTCTTGCGCGTCACCTTGCCGCAGCTGCTGCCGGGGATTCTCGCCGGGTTCTGTTTGGTCTTCCTGTTCGCCGTCACCGAGTTGACGGCCACACTGCTGCTCGCGCCGATCGGGGTGCAGACGCTTGCAACCCAGTTCTGGGCGTATCAGAGCGAGGTTGCATATGGGGCGGCCGCGCCCTATGCGCTGCTGATCATCCTCCTCGCGGCGCTTCCTGCCGCTTTCCTCGCCCTGTTGTTCGATCGTGGACGCTTTCAACCCCGGCTGGCGCCGCCATGAGCTCGATCGAGCTGGCGGCCGTCTGCAAGAGCTTTGGCGCGACACGCGTGCTCAACGACGTCGACGTGACTGTGCCGACGGGCTCGATCACCGCCGTGCTCGGGGCCTCGGGTAGCGGCAAGACCACGATGCTGCGGCTGATCGCCGGCTTTGAGCAGCTCGACAGCGGCACGATCGCGATCGCCGGCCAGCTCCTCGACGACGGACGACGCAGTGTGCGCGCCCAGCAGCGTGGCGTGGGCTACGTGCCCCAGGACGGGGCGCTCTTCCCTCACCTGACGGTGCTCGGCAACATCGGCTTTGGGCTGGCACGCAAGGATCGCGAGCGGGCGACGCGCAGGCTGCTCGAGCTCGTAGGCCTGGAGGGCTTTGAGCGCCGCTACCCGCATGAGCTTTCCGGCGGCCAGCAGCAGCGTGTGGCGCTGGCTCGGGCGCTTGCGATCGAGCCAAGCGTCGTGCTGCTGGACGAGCCGTTCAGCTCGCTCGATGCCTCCTTGCGGGCTGAGCTCGGTCGCGACGTCGCGCAGATCCTGCGCGCCGCGGCGACGACGACCGTGCTCGTCACTCATGACCAGGACGAGGCGCTCGCGCTTGCCGATCAGATCGCCGTGCTCGAGCACGGACGGGTCGTGGCACGCGACGATCCTCGCTCTCTCTACCGCGACCCGCCTGACCTGCTCGCGGCCCGCTCGATCGGGGAGACGAACATCCTTGCCGGCGAGACCCGCGGCGGTCGTGCGCGCTGTGCGCTTGGCGAGATCGCACTGCGCGCCAATGGTCACCGTCGGCCCGACGGGCCGGCTCGGCTGCTGTTGCGTCCCGAGCAGTTGACGGTGCATTTGCACGCGACGGCCCTGGCGGCGCGTGCGAAAGTGCTCGAGCTGCGCTACCGCGGGTCCGAGGGGTTGGTCGAAGTCGTACTCGAGCATCCCGATCGCGAGACGTTGCTTGCGCGTGTGCCCGGCGAGCTCGTGCTCGAGCGGGGGCAGGACGTTTGGGTCCAGGCAAACGGCTCGGCGAACGCCTGGGTCACAGAGCAGGCACCCGATAATTCATCCAAATAATCGTGAAGACAGCGCCGCATGCGGCGCTGTCCCGGGCCGCACATGTGCGGCCCGGCCGGTCGGTGCATGCACCGACCGGAACTGCATATCGGGTAGCTGCGCGTCCGCGAACCGAGATCTAGTGGCTTTGCCTGCGCCTATTGGGGCTATGAGCTTTCGCGGTCGTCGCTGCCGGAGCTACGGTGAGAAGCGCCGCGCTGTCCGGGGGAAGATCGATCGAAACGATGCCCGAATGGGCGGCGAGGATTTCCGCCCGCCTGGGCGCAGGCCAGGTGCCGTTTGAGGCGACCGCGTGGCCGGCGAGCAGCATGCCTTCGGTTGCGTCCGGCGAGGAATCGGTGAGACGCTGGACTTGTGCGGGAGCCATGCCGGCGCCGACCTCGAGCTGTACGGCCATCGCCCCGCTGCTTTCAGGTTCGTTGTTGCACAACACAATCTTCAGAGAGCGTCCAGGCCCGGAAAAGCCGGCCGCGACGAGGTTTGGCGCCCCTTCGGCTGCGATGCTCGTGGGCAGCGGGCGATAGCCGATCAGCGTGCGCATCAACAGCAGCGCGTACCACTCCGGCTGGGCGCGCAGTTCTCCGCGCGCAAGGGCGCCGGCACTCGGGGCGCACAGTGGTGTGTACCCCACGCAATTGGTGGGGTTGCCTTGAAGGTTGATCCCTACAGTGCCGGCGTCCATCGCTTGGGCGATGTAGCCGGTAGCCCACAGCGCCGAGGCGAACGTATTGCTGATGCCCGAGACGCCGCCGCAGGAAACTGTGTTGGCCTCATCGATGCGCAACGGGGTTTCGCGTAATTCTGAGACAGCCATGTAGCTCGCGAGCGACAGCGCCGCCGCGCCGCGACCCGCCGAGCTCAGGAGGGCTTCGATCGAAGGCGGTGGGGTTTGTGCGCAGCCAAGCGGGTAATGATGGCCGGTCAGCAGGGCGGGGCTCTGAGCGAGCGCCTCCTCTTCGCCCCATTCGCTGAAGGCGCCGGAGCCGGACACATCGGGGCCGGCGATCGGGGTGTCCGGGGTGAGCGCGTCGATCGCTTCGCGGTAGGCGCCCACCTGTTCCTCATAGCCTTGGGCGATCCACGGCAGTTCGCGATAGCCGTGGCTGCCATAGGAGTTCGGCTCGTTGCCGATCTCAACGCCAGCAAGGTAGGGTCCGAGCGCGCGGTGGGCGGCCGCCACCTCGCGCGCGGCGGCGGTCGGTTCGTAGTGGGCCATGCCGACGGTTAGCAGCACCTGCCAGCCGCTGCGGCGCGCCAGCTCTCCGAGCTCGTTCATCTGGATGGGTCCGATCGTGCTCGTGGCCCAGGAGGGTCGCGGCGTCTGCGCGTCGGTCCAGGCGACGTTCTCATCCGCTGTGATCCCGCCAAAGCGCAATATCCCGGGTCCGAGCGAGCGCAGCAGCTCGACCAGATCGCCGCGGTGGGCATATTGGGCGAGTTGGCCGAGCGCGGCCATCTCGAAGGAAAGCCCGAGGAAGCGCCGGGCCACGGGCCGGCCGGGGGCGAGGAGGCTGAAGGCGACGCTCACAGGGAGCGCGGACTGAGCCGTGGTCGCGGGCGCGGCGCGATCTGGCGGTGTGCGCCTGGAAAGGCCCGACGCGTCGGCGCCGGTTGGGCTCGCCATCGCCGCCGCGGCCAAGATGAGGCTTGCGCCGGCCAAGGCACCGGTGGCCAGGACACAGAGCCTCGCCAGAGGCGAGACGGTCTGTCGCACCCGTGCCGTCGCGAGGCGCGTGCGGGAGATCGACCGTGTGCGGGAGATCGACCGCGTGCGGGAGATCGACGCCTGTGTTGGAGTCATATCGATGACTAATAGAGTATGGGTCCCGTCGGAGAGGAAGGCCAACCACTGCTTGGTCTCGAGCGGGCGGATTGATGATCGTGGGCACGAGCAGGATCAGGCTGCGCAGAGGGCGTCTCGGGTGCCCAGGCTTGCGCGGAGGTGTGGATCGGGCTGCTGTTTGGTCATCGCGTGGGAGCGTCGCCTTCTGCCGGCTCGTCCTGGGCCGAGCCAGTGATCCATGATGTGCTGTGAAGGACCGATAATTACACGGTTGCCCATGGTAAGAGTCAAAATAATCGGAGGCGACCGCTATATAGGAAACGTTTGTTGACGCCAGATTTCACAAGTGATAGAGATCGTCGATCTTCGGCACTTTTCGCCTAAAGCGCTTGATCCCCGAGATATTCTTTGTCGGGTCCATTTGTGTAATCAGCATTGGGCTCGGGTGGATCGGTTCGCGTGCCGCGCCATCTGTTTTGGCAGGCATCATCGTCTCTCTGGCTGTGCTGGCGTTCCTCCTTTACCTGGCGAGGATGACAATAGCTGTCCTGCCGAGTACCGCGGTCGGGGCATTGCTGGTGACAATGGTCGCGATCCCGGTCTTGCGGGTGCCTCATGGGGGAACCGTTGGGAAGCTCGCCTACTGATGTGCCGGTGTTGCGGCAGTCTCCGCGCTGATCGCGATCCTTCGCACCTCAGGCATGCGGACGGGGCGGGGCCTGCCGCTCTTCGCACTGGGCGGTCTCTTGACGGTCGGCATCATCGCAACGGCCACGCATCACGATCACAACTCCTGGCAGCGCCTGTCGCTGTCCTACGGTCTTGCTTTCGCGGTCGCGATCATCGCTCGCCAGGCCACGGAGAAGGACCGTCTCAGATGTCTGACGATTGTGGTCTACGTGGCCGCCGCGGAGGCGCTCACGGCCCTCATCGGCCTGTTGCTTCATCTCTCGCCACTGTGGATCGGAGCACAGATATTTCCGTACAACATCAGCGAGCCGTTGCGTGGCGGTCTGCTTGGTGGCATACGTCAGCAAGGAACTCTTGGACATCCGCTTCCGCTCGCTTTCCTGCTGCTGGCCGGGTGGCTGATACTGCTGACAGCCCCGTCGTTGGTGAGCCCGTCGCGTCGTCGATGGCTCACTGTGTTGCTCCTGGTTGGCATCGTCTGTAGCGCAACCATCAGCGCGCTACTGCTCGTGCCGATTCTCTATGTCGTCTTTCGCCCTGGTGGAGACAAGCTGTTTCGTGGCGTCCTTTTGGCATGGTTGTGCTGTCGCTCGCCGGCTATCTGCTGATCGGCGGAGCCGTGGACCACGAAACCACCGAAAACGGCTCCTACACTCACCGCCTCGGTGCGCTCAGCTCGCTGAAGAAGCTCTATGACGAACAGCCCTCGCTCGCCGTCATGGTCGGCAACGGCGCGGCGTCCGAACCGCGACTCTACGCGGCGGGCCTGCTCCAAAACGACGGCCTGCAGGCGGTTGACGACGAGTACGTCGATACGATCGCGCAGGCGGGCATCATCGGATTGGCTTGTTTTGTGGTGGCTCTGGGGTCGGCTCTGCTGGGAGCAGGTAGCGCAACAGTCCTTGCGGGCATGTTCCTCGTCGTCGCCGAGGGGGCTGTCTTCGACATTCTGATCTGGCCGAGCACGGCCGTCCTGGTCGGCCTCTTCATCGGCTTCGGCAGCACTGAGCGCCGTCGATTGATCGCTGCGAATCCGGGTATGAAGCCTGCGACGGCTCGGTTCAGTGACAGGAGGTAAAAAAATGCCACCACGCGGTGTGAGGAAAGGCAGCAAGCGCGAGCGCCAGTACGAGCACATCAAGGAGAGCGAGCGTCAACAGGGGGCTTCGCTCAGTCGTGCCGAGGAGATCGCGGCGCGTACCGTCAACAAGGAGCGAGCCCGCAGCGGCGAGGCGAGGACCAGCTCGCGCAGCTCGACCGATGATCTCTCGTCAGCCGGAGGCCAAGCAAAGCGGCGAGGATGAATCAAATGTCGATGAGGCAGCTCAACTCGACCGCCAGATGACGGCGACATTCAGGGCGTTCGCAGACGGGTAGAGGGCCTCAGTTGAGCGTGAACGACAGGCTACTGATCTTCTTGTGCTCTCCGGCCCCGCTGATCAACGTCAGGGTGTATTTGCCCGGCCGCAGTCGGTGCAGAGGTACCAGTCGTAGGCTCACTTGCCCGCGTGTCGCGAGGGCGCTACCGCTGGCGAACACGACGCCATGACGTGAGAGCGTCGCCTTCGAGGCTGATCCGACGGTTGTGAACTTGACGGTGCCGGAGACGAGCTTGGCCGTGCACTTTTGCTTTTTAGCAACCTTCTTGCAGGTGATAAGCTCGATTTCGCCGGCGGGACCCGCCGGACCTTGGGCACCGGCGGGACCAGGCACTCCTTTTTCACCCGTAGGCCCGATGGCGCCGGCTTTGCCTTCCGCGCCGGGCGCTCCATCTTTGCCTGCCGGACCCTCTGTGCCGGTCTTCGAGAAAACAGCTGTGACTTCGGTCGTATTGTCTCTCTCCACTGTGCAGGTCGTCGCCGATGCCGGCTTGCACCCGATCCAACCGGCGAATTCATAGCCCGCGCCGGCTTTGGTTGCCGTCAGTGTCACTTCGCCTTCGAATTCATGCATGCATTCGAAGGTAGAGCAAGTGAGTCCGCCGGGTGTGGAGGTGACTTCCCCCTCACCTGTAACGAACACGGTGAGCTGAAACCGGGCCGGAGTGCCCTGGTAGATGAAGACCTTCTTGTTGCCTGCGTCGGAAACGTAGATCGCGCCGGTCTTTTCGTTCACCGCGATATTTTCGATTTCGGTGGAGAAGGTCCCCGAGCCGAATTCGCCGCCCGTCCTCACCGGCGTCGGCATCGCGAACCCTTCGACCATCCGGCCTTCGATCGCGACGTAACCGATGTCGGTCGCGCGGTCGATTCCGTCCGCGAATGCTCCTTCGACTTCAGGGACTTCAGTGATCTCCTCAGGGCTCGAAGCCGTATCGGAGCCGCGCCAGATCTCGGCTCGACGCGGACCCGCGAGCGCATTGCTCGGGTTGCCGTACAAGAAGATGTCGCCCCTGGAATCGACGACAACGCTCCGCTCGGATTCTGTCACCGGGAAACTGGCGATTTCAGTCGTGCCCCCTGGCGAGAACTCGCGGAGCATATTGGCGCCGCGATCGCTCACATAGACATCGCCGTTCGCATCCGTCGCCACGCCTTCGGGTTCAGCGAAGCCGGTCAGCTGGGATTCGTACTTGAATTCATTGCCGCTCAGCTTGAAACGATCGACGACCTTGTGGCCCCTGTCGACGACGTAGATCGAGCCTGCCGCCGCGCCGGTCGAGTTGTCTACGGCGACACCGACCCACTCCTTGTCGAACGCAAAGCTTTTGGCGGGAGTTTCTTCGCCAGAGAAGCCCGGTGACGCACCGCCGGCAGGCGAGCCCCCTCTTTCTCCGAACACGCTGACCAAGTCGAGGTCTTCGCCGCTTTCGGGGACGAACACGTTTCCGGTGGATTCTTCGACCGCCAGCCCTGTAGGCCTTTCGAAGTGACCAAAGCTGTGCAGGTAGGTCGCGGGCGCGGCGAAGGCGCTTACGCTTCCCGACGCCAACATCGCGAGTGCTATGCACGACGATGCAAGCAAAGCAAGGAGACGACTACGCGAAATGGCTGCTCTACCGGACATTACCGACCCCCGAAGTCCCGACTGGTGAGGCGTAGTGACGAAACGCGCCTCATCTGAAAATGTTCTTGCCATAAAATAGACGATCTGGCAAGCCTGAGTCAACTGGGAGCGCACCTTGAGGAACGGCATCGAAACCAACGCTCAAAACGGCGGGCCCGGGGAGGACGTCGTGAGGCATCGGGGCTTTCCATGGCTTGCACGGGCCGGACTGCTTGCCCGTGGCGTGGTGTACGGAGTCATCGGGGTGATCGCGATCGAGGTCGCCTCCGGCACCGCGGCGGCTCCGACCAATCAGCAGGGGGCGCTCGAGATCGTCGCCGGCCAGCCGCTGGGATCTTTCCTGCTTGCGTTGCTTGCGGCCGGGTTGGCCGGCTACAGCGCCTGGCGTCTGACCAGGGCAGTTGTGGGTCACGGGCGCGAAGAAGATGACAGCACGTTCGACCGGGTCGCCGCGGCAGCAAGCGGAATCGCCTACCTGGGGCTGTTCGTCGTGGCGATCGAGATCCTCTTCTCCGGAGGAGGGGCCGGGGGGAACACCAGCAAGGAGACAGCAGGCGTGCTGGGCTGGCCGGCCGGTCCCGTGCTCGTCGCCCTGGCCGGAGCGGTGCTCGTCGGCGTGGGCGCCTACCAGGGCTACAAGGGGCTTGCGGAGAAGTTCCTGGAGACGTCGCGAATAGCGCAGATGACCGCCGGTGTGCGGCGCGGCTACACGGCGATCGGTGTCGTCGGGCACCTGGCGCGGGGGGTTGTGTTCGTGCTGATCGGCTACGGGCTCATTCGCGCGGCTGCCGACTACGAACCCCGCAAGGCATCAGGGCTCGATGGAGCGTTGCGCGAGCTCGCGCATGCGTCGTATGGGCCAGAGCTGCTCGGCGTGGTGGCGGCGGGGCTGATCGCGTTCGCCTTCTACTCCGTGCTCGACGCTCGCTACCGCAAGGTCTGAGCGTCAGCTGTCCTCGAGGCGAGGAAGCGTGATCTCGTCGTGCAGCAGCTTGACGGCAGCGGCCACCGGGATCGCAACGAGTGCGCCCACGATGCCCAGCAGCGCTCCGCCCATGACAGTGGCAAGTACGGTCAGGAGGCCCGGCACCGCGACGGTCCGGCGCATGATCCTGGGTGTCAGGAGGTAGTCCTCGAGCACCCGGTACACCGTGTAGAAGGCAGCGGTGGCAATCGCGATAGGCAGCGAAACGGTCAAGGCGACCAATGAGACGATGATGCCGCCGATGGTGGAGCCGATTATCGGGATTAGGTCGAGCAGACCGACGAGCAAACCCTGCAAGACCGCGTAGGGGATACCGAAAATCAGCGCCCAAACGATCGTCAGCGCCGCAGCGAGCAACGACAGCAGCACGTTGCCAAGGACGTAGCCGCCGACCCGGTCGAGGATCTCATCGGTGAGCAGGACCATCCGCGGCCTGCGGCTACGGGGAGCAAGCAGATAGAGCGCGCGCCGCACCCTGGGCAGATCGACCAGCAGGTAGATAGCGAGCACCGTCACCAGCAGGAACGAGGAGATGAATCCAAGGATGGCCTCACCCAGGCCGACCGCACTCTGGAAGGAACCGCCGTCGTTGAGGAGCTTCTGCAGGCCTCTGACGATGTGGAATTTCGCGTTGAGGTTGTGGAAGGCGTGGTTTTTGCGGTCGAGGCCGTGTAGGTAGTGGGGCAGTTCGGTCGAAAGATTCGAGGCCTGTTCGCCGACGAGCGGCACCGCGAGTACGAGCAGGCCGACGACGCCGCCGAGGACCAGCAGAACCACCAGCGCCACCGACGCCCAGCGCGGAGTGCCGCGGCGGTACATCCACAGGACTACGGGGTCGAGCCCGACCGCGATGAAGAATGCCAGCCCGATCAGGACCAGGACCTGTCCACCGGCGATGACGGTATAGGCAAGGGCTGCCGCGCACGCGACCCCGAGTCCACCCAAAAATCCGATGAAGAAAGGGCCGCGCCGGTCGAAGGGCTGGCCGACCTCGCCGAAAGCGGTGTCGGTCGTAACACCAGCCTGGGCCTCCGCGCGTGCCCGGATGTCATCGATGACCTCCTGTGTCGGCTCCTCGGTCGCCAGCTCGGATGAGATCTCCTCGTTGAGCTGTGCGTCAGACTCGCCCTGAACGCCGGGGTCAGCTTTGGATTCGGGCGAGCTCGAGGACGGGTCAGGCATCATAGGCGTCTACCCACTCGACACGCCGGTGTATCAGGACTGATCTTCGCAGCGGGCGCACTCCAGCTTTGCACCTTGGTGCGCCTGGCCTGGATGGATCGCGTGAAGGCTGGCGTCGTGAGCGTCGCGCGGACGCAGATGAACAGCATCCGATCCCGGATGAATAGCATGTGATCCCATGGAGGAGCAACGCATCGATCTGAAGAACACGGCGCTCGACGTCTATCGCGCGATGGCGGCATTCGACCGATCGATCGAGCTTGACCCGGCACTTCGGGAGCTCGTCAAGATCCGTGCTTCGCAGCTCAACGGCTGCGCCTACTGCATCGCGTTGCATACCCGCGACGCGCGCAAGGCGGGGGAGAGTGAGCAACGTCTCTACGCGCTGGCAGCCTGGCGCGAGAGCCCGCTGTTCTCAGAGCGCGAGCGCGTGGCGCTGGAGCTAACAGACACGATCACCCGGATCGGGGAGAGTGGTGTACCGGAAGCCGTCTACGAGCGCGCGGCATCGGAGTTCTCTCCGGCTGAGCTTGCCAACCTGATCTTCGCAATTACGGCTATCAATGCGTGGAACCGGATCGCCGTAACTAGCGGCTTGGTGTTTGCGGATACGCCGTAGGTTTCGGCGCTAAGAAGTTGCGGGTCGGCGCGCGATACCCAGGATGTGCGGATCGGGCGGGAGGAATGCGGAGGGACTGAACGGGAAGCGCTCACACGCCTCGATCACGAACCCGGCCTGCTCAATTCCGGCGGCTGTGTCTCGCGCCAGGTGACATCCACCCGCGAGGTGAGGCCAGAAGATCGCGTCGGCGAGGCGTTGCAAGCGCGCCTCCCATTTGGAGTGGCCGACGACGTGCTCATAGAAGCGCAGCTCGCCCCCGGGCCTGATGACTCGGAACAGCTCGGCGAGTGCGCGCTGCTGGTCGGGAACGGTGCAGAGGACGAGCGCGGCTACACCAGCATCGAAAGTCCCGTCGTCGCCGGGTAGGCGATACGCGTCGCCGTCTAGCACCCGGATGTTCACCGATACTTCCGTTGCCGTCGTGAGTGCCTGTTGGCGGAGATATGGCTCGGGCTCCACGGCAAGAACTTCGTCGACGGATGCGGGGTAGTGCGCGAAGTTGGCGCCACCACCGGCGCCAAGCTCGACGACACGCCCGCTCAGGTCGACGAGCAGCTTGCGACGATGCTCGGCGCCGCCGCGACGGTTGCTCGCCACCGCGAACCTCGTATATACGCGAGCGAATATCGGGCGCCGGACACGCTCAGGCATCAGCTACCGAACGTTCCTTGGGCCAAGCCTTCGCGCAAGGATCGAATCCGGTCTCGCATCTGCGGCAGGCGGAGGGTCCTGAACTTCTCGGGCAGTCGGTCGTCATCGAGCACCCGCGTCGAAGGTCTCGATGCCCCGGTCGGCTGCGAGCTTCGAGCATCGGTCCTCTTGTGCGAAGCGAAAGATGCGCTCGTTAAGCTTCAGCACGTCGCGGATGGCGGCCTCTCCGCGTTCGTCGAGCAACAGTTGGCTGAAGGCGCGAGCACAGGGGATCGAGGCTCGGAGCTGGCGCCATGCGAGGTCGGTCTGCTTTTTGGGCAGGACGCTGTTGTGGACGCGGCTCTCCATGCAGCGCTCTGGATGCATGACCCACACACGGACCTGTCGATCCGTGCCGACGAGCAAATCCACCTCGATTGCGGTCTTCTTGATGTCCTCCGAGTTCATTCCGTATGCGCTCTGGAGGAAATCGAGCCGACGTTCATGACCTTCGCTGTCGAGGAACATCGCGACGCCCGCAAGGGTGGTCCGGTCCTCCCATTTGGCCAGCATGACTCGTCCGCCGAGCATTGTGGCTGCCCGCTGTGCGTCGTTCCCATTTCCCAAGAAGTCGATGTCGCCGCTAACGACATGCGCTGGAACCAGTCCGTCCGTGAGGCGACTTTGAAGGTATGCAGTCCAGATAGCTACGGCTTGCCCACCGATGAGAACGACGCTTCGCTCGCGTACAACGTCCTCGATAAGCGCGATGATTCGTTCGGCCTCGGCAAGGCTGAGCGGCAATGGCGCGGCGTCAAGTATGGCTGGCGGCTCGTCCACGTCCGCTGATGACACCTTGTGGTTCAGGAGAGAGAGCGCGCCGAGTCTAGGTTGATCCGGATTCGATCGGGCGGAAGCGCAAAAAACGCGTTTTCGCGTTGTAGCTGCGCTTCGGTCTTTTCCCCGGACCGCAGTGCCTCGACATCGGCACGGCGAGCCTCCTCCTTCTCATCCCAGAGCTGTTGCGCATCGACATATTCGATTGGCAAGGTCATCGCTCTTTTCAGGATAACGCCTTCTCCGGAAGTCCTGTAGCTATTTCGCATCATTGCGAAGTTGCGGAGAAAATGCCGGAGGAGGGACTCGAACCCCCGACACGCGGATTATGATTCGTCTCGAGGGGTGTTGTGGGGCGTCGCTCGGTCGGCCGATTTTGGCTCTGCTGCTAGCGATTCGCGTCTAGGCTGTCGCGGGCTTTGTCGCCGAGTGGTGTGGGGCATGTTTGCACTTTGTTTGCACCCTGGCGACCAGGTTTCAACCAGTGTTGGACGGTCGGGCTTGAGCTTCGGTGACCAGGCCGCGACTTTCGTCGGGTCATGCTCTTGACTCTTGCGACCTCAGAGGGACCTTAGTTGAGCGTGAACGACTCACTGATGATCATCTTGTGCTCGCCGGACCCGCTGATCAACGTGAGCATGTCTTGTCCGGCTCTTGGGCGGTCCCATCCGGCCCTTCACGAGCGCGCGGCGGACCTTGACGTAGGGGACAGGCGCGTCGATCTCAAGATGCCGCCATTGGAGTGCAATGGCCTCGCTGATGCGAACGCCCGTGGCGGCCAGGAACCAG
>DATCEK010000022.1:0-86980 GCA_036510155.1 Solirubrobacteraceae bacterium | reverse complement strand
GCGGTGTGGGTCTTGAAATCCAGGGCGATTCGCAAGCCACGCGACTGTGAGTGGATCGGGGGGTTGGAGCCGTCGTCGAAAAATGTGACGAGCCCGCTCGGCAGGATCCGTCCGTCGTGCTGCCACGCCGTTTCCACGCCGGGACTCAGCTTGAAAGAGCTCTTCAGGCCGCCCAGGCGCCACAGGATGTTGCCGGAGCCCCCTTCGATCTGGTAGCCGGCCCAGGTGGAGCGCGCCGAGATGAAGATGTTCCCGTCGGGCTCGAGGTCGATCGAGTTGATGTGAAACCAGTCCCACGGCGTCGGCTTGGTGGGTGTCGTGGTCTCCGACTCGGTTGCGGCCACGTGGTCGAGGCTGTGCCATTCCCAACGCACCAGCCCTGTTCTCATGTCGATCTCCTGGACGGCGGTGTCGATGAGTACCCCGTCGCGTGCACCTTCAACCGAGGCCAGATCGCAGCGGATCGGATTGAACGCGGTCGTGTAGGAGACCCCGCCGGGGGCGATTTGGAAGTCGTGCAGGTCGGCCTCCAGGCCATTGCCGCCCGGAACTTTGGCGATTTCCCGGTAGGCCGAGTTCAGGACGACGTCTTCGCCTTGACCGAACCCGAGGGACAGCACCTTGCCGCGCCAGAACGTCAGGGCCGGGCGGCCTTCGTAGCCCTGCATGCTCAGGTTCTCGGCGGTCTGGCCCTCGGGGAGCCGGTCGAACCACACGGGCTGGCCTTGGGGCGTGTAGATCAGCGCCCCGTATTGCCCCGGGCCCGGGCCGTTGGTCGTGAAGATGTCGCCCGATCCTGGATCGCGATCGGCGGTCGTGACGCTCAGGATCGGGACCTGGGCGCCTGGCAGGGTCGCAAAGCTTTCGTAGTCCGCGGGATCTGCTTGGGGGTTGGGGAAGGGTGGAACGCTCGTCGTGGAATAGGGCGTGTCGATGAGAAACCCGAAAGCCACCTTCGTTTCGGCGTGCGTACCGGTCGATGCTCCCGCCGCAAGGACGGTAGCGCGCACGCTCACCCGCTCCCCGGGCTGGAAGGGGACCTGCGGGATAAAGCTGGCCCCGTCGCCTTGCGAGTAGGCCCGTAGGCGGCCCGGGTGGGGGCCGCTGCGGGAGCCGCTCACCGAGACAGCCCGAATATGGGCGGCCGGCACGCCGAGGAAGCTTATCTGTGTGGCGGGATTGGCGGTGCCGGTTTCCGGCGCGGGAGAGACCTTCAGCGAGGTGCCCGCGAGTCGTGCGTCGTGGCCCAGAGTGCTCGGCAGGCAAGCGGGCGCGGTCGCCTGGGCGGTGTTTTTGCCCGAGCCCGACAGGGCACCCGTCGCGAGCAAGACGAGGATCGCGGCGGCGGCCAGCAAGGCCGCGGCGAGCAGGAGGCGAGCTCTGCTCATCCGCGGCGGGTTCCGGTCGCTACCGAGCGGGCCTCGGCGGCTGCCGGACGGGCTTCTGGGGCTGCCGGACGGGCTTCTGGGGCTGCCGGACGGGTTTCACAGGCTGCCCGAGAGGCTTCGGCGGCTTCGGTTGGCGTGTGGCTCACTAAGCCGTCGCGGACTTCAGCGCCGCCGTCTCCTCGGCGCGCCAGCCCTGCAGCGCCCCCAAGGCGCCGTCGATCACGCGGCCGAGGAACGTCTCGCGGTCGTTGACGTGAGGCAGCGGCTCGTCGGGCGTGGGGACCTCCAGGAACTCACACAAAGGAGCCCAGCCTTCGCTCACATTCCAGACGAGCAGGCGATCGCTAGGCACGGTCGCTTCGACGGCCGCGTTGTGGCGGTTGAAGCCGTCGATCAACTGCTCCGGTCGCTCATGCCCAGCGGCAAATGGCGCCTCATCGACCCAAAACATGCGCTCGACCAGCTTCAGGTAGCTCGCCCACCTGGGATCGACTTGGGCACGGGCGCTCGAGAGCAGCCGGATCAGCGACTCGCCGTAGCACATGTTCCAAATCGTCTCGCGGAAGCTGGGCTCCCACTTCTCGGGGTCGCGGATGCTGAGCAGGACCTTGGCATCTGGGTAGAAGTCCATCAACTCCTGCCAGAAGTAGCCGCCGGGCCAATCCACCGTCGCCTGGGAGTCGCCGAAGACCTCCTCCCAAGGTTCGGCGCCGTCGAGCGCACGGTTCCAAACGCCCACCTGGTCGAGGTCGGCGATCACGTTGACCCAGTGGTAGCACGGTTCGAAGCCGAGCTTCTCGAGCGCCACCTTCTGCGTCAGTGTGCCCGTGCGCGGCATCCCTGCTCCGATCACCTTCATCTGCTTCCCTCCAGGCTCCATGGATGTTGTAGTCCCTGCAGGCTAATCATGGACGCCTGTCGAAGGGTTTGTGAAGAAACGTGTCGATAGGATGAAGAGTCTATGAAGAAAAGCCAACGTGGAGCCGCTCTTTCGCGGGTGCCGACGGGTTGCTCACGTATCCTCGTGTTTGGTCTGGCCCATTCCGACGCCGTATCCGTCTGCCCTATCGATCAAGCGACTTCAGGAGGCCTATATTGAAGGCTATAGCCGACCTCCCCGGCTTGAGAGAGGCGCCACTTGGATGGGACGATCGGGTCCCAAGGCTCCCGCACATCAGCCGTCTCGCGCTGGCAGGCCCTGAGACATCGTTCACCCAGCAGGACGTACTCGGCCTGCTGGGCCTCTCAGACGACGAGTTCGCCCGGCGCATCTTCAGTCGTTGTGGGGTGCAGCGACGTAGTCTCACGCTGACCGACGACTTCCTCGCGACCACGGTCCAGGGTCGCACGCCGGCGATCGAGGAGCACCTGCTCGGCTATGCGGTGCGGGCGATCGACGAGCTCGAGATCGACCCCCTGGAGGTCGGGGTGGTGGTGAGCGCGACGCTTTACTCGCTCGGCGGTCCGACGATCGCCCACAGGCTCGTCGATCACTACGAGATGGACCCGTCCACAGACAAGTACCACATCGTCGGCGTCGGCTGTGCAAGCGCCGTGCCGCTGATACGGCTCGCCTCGCAGGCCTTGCGCGGGCGGGCGGGTGGGCCCCAAACAAAGGCGCTCGTTGTCGCGGCGGAGAGCATGACGGGCATCCTCATGGGAGCGGCCGAGGACGATGAGCGCAGCAAGACGGTCGGCTCCTCGATATTCGGCGACGGCTGTGCCGCCGCGCTGATCGAGTTCGACGAGGAACTCAGCCGGGCTGCGGGTCCGGTTGTGTTGGCATCCAAGGTCCACCAGGTGGCGGGCACGCTTGGCGCTGTGCGGATGCAACTCACGCCCGAGGACAGCTATCTACATTTGATTCGGGAGCTCCCTGCTCTAGCCAGCGAGGGGCTGCGAGAGCTGGCCGAGGATTTCCTCAGGGCAAACGATTTGGAGCCAGATGCGATCGACCATTGGCTCGTGCATCCAGGCGGGCGGCGCATCATCGAGAGCGTGCAGGAAGCGCTCGAGCTCTCGAATGAAGACGTTGCGGCCAGCTACGACGTGCTTGCAGAGCACGGCAACATGGGCACGCCCTCGATCTTCTATGTGATGGCGCGTGCGGTGGATCTCCGCAAACCGCAGCCTGGCGATCTGGGCTTGATGGTTACCGTCGGTCCCGGGGTGACCGTTGGGCTGATGCTTTTGCGGTGGTGAGCTACTCGTGGCCCACGGGCCGCGGGCGGGGCGAAGCCAGCGATCAGCCGCGAGATGCTTGTGCCGTACGCATGCCGGCCCGCTAGAGGTCGGCATGCGCGGTCAGGCCTTTGCGAGTATCGCCTCGTTGTCGTAAAGCTTGACAATGGTGACTGCGCCCTCTGGGGCCGCCGCCAGACACAGGCCACACAGCACACACTCGTCGAGGTTCTTCTCGACGATGCTCAAGCCGCCGCTCTCGGCCTGGGCGAAGATGTCGACCGGACAAGCGTCGCTGAGCTTGACCGCCAGTGCGGCATCGTTGGCCGCTTGGTCATCGACCTCGACGGCGATGAAGATCCCGTCGGCTCTCATACTGGGCTCCTCTCGGAGATCTTGGACTGAATCATGCCGGGAATGTCCTCGATCCGCTCGGCTACGGTGATTCCGGCCTGAGCCAGGCGCGCGATCTTCTCTGAGGCGGTGTCCTCCTTGCCTTCGACGATCGTGCCGGCGTGGCCGAAGCTCATGCCGGGCATCTCGTCCATGAAGCGTCCGGCCATGAAGGCGACGATGGGCAGACGCGATTTGTTCTCGCTCACCCAGCGCGCGAGCTCGGCCTCCATGCGCCCACCCGGCTCGGTGTAGATGACGATGCCCCGCGTTTGGGAGTCAGCCTCGAACAAAGGCATCAGCTCCGCGTAGGAGGAGCCGATGATCGCGTCGCCGCCGATCGAGACGGCGGTGGACTGGCCGAGGCCGGCGGCGCTCAGGGTGGAGGACATCTCGGTGGTCATGCCGCCCGAGCGCGAGATCACGCCGATCGGACCTGGAGTGTAGGCCTGGGCGGCGTTGCGGGCAGGGCCGCCGATGCCGCCCATCTTGATCACGTCGGGGACGATGATCCCAAGACAGTTGGGGCCGATGATGCGGGCTCCTCTGAGCGTTGCCAGCTCGACCATCTGCGCCACGTCGCGGCGCGGGATGCGCTCGGTGACGATCACGATCAGCTTTATCCCGTTCTCGATCGCCTCGAACACAGCGTCCTTGGTGAAGGCGGGGGGGACCGTCACGACCGAGCCATGGATTGGCGCGCCGTGGTGGGCGACCGCTTGGGCGACCGTGTCGAACACCGGCACACCGTGCACGTCGCGGCCGAGGCGCCCAGGCGTGACGCCGCCGACGACCTTGGCGCCGGCGCCGTAGTCGAGGCACTCGCGCGTGAGGTTGACGGCCTCGCGGCCGGTGATGCCTTGGACGATGAAGGTTGTGTCTGCGTCGATCAGGATGCTCATATCGAGAGTGGGGTCGTGTTTTTGCGATCATCCGCGTGTCTGGGCCGCGCGCTGAGGCGGTAGGCGCGGGACGTCCTGTCCCGCGGCAATGCCCTTGGGTCCGAATTTGGGCTCATGCCGGCGCTCCTTGGATCTTCTCGACGGCGCGTCTGGCCGCCTCATTCAGCGAGACGGACCGGTCGGCGTACTCAACGCCGTACTTCTCGAGGATCTTGAAGCCCTCCTCCTCCCAGGCCCCTGGGATGCGGAAGATCGCGATCTTCTCGGCCGGGTCCATGCCCAGCTCCAAGCATGCCTTGATCACGCCGCGCGCGACGATGTCCACGCGCGTGTTGGAGACGATCGACATCATCACCGCGATCTTGTCCACACCCGGCTTTTGTAGAACTAGCTTGGCCAAGCCGCAGGCCTTGGCGACCGAGGGGTTGCCGCCGATCTCGCAGTAGTTGGCCGGCTGGCCACCGTGGGCCCTGACCGCGTCGAACAGGGTCAAGGAGCCGCCGCCCGCGCCGATCACGAGGCCGAGGTTGCCGTCGAACTCGGTTACGTTGCCGGCCACGCCGCGGTGGTCGGTGGCGTCGACTTCCTCTCCCGCCAGCTCGAAGGGAGTGGCCTCGCGTGCTTGGCGGGTCTCCTCGTCGCCGACGCCGAGATCCTTCAACAGCTTCTTGTGACGGCCCCTGGCCTCGTTCTCGATGTCCATGTGTGCGTCGAGCGCCACGAACGACCCGTCCCCGAGTTGCCCCAGGGGATTGATCTCGGCGAGCGTCATGTCGTTCTCCACGAACAGCTTTGCCAAACGCGTGACAATCGGGACGAGCTTGTTGAGGGCCGAGCCGGTGACGCCGGTGGAGGCGATCACCTCCTTGGCCTGGAAGTCGCTGAGCGGCAGGATGTTGGAGAAATGTCGGCGGCCCACCTTGTCCGGCTGCTCCTCGGCGACCTGCTCGATGTCGATGCCGCCGACGGGGGAGAAGATCATCACCGGCTGCTTACGAATGCCATCCCACACGACGCCTGCGTAGTACTCCTGGGCGACCTTGGCCTTGGGGTCGACGAGCACTCCACGCGGCATGTGGCCGTTGATCTCCAGGGCGAGGATGTCGCGCGCGTACTCCTCCGCCTGCTCGGGCGTGTCGGCGAACTTGACGCCGCCGGCCTTCATGCGTCCGCCGGTCAGCACCTGGGACTTGATCACGGTGGGACCGCCGATGCGCTCGGCGATCTGCTTGGCCTCGGCCGGGTCGGTGGTGAAGCCGTAGTCGGTTACTGGAATGCCGGCGCGCTTGACTACCTCACGCGCCTCAAACTCGAAAAATCTCATCGCGTCCTTGATGGCTTGGAGGGACGGGGCGTCGGAACCCTATCGGGACGGCCGCTCACGTGCGCTCGTGGTGACCGTCCCGACCCAAGTGGACGCGAGGTGGCTACATGACCTCGATCGTCTCGTACACGTCTACTTTGCCGCCCGCAGCGACGATCGGGCAGTCGGTGACGAGGCTCGCTGCGGCGTCGAGGCTGGCGGCGGCGATGACCGAGTAGCCGGTCAGGCCGGACTGCGCCCCGCCGTTGCTGCCGGTAGAGCTCACCGACGTGGACGCGCCGACCGGGTTACCGGGCGCGACCACCGCCGAGCCGAGCTTGCCAAACCACTGTCCCCAGGCAGCCATCGCCTGTTCGCGCTCGGCCTCCGTGGACGCCATGCCAGGGCCGCCTGTGTATGCCAATAGGTAGTTCGCCATTTTCTGCTCCTTCTGTTGTTGTTGTTGTTGTTGTGTGAGTGTTGTTCTCGCGGTCGAGTGGAAGCGTCTTTCGCGTTCCCGGCGGCATTTGCGAGAGCCCGTCAGGACGTTTGTGCGGCGCGCTCGTTCAGATGCGTTTGGAATGCCTCCAGCACGCCTTCCCAGCCCTGTCCATGCGAGTCGCGCGATTCCAGCGACTCGAGGCCCGTGTGTTCGAGCACCACCGTGGTCTGCTCTCCCTCGGCGCGAAAGTCAACCGCCACCGTGCTCGAGTGACCGAGCTCTCCGTCTTCCTGTTCCCACTGCCAGCTGTAGACGAGCCGAGTGGGCCGGCTCACCTCGCTGTACTCGCCTCCCGCGGTGAATTTTTTGCCGCTCTCGGGGTCTTCCATCGAGATGCGGTAGCGGCCTCCTACACGCAGATCGACCTCGGCGATAGGCGTGATCCACGCGGGATTCGCCCTCCACCAACGTCGCAGCACCTCGGGGTTGGTCCACGCGTCGAACACATCCTCGGCGGGGGCGTCGTATGTGCGCTGCAGACGCAGGCTCGTCTCGTTCGGCTTTGTTGTCTCGGTCATTTCGACTCCTTCGCTGGGTTGTTCTCTTGCTGCGGCGCTCCCCGCGGGGGTTGCTGGTGCTCTCTCTGCTCGCGCAGGTACTCCTCGACGGTGTCGAACTTGCGCTCCCACAGCTCGCGCTGGTTGCTCATCCACTCGTACGCGTCCTCCAGCGGCTGCTCGCGCAGCCGCAGGCGATGTGTGCGCCCGTCGATCACGCGTGTGATCGCGCCCGCCTCCTCGAGCAGCTTCAGGTGCTTGCTGATCGCGGGCTTGGACACGCCGAAGTCGCCGGTCGCCTCGCCCACGGTCATCTCGCCGCCGGCGAGGCGCTCGAGGATTCCGCGTCTTATCGGGTGCGAGCAGGCGACGAAGGTTCGGTCCAGGAGAACATTGTTAGCCATATGGTTAACAATAGCAAGGCGAGGTACGGAAGCGCAGTGTCACGATCAGATCGCTCAGCCTGAGCTGACCAAGCAGGGGAAGGAAGGCTGGTCCTGGCGCCCCGCGGTCAGTCGAGGTCGAACGCGGCCCGAATCGCGTTGCTGAGATCCGGCTCTTGATGGTCGAGCAGTACCCCGATCTGCGTTCCCAGGGCGCTCGCGGGGATCGTATTGATGTTGTCGCAGCTGACAACTGAAGGTCCCGCGAGACCATTCGCGCCATCTACAGGTACCTCGGTCGAAAGCCCGCGGATCGTCGTTGTGATTGGCGCGACGGTCACGGTCGAGAGGTGTGCCCGTACAAGCTCGCGCGTGAGGACGAGGACTGGACGCGCCTTATCGAGGTACGCGATGTGAATAGTGCGCATCAGTCAAGCTGAGACTGCAGCCCAGCGGCATACTCGGCCAAACCCGCTAGCTCCGGGTCTGGGCCGGTACGAGCGAGGATCGCGGCATCGCGTTCGGCGACCACGCGTCGGCGTTCGCGCTCGAGCGCCTTCGTAACCACAGACGCTCGGCTGCGTTCGCTGCCAGAGCCGACGATCTCGTCAACGAACTCGACAAGCTCGTCTGGGAGACGGACGGCGATTTGTCTACTCATCCCATCATGGTAGCAAAATGGTACCGCCTCCAGCTGGTCTATGCCACGGCCCCCACGAACCCGTAGGCCTCAGCCAGCTCAGGGTCCTTGCGCGCAAGCATCTCCGCCAATTTCACCATCACCTGGCACTGCTTCCAGGTGGCGTCGTCCTGCATCTTGCCGTCGATCATGTGCACGCCGCGCCCGTCGGGGATCGCCTCGATCACCTTCTTGGCGAAGATGACCTCCTCCGGGTCTGGAGAGAAGACCTTCTTGGCGATCCCGATCTGCACCGGATGCAAAGACCAGGCGCCGACGCAACCCAGCAGGAAGGCCGCGCGGAACTGCGTCTCACAACCCAGCTCGTCCTTGATGTCGCCATAGGGGCCGTAGAAGGGCAGCGCCCCGACCGCCGTGCAAGCGTCCACCATGCGCGCGATCGAGTAGTGCCACGGGTCCTGCTGATAGCTGGGGCGCGGCAGCTCTGGATTCTCGGCGTCTGGATCGGCGATCGTGCGGTAGCCGGGGTGCCCCCCGCCGACGCGGGTGGTCTTCATGCGCCGCGAGGCGGCCAGATCGGCAGGACCGAAGCTCATCCCCTGGATGCGCGGGGAGGCCGCTGCGATCTCCTCGAGGTTGGCCACGCCGAGCGCCGTCTCCAAGATCGCGTGGACGAGGATCGGCTTCTCGATCCCCGCCTTTGCCTCCAACTGCGCCAGCAGCTGGTCCACGTAGTGGATGTCCCAGGGACCCTCGACCTTCGGAACCATGATCACCTCGATCTTGTCCCCGATCGCGCCCACGATTTCGGTCAGGTCGTCGAGCACCCACGGCGACTCGAGTGAATTGACGCGCGTCCACAGCGCCGTCTCGCCCATATCCATCTCCCGCCCCACCTTGATCAGCCCGGCGCGCGCGGCCTCCTTGCGGTCCACCGACACCGCGTCCTCCAAGTTGCCGAGCAAGATGTCGACGGTTGGAGCGATGGCGGGCACCTTTTCGACCATTTTCTCGTTGGACAGATCGAGGAAATGGATCATGCGAGATGGCTTGAAGGGAATCTCACGCGCCGGCTCGGGCGCGCCGATGGCGAGGGGCTTGTCGAAGGCTCTGGGGTTGCGCAAGGCTCATCTCCTGGTCGACGGCGCTGCAGGCACCGTGTTGAAGTGCGGCTCTGAACGCTATCGGGTTGCTCCTCACTAGAGTTCCCCGTCCACCGGCACACCCACCTACGCACCACAGGAGACTCTCCCCACCCATGAGCGATACCCACACCGTCGAGACCGAGCAGGCCGCGCGCGAGGCGTCCGGCGCCCACCCCTACGGCCGCTACTTGGAGGAGTTCGAGGTCGGCGCCACCTACAAGCACTGGCCCGCCAAGACCGTCACCGAGTCAGACGATCACCTCTTCTGTCTGATCACGATGAACCACCACCCCTTGCACCTGAACGACGTCTACGCCGCCAAATCGCAGCAAAAACGCAACGTCGTGGTCGGTCCGCTTGTCTATTCGCTCGCGCTCGGCATGTCCGTCTCCGACGTCTCCGGCAAGGCGATCGCCAACCTCGCCACCGAAGAGCTGAAGCATCCGGCGCCGGTCTTTCACGGAGACACGCTGTTTTGCGAGTCCGAGGTCTTGGAGAAGCGTGAGTCTCAGTCAAAGCCAGACCGCGGCACCGTCAAGGTGCACACGCGGGTCTACAACCAGGACGGGGTGCTCGTCGCCGAGTTCAAGCGTCTTGTCTTGGTCCCTCGTCGTGAGCCCGGTGGCTCTGGCGCCGAGGGCAACGTTGAGTAGAGGCAGCACAACCCTGGCCGTCGAGCCGAGGAGTAGAGCTGCTGTTGAGTTGGCGTCTCGGCTGCTCGTGAATCGCATCGTATTTTGGACGAAACGTCTCGCTACGGTGCGATAGGCTTGCAAGTACGCGCCCCTCACGGGCGTTTTTCCGTTCCCAGGCGGGATTGAAATCCCACCTGCCTGGCGGCCGGGATTGATGCCCACCCGCCCGCAGCCAACGCGACACCGAGGAGCCGCTCGCACGTCATGGAGACCACCGCCGCCACTGCCCCAAATACCAACAACGAGCGCCTGCTGACGTGGGTCGAGGAGATCGCGGCGCTCACCGAGCCCGAGGCCGTCTACTGGTGCGACGGTTCCGCCGAGGAGTACGACCGCCTCTGCCGGCTGCTGGTAGAGGCCGGAACCTTCAAGCGTCTCTCCGACGCGAAGCGCCCCAACTCCTATCTCGGTCTCTCAGACCCCGGTGATGTCGCCCGCGTCGAAGACCGCACATTCATCTGCTCGCCTACCGAGGAGGAAGCGGGGCCGACCAACAACTGGCGCGATCCCGAAGAGATGAAGGAGGCGCTCAAGGAGCTGTTCAGCGGCTGCATGCATGGCCGCACGATGTATGTGGTGCCGTTCTCGATGGGTCCGATCGGCTCGGACAAGAGCCAGATCGGCGTGCAGCTGACCGACTCGCCCTATGTGGCGGTCTCGATGCGAATCATGACCAGGATGGGCTCCGCCGCGCTCGACGCGCTCGGCGATGAAGGCGACTTCATCCCTTGTTTGCACTCGGTCGGCATGCCGCTGGAGGACGACGCAGAGGACGTGTCCTGGCCCTGTAGCGCCGAGAACAAGTACATCGTGCACTTCCCCGCCACTCGCGAGATCACCTCCTACGGCTCAGGCTACGGCGGCAACGCGCTGCTCGGCAAGAAGTGCTTCGCGCTGAGGATCGCCTCGGTGATGGCCCGCGACGAGGGCTGGATGGCCGAGCACATGCTGATCCTCAAGCTGACCTCGCCCGAGAAGGAGGTCAAGTACATCGCGGCGGCATTCCCCTCCGCCTGTGGCAAGACCAACCTGGCGATGCTGATACCGACCCTGGAGGGCTGGGAGGTCGAGACGATCGGCGACGACATCGCCTGGATGAAGTTCGGGCAGGACGGCCGGCTGTACGCGATCAACCCCGAGGCCGGCTTCTTCGGTGTGGCGCCCGGGACCGGCGAGCACACCAACCCGAACGCGATCAAGACGATCGAGTCGAACACGATCTTCACCAACTGTGCGCTGACCGACGATGGCGATGTCTGGTGGGAGGGCCTCAGCGACGAGTCGCCCGAGCACCTCGTCGATTGGCGCGGCAAAGATTGGACGCCCGCCTCGGAGACGCCGGCCGCCCACCCCAACGCACGCTTCACCGTCGCCGCGGCGCAGGATCCGGCGATCGCCGCTGAGTGGGAGGACACGGCCGGCGTGCCGATCTCCGCGATTCTGTTCGGTGGCCGTCGCTCGACTGTGGTGCCGCTGGTGACAGAGGCGTTTGACTGGGAGCACGGCGTCTTCCTTGGCGCGACGATGGGCTCAGAGAAGACCGCCGCCGCCGCCGGCACCGTCGGCGAGCTGCGCTTCGACCCGTTCGCGATGCTGCCTTTCTGCGGTTACAACATGGCCGACTACTTCGCCCACTGGCTGAAAATCGGGCGTGAAGCCGATACGGCGAAGCTGCCGAAGATCTTCTACGTCAACTGGTTCCGCAAGGACGGCGAGGGCAAATTCTTGTGGCCCGGCTACGGGGAGAACTCACGCGTGTTGGCCTGGGTCTTTGCGCGCTGTGCCGGCCATGGCGCGGCCGTGGAGACGCCGATCGGGCACATGCCGCCCGTCGGTCCCGACGGCCTCGACACTCGCGGTGTCGATGTCTCAGACGAGGACATCGCCGAGCTCTTGCGCGTCGACGTCGCCGAATGGAAGGCTCAGTTGCCCCATTTCCACGAGCACCTGGGCAAGTTCGACCGCCTGCCCAAAGCGCTTCAAGAGCAGCTGTCGGCGCTCGAGCAGCGACTTTCCGCCTGACCACGTCTCGATGTGCGCTTTGGGCTGAGCCCGGTGCGCGCCGGTAGCCGCAAGGGCACGGGACGCCACCTTGCGTCAGCCGGCCGGTTCTAGAGTGGGTCGATCGCCGGCTCGCGCCGGCGCCAGGTGACGGTCACAGCCACCGCCTGCGTCGCCAGCGCGGCAAGCGTCGCGAGCAGGAAGCTCTCGGCGATACCAACGGCTTCCAGCGACACTGCCAACACGAAGCAGAACAGGGCGTAGGCGACCAGTCCAAGCACGAACCCGCGCATGATTCGGAGCAGGTCCTGCTCGCCGTACTGAGCGTGGGTGAACACCGCCAGCACGCTCGCGATCACGGGAAACGGCGCCAGCAGGCCGCTCAATTTAGCCCCCAGCTGTCCTGCGACCGCCGTCAGAGCGAGCACGAGTGCGATCGCGCTGAGCGCGCGCAGAGGCAGATCCCAAGCCGGCAGCTCGACGACGCTCGCCGGCTGGGGCTGCGCCCGGGGAAGGATCAGGAGCGTGACGCCAATCGCCACGAGCACCAGCGCAAGCGCTGGAGCGGCGCTCACTGTCGTGGTACTCAGCGCCGCGGTCATCAGAAAGAACGCACCCCATCCCAAAAAAAGACTTCCAGCCCAGCGCATGCGACTGGCCAAATGGGCATACACCAGGATGAAGGCAAGCAGCGACACAAGCCCGAGCAGCGTGCCGGCGGCAGCCCCAGCGGCAAACGCGGCTCCATGATCGAGCGCAAACACGAGCAGGATCGGGCCGGCGACAACCGGTAGACCACCAACCAGTCCGCCGATCCGCGCGCCATAACGTCTCGCCACCAGCGAAGCCGCGATCACAAATGTTGGCGCGAGCAGAATCTTCGCCGCGAGCACTCCCACCGGTTGGATGATGACGCGCTGGACGGGTCGCTAATCGTGTTCGTGCGGTTCGCTGCTTCCGGAGGACGCCGGGGGGCGCGACTCCTCGGCCAGCGAAGTGATCGTCAGCAAGCCTCTGGCGGCGGATTCGAGCACCTCGGTCGCCTCCTCCAACGAGCGCGCGTACAGCTCGACGAGCAGGTGCACGACGATCTGATCCTCCTCGTGCTTGTGGAAGCGCACGTGCGTGAAGAACTCGCGCACCCCGTACTCGCCGAAGGCGGCATAGGAGAGCGCGTCGCCGGCCTCCGGCCCAGAGCAGATCTCCACATCGTCGGCCTCCACGGTCACCGTGCACGAGGCAACCCAGGGGGTTCCGGCGATCATCCGCTCCCAGCGGTCCTCGATCGGCTCCACGCGCCCGCCGGAGAAGCCGAGGTGGGGCTGGTCGTGCATGCAGTCCAGGCACTGCACGACGGCCTCCTGCAGCTCATCGACGACTTCCGAGCGCTCCCCGGTTTCCGGATCGATCTTGTGGATGCCCTCGTAGTGCACCTGCACCTCGAGATTTTGCGACCAGCAGCGGTAGCAGCGCAGCCAAGCTCTGGCGGTGGTCTCGGGTGCTGGGCCTCCCTCCATGGCCATCATTGTATGCCTCTGCGCGGGCACTCCCCTGAGAGGTGATGGGCTGAGCTGAACGAGGGGATGTCGGGCGTGTCGTCGCGGAGCAATCCGGGTCGCGCTCATCCGAACGTGAAGGCGTAGCCGGAGACCCCGGGAGCGAGCTGCAGCGACAGACGGTGCCGCTGATCGCCTGGCAGCGAAACGAGTGAGTACAGACGCTCGTTTCGCACCGTCAGGGTGCCATTGTGCACGTCGGCGCCGGCGAGCCTGTTCGGTATCGGCTTGCCATCGAGCAACACCTGCACCTGCCGTGGAATTTCGCCCGCTGAGCTGAGCACCAGATACACGTTCTTGGCCTCGAACTCCATGTCGATCCCTGCGTTCGAAACGGCCGTCGCCGGCTGAGCGGCGATGTTCCATGTGCCGCTGTAGTCGAATTCGTTGAGGGCCAGATCGCGGGGCACGCCGATGCCGTAGTCGTGTAGGCCAGGCCTTGGCCCGTCGCGCCACCCTTGCGCGCGGTTGGTGCCGAGATAGGTCTCAGGCGTGGCGACTTCGCTGGGCGTTACGACGTTGCTCGGGTGCGCCATCCCGCCTACGTCCGCCCCAGCTTCGGCAAGCAGCGAGCGGATCGCTGTTTCGGTCTGCGAGTAGTCCCCCTCGCCGGCGGTCGCATAGCGCACGTCGCCTTTGGCGTCGATCAGATAGTCAGCCGGCCAGTACTCGTTGCCGTAGGCGTTCCAAGTCCCCATTTCGTTGTCCTGCACGACGGGATAGCGCAGGCCGAACTGTTCGATCGCATTCTTGACGTTGGAGGCCTCGTGCTCGAAGGCGAACTCAGGCGTCTCCACACCGACGACCGTCAGGCCGTCCTTGCGATAGGCGGCGTCCCAAGCCTTCAGATAAGGCAGCGTGCGGATGCAGTTGATGCAGGTGTAGGTCCAGAAGTCGATCAACACCACTTTCCCGCGCAGCCCTTTGAGCGTGAGCGGCGTGGTTGAATGTCCGCCCACTCCCGTGTTGAACCAGTTCTCGGTGTCGGCGAATTCAGGCGCCGGGCCGAGATTCTTCAGCTTGGCCGCGTCGACCAGCAACGTCGCTTGGCTTGCGTTGCGCGGCGCCGTGGCTGTTTTCGAGCCCGACACGAACTTGGCGGTATGCCCGGTGACCTGGGGTAGGCGGCTTTCCACCGCCTTGGTTTTTTCAAGCCCCGCCGTCAGGTTCACATTGGGGATGTTTTCGGCGACGTACTGGTCGAAGTCCACGTCCACGCCGACGACGATCGCAAGGGCCGTCACGATCATCACGATGCCGAGCGCGCGCTGCAGCGCAGGCCCGCGGCCGGCGGCACGGACGCGGTCGAACAGTCTGCGACCGCCGAGTGTCAACGCGAACAGCACGACGGCGCTGCCGAGCGAATAGGCGATGGCCACGGCCACGGTGCGGCCGCTTGCGGCGCTGACCGAGATGACGGCCGCGAGGATCGGCCCGGCGCACGGCGTGTAGACAAAGCCGAGCGCGCCGCCGACCAGCAGTCCCGAGCGGAAGCCGTCGCCACGCGAGCGTGGTCCCAGCGCCGCGATTCGCGACATACGAGCCTCCAAACGGTCGGCCAGCCCAGGCACGATCAACGCCAGGCCCGATGCGAGCAGTACGGCAACCGCTATGTCTCTGAGCGGGTCCGAGCCGAGCCCGACGCCATCGACAACATTGGCCACGCCGACGATCACGACGGTGAACGTCACGGTCAAGCCGATCACCACGCCAAGCGGGCGGCGTCGACCGCCAACGCCGCCTGAGGCCAGCAGCGCCGGTAGCACCGGTAGCACGCACGGCGACAGCGCTGTGCCGGCGCCTGCGAGGAACGCGAAACCGAGCAAGACGATCATTAGACCTCAGAGCCTAGATCGGTGAGAAAGATAAAGAGCCGGAGCGGTGTATAGATTTTTGATTAATTACTATAGTAACTACAAATTGTAGTCTCTATGGTGAATTGCAAAAAAAGAAAACAACAACGCGGCGCGGGTAGCACCGGTAGCGCTCAGCGCTTGAGCATGATGTATACGGTGGCCATCGCAAACGCGATCTGGCCCAGGGCGAGCGCCGTGCCGAGGTTGCTCGCGCCGAGCGCCCCCGCGAGCGCGCTCGCGAGTACGAATGCACCGAACATCGTCGCGAGGTCGCGGGCTATCGGTCTCATGCCTCGGACACCGTCGCTTCAAGCACGCCCACAAGCGCCTGCGCGTCGAGTGTCGAGTCCTGTTGCTCGAGCAGCCGCTCTGCCGCGTGACGTCCACCCAGCGCCCGCAATCCCCGCTTGCCGTACTCGGCGACAAAATCGAGCAGCGCCCCGGAGCGTCGCGCCCGCAGGCGCCTCGCGGGGATGTCGGTGCTCGCGCGCTGCTCCTCCAACGCCAGCAGCAACTCGTCGATCCCTTCGGGCGGGGGCAACGAGGACACGCCAAGCACACGGGTGGCCTTGGTTCCGAGGGAGCGCAGCGCCGCGCTGAGGTCGCGTCTTGTTGCCATGGCGATCTGGCCGAGGTCGGCCTTGGTTACGACGAGCACGTCTGGAGTCTCCATGATGCCCGACTTGAGGAACTGCAACACATCCCCGCTGCCGGGCTGGACAACCACCACAACGGTGTCGGCGACGTCGGAAATCTCTGTCTCGGCTTGACCCACGCCGACGGTCTCGATCACGACCACGTCAAATGCGGCAGCCAAAGTCTGCGCCGCCGCGCGCGTAGCAGCCGCGAGGCCGCCAAGCCGCTCGCCCGCGGCGGTCGAGCGAATCAGCACGCCCCGGTCGGAGGGGTCGAAGTCGATCCGTGCGCGGTCGCCGAGCAGCGAGCCTCCCGAGCGCTTGGAGCTGGGGTCGACCGCGAGCATCGCGACGCTCTTGCGCTCCCCATCGACGGGGTCGCGCCAAGCGTGCAGCAGCGCGGAGAGCAGTGTCGACTTGCCGGCGCCGGGTGGGCCGGTCACGCCGACGATATGTCCTTTGGCCTCGCCTCCAAGCGCTGCGGGAGAGACCTCGCGCAGCAGCAACGCGGCTTGCTCGCGGTCGTCTGCGGCGCTGCTCTCGAGCAGGTTCAGCGCGGCCGGCGCCGCGCTCAGGTCGCGTTCGCGCAGGCGCTTGCCGAGCGCAGCCCCTACAGAGCCTCTGTGCTGTCGGTCTTCCTTCTCGGCGGAGATGGGACTCTCGCCCGATCCAGTGGGTATGCCGTCGCTCACGCCGAGCCGTTGGCGGAGGGACCGTGTCCGTTGCACTCGGCCCCCACAATCCCAACGATGTCGTGCATGATGCGGGAGATGTCGAAGTCCTTCGGCGTGTAGACGGCCGCCACGCCGGCCTGCTTGAGCTGCGCCACGTCCTGCTCGGGGATGATCCCGCCGACCACGACCGGTACGTCCACTTCCGCGTCGTGCAACGCGCCAATCACGGCCGGGATCAGCTCTCTGTGCGAGCCGGAGAGGATCGACAGGCCAATCACATGCACCCCCTCCTGTAGGGCAGACGCGGCAATCTGCGCGGGGGTCAAGCGGATGCCTTCGTAGACGACGTCCATGCCTGCGTCCCGGGCGCGCACCGCAATCTGCTCGGCCCCATTGGAATGGCCGTCGAGCCCCGGCTTGCCGACAAGAATCTTCGGGCGCCGTCCGAGCTTCTCGGCCAACCCTGCGACTTCCTCGCGCAGCTGCGAAAGCTCGTGGTCGCCCGGCGCCGCGCTTGCCTCGCCCACACCCGTGGGCGCACGGTAGCTGCCGAACACCTCGCGCAATGCGCGCGCCCACTCACCGGTGGTCGCGCCGGCGCGCGCTGCTGCGATCGTCGGCACCATCAGGTTCTCAGTGCCTTGCTCGTCGGCGGCGATTCGCGCAAGCTCGGCGAGCGCCAAATCGACGGCCTGCTGGTCGCGTTCGGCGCGCCATTTTCGCACCGCCGCGATCTGCTCGGCCTCGACGGCGGGGTCGACGACGAGGATGCCGCCGTCGGCGTTGTCGGTCAGCGGTGAGACCTCCGTCTCGGTGAACCTGTTCTGGCCGACGACCACCTGCTCACCAGACTCGATTCGCTGGATCCTGGCGCGGTGAGAATCCACAAGCGCGGCCTTCATGTACGGCACGGCCTGGACCGCGCCGCCGTGCTCGGCGACGACCGCCATCTCCGCGCGCGCCCCCTCCAACAGCTCGTCGACGAGCCCTTCCATCACCTTCGAGCCCTCGAAGATGTCCGGGTACTCGAGGATGTCTGTTTCGTAAGCCAACACTTGCTGAATGCGTAGCGACCACTGCTGGTCCCAGGGCCGCGGCAGGCCAAGCGCCTCGTTCCAGGCCGGCAGCTGGATCGCACGAGCGCGCGCGTCGCGGCCGAGCGTCACCGCGAGCGCCTCCAGCACGATGCGCTGCACGTTGTTCTCCGGCTGGGCCTCGGTCAGGCCGAGCGAGTTGACCTGGACGCCGTAGCGAAAGCGCAGACGACGCTCGTCGCTCACGCCATAGCGCTCGCGCCCAAGCTCTTCCCAGATGATGCCCATCGCCCGCAGCTTGGCGTGCTCCTCGACGAAGCGCACACCGGCGTTGACGAAGAACGAGATGCGCCCGAAGACTTCGGCCATCAGCTCCTGTGCCCGGTCGGACGGCTGCCCAGCCCGGGGGGCCGTGCCCGGAGGGGTGGATTGAGTGCTCTCGAGACGCTCGCGCGTGGCGTCGAGCACGGCGATCGCATTGCTCATCGCGTAGGCGATCTCCTGCACCGGCGTCGCGCCGGCCTCCTGCAAGTGATAGGAGCAGATGTTGATCGGGTTCCACTTCGGCACGTGCTCGACTGTGTAGGCGATCATGTCGGCGATCAAACGCATCGAGGGCGCGGGCGGGAAGGCGTAGGTGCCGCGTGCCAGAAACTCCTTGATGATGTCGTTCTGAGTGGTGCCTTGGAGGCGCTCTTGGGCGACACCTTGGTCCTCGGCAGCCACGATGTAGAGCGCCAGCAGCCAGGCGGCCGTGGCGTTGATCGTCATCGAGGTGTTCATCTCGCCGAGCGGGATCCCGTCCATCAGGGCAGCCATGTCGCCGCGGTGCACCACGGGCACGCCGACCTTGCCGACCTCTCCCCGCGCCAGCTCGTCATCAGGGTCATAACCGGTTTGCGTCGGCAAGTCGAAAGCGACCGACAGGCCGGTCTGCCCCTTGGCGATGTTGCGGCGGTACAACTCGTTGGACGCCTCTGCCGTGGAATGCCCGGCATAGGTGCGCATCATCCATGGACGGTCGCGCTCAGGCAGGCGCGGAGACTGATCGCTGCTCATAGGCGCAATTGTATGGGGCGGCGACGAGCTTTATCCTGATGGGCGATGAGCCAGACGATTGAGTTGCCGCATACACGCCTTCCGGGAAGCGGCTACGGGGACTCCTGGAGAGTGATCGTGCGCAACGACGACCACAACACCTTCGAGCACGTGGCCCGCACCCTTGCCCGCTTCATCCCCGGGGTGAGCATCGAGCGCGGCCACGAGATCGCCAACATCATCCACAGCTCGGGGCAGGCGATCGTCTTCAGCGGCCACCAAGAGGCCGCCGAGCACTACTGGGAGTTGCTGAAGGGAGCCGGTTTGACGATGGCCCCTTTGGAGCAGTGCTGAGCGACCAGCGGAGCGGACCTCAGACGTAGTGGGGCGTGGGGGCGTCGCTCGGCCGGCCGTTGGGCGTATCGCCAGAATGTCCGTTCGGAGTGTCGCCCGGGAGGCCGTTGGGAGTGACGGGCACAGCCGGCTCGCCCTCGATGCCGCCCACGGCTGTGCGATCCCACCATCCGTAGAGGACCGGGATCTGGTACCAGCTGGAATAGCGCACCCTGAAGTCGGTCATCTCCGGACCGTCCCAATAGCGTTCCCAGTCGATGTGCCTGTCGAAGTGGGCAAACTGCTGGAAGCGGTAGCGGTCGTCTTTGGAGCGATACACCGCATAGGAGCTGGCGCCATAGCGCAGGGCAACGGCGGCCACCTCGCCCAGGACCTCCTCGAAGCCGTCCGCGCGAAAACCAGTCGCATACCAGGGGACGATCACCGTGCCATCCATCAGTCGTTCCTCCGCAATCGGTTGTACATAGGGCTTCTGATGTTCGAGAGCCAAGCCAGAGAAGGACGCACAGACCGAAATGTGCTGGCCGATTGGCGATCCCGTCGATCGACAATCGGTACATGAAGGAGGGAGGACGCAGTATGGCGCCGGCTATCGGACATCAGCCTCCAACCTCGGCGTGTATGGCTCCCGGCCCCTCGGCGGTCTTGCCCTCGTCCTCGGACTCGGCGCCTACCAGGATCGAGATCTTGCCCAGGTGCTTGTTTTCGAGCATCAACTGGTGTGCTTCGGCGACTCCCTCGAAACCGAGCGTCCGCCACAGCACCGGCCGGATCTGACCTGACTCGATCAGCTCGTTGGCCTTCATGCACTCATACGCGTTGGCGAAGTGCGAGCCGAGGATCTCCTTCTGCTTCATCCACAGGTAGCGCACGTCGAAGTCGAGGTTGAAGCCGGTGGTGCCCGCGCAGATCACGACCTTCCCGAACGGCTTGACCGTGAACACCGATGTTGGGAAAGTCGCCTGCCCGACGTGCTCGAACACGATGTCGGGGGCGTCGCCGAGGATCTGCTTCACGCGCTTTGAGAACTCGCGGGAGACGAGGAAGCGCGCCTTGTCCTCCTCGGGGGTCTCGCCGCCCTTGCGCATCATTCCGGCGAACTCGGCGCGGTCGATGTAGTCCACGGCGCCGAGACGCTTCACCAGCTCGCCCTTCTCGGCCGAGGACACCACGCCCACACAGTGCGCCCCGGCTGCGGCACACAGTTGCGTGGCGAATACGCCCAGACCGCCGGCCGCGCCCCAGATCAGGACCTTCTGCCCCGCCTGCAGCTTGCAGCGGGTCATCAGCATGCGGTAGGCGGTGAAATACACGAGCCCGTAGGAGGCCGACTCCGACCAGCTGAGCGCCTGTGGCTTGGGCAGGAGCTGTTGGGCCTGGACCTTCGTGAACTGGGCGAAGGAGCCCCAGGTCGTCTCATAGCCCCAGATCTTCTGCGAGGGCGCCGCCATCGGGTCGAGGCCGTGCACCTCCGGGTCCTCGTAGGAGGCCTGGTTGCAGTGCACCACCACCTCGTCGCCCGGCTTCCAGCGTGTCACGCCCGCGCCGACCTTCCAGACGATGCCGGAGGCGTCCGAGCCGCCGATGTGGTGCCCGTACTGGGGATGGTCGCCGTACTTCATCACCGACACGGGCTTGCCGAGCGCCGCCCACACGTTGTTGTAGTTCACGCCCGCGGCCATCACGCGCACGATCACCTCGAAGGCGCCGGGCTCAGGCACCTCGATCTCCTCCAGTTGGAAGGCGTCCTTCGGTTCGCCTTGGCGCTCCTCGCGGATGACCCAGGCGGCCATCGTGGAGGGCAGCTCGCCAGGCTCGGCGTCCACGCTTGAAACTCGTTGAAGATCGATTGCCACGTGTGTCTGAACCTCGTGTGTCGGGTACGGGGGATGAAGGAGAATCCTACCCGGCCGGCAACACGCTCGGGGTCGAGCCCATATGTGGAGCACGGATCCCGAGCGCGCCCGCTCCCAGAGCCGCCTGGTCGAAAGGCAACTCCACCACGATCGCCTCAGCGCCTCGCTCGCCGACGGAAACGGTTGCGTCCGGCTCAGCCTCGCGACGCACGAGCGCCAGCCCGATTGGACCGAGCCTGGGGGAGACGACGGAGCTGGTGAGGATCCCGACGGACCGCTCACCGATTACCAGCGCCGCGCCTGGCTCGCTCGGCTCGGACAGGCGCAGGCCGCGCAGATGACGGTTCGGTTTGCCCTTGTAGTAGAGGCGGGCCACAGTCTCCTGACCGACGTAGCAGCCCTTGGTGAAGCTCACGGCACGCTCGTTGAGACCTGCCTCTTGGGGAATCGTGCTCTCGTCGAGGTCGATCCCATAGCGGGGTCGGCCGCGCTCGACGCGCACGATCTCGGCTGTCGCTTCGCTCACCGCAACGGCGCCGGCCGCTTGGAGCGCGCTGTGCACGGCAGCCAGCGCCTCGGCGTCGAACAGGGCGTCGATCCCCAAGTCGGTGCGGATCAGGCGCACGGGCGTCCGATCCAGATGGGTGAGCATATGGCTGTGCTCTTGTGCCGGCAATCGGGCCTCGTCAAGCACGAACGCCTTCGTCACGACGGTTTCGGCATCGGGCCCGACGAGCGACAGCAGTGAGGACTCGAGCGTGCGCTTGTGCAACTCGACGTCGTAGCCGACCTTGAAGCGGCGGATCATGTCGAACAGCGCCTGTAGGGCTGAGCGCTCAGTGTCGAGCAATAGTTCGCTCGGCCCTGTCGCAGGCCTGTCGTCGGGGAGTGGCCCGCCGGCAACAGGCTGAGTCTGTCCCGCGCCGGTGACAGCAAGGACGCGCAGGTCGCCGAGCATCTTGCCCTTGTGCGTCAAGAACGCCGCATAACAGCCCTCGCCTGAACCCAGGCCGGCCAGCTCGTTCGTGACCTGGCCGTTGAGGAACTCGATGGAGCCCAAGCCGCTGAGCGCCAGCTTGCCGCGCTCGCAGCGGTCCACGACTCCGCAGCGTTCGGTCAGCGTCTCGTACTCGGATATGAGCGCCGCATCGAGCGCCGTCGTGTCGGTTGCGGCCACCCTTTGGAGGATAGCCGCGCGATGTTTGCGCAAGAGGTCGCAAGCGGTTGGCATCGCAAGCGGTTTGCGGGAAGGCGGTGGTTGCGCCATCCCAGGCGCCCCGGACGGCCGCCCAGGCCGCTAGGCTTCCCAAGCAATGGCACTAGCGGATACCTTCCAGAGCATCGTCGACTCGCTGCCCGACGATTGGACAGACCTCGAGCTCGACCTGCGCATCGCGGACGAGTCGCGCTACATCGACGCGTCCGTGTATCTGGCCACCTGCAACGCGCGGCCCTACTCCCACCATGACTGGCACTGGCGCCTGCTCGTCGCCCACCGCTTTGGCCACGCCGCCTCGGCACCCACGGTGCATGGCACGCTGAAGCTTCTGGACGAAGCGGGCATCGAGGGCGAGATGGCCGTGCGCGAGCAACGCGCCGGACGTGTCGAGGTCACGCAGATGTGGGGCCGGCCGCAGTCGGTGCGCGAGGAGTTCGCGCGCCTGCGGGCGCAGTAGACGGGTTCGGGAGCAGCGGGCGCAAGCCGCCGACTCGATGGCGCAAGTCCTCGCGTTCATCCCGGATCTGCTGTTTGGCTCGCGGGTACAGGCTGCGTTGATCACAGCCGGGCATGATGTCGTCCTGGCCGCGGATGCCAATGGTGTCCGAGAGGGTCTAGCCGACGTGGATCTGCTCGTCGTGGATCTCACCGCCGAGCCAGTCGCGCGAGCCGGACTTCTCGAGTGCCTGTCCGCCGACGGCTTGCTCGAGGGAACCGCCACGCTTGCCTTCTACTCGCACGTTGAGGCCGATGTACGCGGTATGGCCGAGAAGGCAGGCTTCGATTTGGTGGTTCCACGCTCACGGATGGCGCGCGAAGGCGCGGATCTGATGGCGCGACTCCTCGATGGCTCGCGTCAGTGAATCGAGCGTGACAAGCGCTGGTCGCCTGGGGAGTTCCGTCGGGCGGTGATCCGTCCGACGGGCAGTCCGCCTGTTGGAGAAAGTATTTGAAATACCGTAAGCGCTATGAGGCATAGGCCCGCGCCGTAGTACCAGCCGATCGAGGCGCCTGCGAGCGTGAGCACGATGTCGGCAATGAGCGTCGAAATACCGAATACCAGCAGGCACGCCACGATGTGAGTAATGCGTCTCATTGTCTGCATTCTATCAGCCGAGAGTCCGGATCACGACATAGGCGAGGAAAGCGGTGAAGCAGCCGCACACTCCGCCAACCGCAGCACCCAGCGCCAGGTCCTCGAGTGCCTGACGCAAGCCGGCGTGGCCCACAGCCAAGCCAACCCCGCCGCCCACAACGCTCCCAGCAGACCCGAGAATCGCGAGCACGTCGGGGAGAGTCGAGACATTGATGGCCGCATGAGGCATCCGGCGATTGTGAGCTGCGCTTGGGACGGTACTCGGCGCAGGGCAGCGATTCGCGGTTTCGATCGCCCTAACTCAACTAGGCGGCAACGCCTCGCCACCGCCGACATCGACGCTTTCGGCTTCGGCCGGGTGGAGCGGGACCAAGGCTGCGTTCGGAACTCGCTCCGCCAAGGCCACCTTGTGACCGGCGCGTTGGAAGAGCGCGATGCGGATAACGACGCCGTGGCAGACGACAAGAGCGGGCAGATCGCCACGCTCGATGTCGGTGAGGGCGGCTGCGACGCGGACGCCCTGTTGTGCGAACGACTCGCCGCCCGGAAATGCGAAGTCGGGACGGCCTTCGATGAAGCCCGCAAAGCCATCCGGGTCCTCGGCTTGGACGTCGGTGAAGAGACGGTCGGTCCAGTCGCCCGCGTCGGTCTCCATCAGACGAGCATCCTCGCGCGGCTCGAGGCGCAGGCGCGCGGCGACGATGTCAGCGGTTTCACGCGCTCGCGCCAGTGGGCTGCACCACAAGGCGACGAACGGGATCCCGCGGCCGCTCCCCGGTCTCCCGCCGGCTCCCGCGCCCGCTCGTTCGGCCAGGTCTACGGCCTGGGCGCGACCGGTGTCGTCGAGCGGGACAGGCAAATGTCCTTGGAAGCGACGCTCGAGGTTGTAGGCGGTCTGGCCGTGGCGGGCCAGGTAGACGTTTGCGGCGCTCACGTCAGCAAGCGTCCCGAGCACGATGCCTCGGACACTAGGTTGCCGCTGGCTCGACCCCTGGCTTACGCAGATACAGGAACGCGTATAGACCAGCGGCGACCGTGGCTCCCAGCAGCGGCCCGACGTACCACACCCAGGCGTTGGCCCAATGGTCGCCGACGAGCTGCGGCCCGAAAGCACGGGAGGGGTTCATCGCGGCGCCCGTGAACGGCCCTCCGAAGAGCACGTCGATCGCGATTGTCAGGCCGATCGCAAGTCCGGCGACGACGCTGAACTGGTTGCGCGCATCGACGGCGGCGCCGAAGATCACGAACACCAAGAAGAAAGTGAGGATCGCCTCCAGAAAGACGCCCGAGCCGGCGTTGACGCCGTGTCCGAGTGCCGGCACACCGAGCTTTACCGCTTCGGTCGTGGCCCTCGGGAGTAGCTGTCGGACGAGCAATGCGGCCAGCGCCGCACCGCCAAATTGCGCGACCCAGTAGACGCCGGCGAGTGCAGGCTTGATCTTGCGGGTGATCAGAAAGCCAAACGTCACCGCCGGGTTGAAGTGCCCGCCGGAGATGTGCCCGAGCGCGCAGACCATCACGCCGATCGCGAGCCCGTTGGCGATCGCGACGCCGATCAACGACGGGTCTGAGATGACGCCGGAGGCCGCCGCGGCCCCCGCGCCGATGAAGGTGAGTGCGAAGGCGCCGACCATCTCGGCCACGGCGCGACGCAAGGTGTCTTCGGTCATGAACGGGAATTTAGGGGCGAGGCCGGACGGCACATGTGCCGTCCGGTGGAGTCGCACATGTGCGACTCCAGTCAGGGCCGCATGCGGCCCTGACACCGGGGCGCGCATGCGCGCCCCGCCGAGTGGTGCATGCACCACTCGGCCACCTGGCGCATGCGCCAGGTGGAACAGCAAAAGGGTCATAGACTCCCTACATGCGCCGTCGCGTCACCTTCTCGCGCAACCTGACGCTCTCGTTGTCGCGGACGTGCCAGTGCTACTGCAAGTACTGCGCCTTCGCAACGCACAAGGCGCACTTGTACACCCCTGAGGAGGTGATCGAGATCCTCGACGGGGCCGCGCGCCGGCAGGTCAAGGAGCTGCTGGTGCTCACGGGCGAGCGCCCGGAGGTCAACCCCCAAGTGCGCGAGCGACTGGAGGGATACGGCCACGAGGACTTCACCGCGTATGTCGTGTGGACGTGCGAGCGGGCTTTGGAGCGCGGCCTGCTGCCGCACACGAATCTGGGTGTGCTCGCGCGAGATGATCTGGCTCGTCTGCGCGAGGTCACGGCCTCGCAAGGCTTGATGCTCGAGTCGGTGTCAGAGCGGCTGATGCAGACCGTGCACGCAGGCTCGCCGACCAAGCATCCCGCTAGGCGCCTGGAGACGATTCGCGCCGCAGGCGAGCTGCGTATCCCGTTCACGAGCGGCATCCTCGTGGGGATTGGCGAGACTTTGGAAGAGCGGCTTGCCTCTTTGGAGGCGATTGCGGCCTTGCACGTGGAGTACGGCCACATCCAAGAGGTGATCCTGCAGAACTTCGTGCCCCACCAGAGCTATTACGGGCGGGAGCCGGCTGAGATCGCCGAGGCGGCCGCGCGTCGCTATTGGGAGACGGGCGTGCGCACCCCGAAGGGCACAAGCGAGTTTGACGACTCGGTCGGTGGCTGGCAGCATGGATTGGGGATTCAGAACGGCGACAGCGGGCTGGGAGAGGGCGGGCAGGGGAGGGTGTTCGGTGTCGAAAATCGCGATGCCCCCCGCGCGCGCGGGGGGCATGCCCTTCCGGAGTGGGCCACACAAGGCGCGGGACCGGTCTCGATCGAGGACATGAAGGCGCTGATCGAGCAGACGCGGCGGCTGATGCCCGACGTCGGCATCCAGATCCCGCCAAACCTCGCCGACTGGTGGAGCGAGCTGGTGGCCGCCGGCGCCACCGACCTCGGTGGGCTGTCGGCAAACGGCGACCACATTTCTCCCGAGCACCCCTTCCCCTCGCCGCATCAGGTGCGCAAGCGCTTGCAGACCGACGGCTTCGCGCTCACCGAGCGGCTGTGTGTCTACCCGCAATACATCGATCCAGAATGGGTCTCCCAGGGCGTGCTCGACGCGATCAAGCTCAAGTACTGGAGCTTCATTCCCAGGCGAGGCTCAGGTCGTACCGATCCGCCCGCTCCGATTCGTCCCGAGCTTGTCAGCGGCGCGATCGAGAAGGGTCGCGAGGGCATGGCGCTGAGCCCCGAGGAGTTGACCGCGATGTTCGCCGAGACGCGCCCCGAGGCGATCGAACAGATGCGCCTTGCCGCGGACGAGCTACGCGCGGAGCTGGCGGGGGAGACGGTCACGTTCGTCGTCAACCGCAACATCAACATCTCCAATGTCTGCACAGTCGGCTGCGCTTTTTGCGGCTTCGGCCAGGGCAAGCGCTCGCCTGAGGCCTACCAGCATGACGAGCAAGAGTTCGTGCGCCGTGTGCACGAGGCGATCGACTACGGCGCCAGCGAGCTGTGTATCCAGTCCGGCATCCACCCCGACTGGGAGCTGGAGGACTATCTCGGCTGGCTGCGCCTCGCCAAGTCCACTTCGCGGGACGCAGGCAGCGAGCTGCACCTGCACGCCTACTCGCCGATGGAGATCGCCCACATGTGCGACATCTCCGGGCTGGCGCCGTCGGAGGTGTTCGCGCAGCTGAGGGATGCGGGGCTCGATTCGACCCCAGGCACCGCCGCCGAGGTCCTCCACGACGGCGTGCGCGAGCGCATCTCCCCAAACAAGCTGCCTGTCGCGCGCTGGGTGGAGATCATCGAAGCCTCACACGCGGCCGGCCTGCGCTCGACCTCGACGGTCATGTTCGGCCACATCGAGGAGCCGTGGGAGCTGGCCGAGCACATGCGCGTCGTGCGAGAGCTGCAGGAACGCACGGGCGGCATCACCGAGTTCGTGCCGCTCTCGTTCATCCCGTTTCAAACCCTTTTGGGTCGCACGCACGGGGTGGAGGAGATCTCCCGTGAGGAGAACCTCAAGCACACGGCAGTCTTCCGCTTGGCGCTCGGGCGCACGATCGGAAGCCTGCAGGCCTCATGGGTGAAGATGGGCCTCGATGCCGCCACCGAGTCCTTGCGCTGGGGCGTCAACGATCTTGGCGGCACCTTGATGGAGGAGTCGATCTCGCGGCTCGCTGGCAGCTACCACGGCACCAAGCTCGACCCCGAGCAGCTCGTAGCCGCCGCGCATGAGGCTGGGCGGCCGGCAGCCGAGCGCACCACGCTCTACGGGATCAGACGGAACTACCCGCTCACGCCGCGCACCGCGGCGGCAATCGCGGCCGGATGATCGTAGGGCTGCATGTGCCCTCCGTAGAGCAGCACCAGCCGCGCGTGGGGTAGTGTCGCCGCGAGCTTGCGACCGTGGCTTTGGTTGACCAGCTTGTCCTGCTCGCCCTGGATCACCACAGCTGGAACCTCGATGCTGTGCAGCCCCTCATCGATCTGAGCGATCACCCCGGTGGAGGCTGCAATCTCCCCAGACCACGCTTCCAGGTTGCCGTGAGTCATGTTGATCTCGAGCACCCGCCGGCGGTGCGCGGCCACGACCGGTAGCGGAGAGAACGCTTCGGCGTCCCCCTGGTCGGCCGAGACGGTGATCAGCAGCTGGCCGAACGTCGCGTTTGAGACCTGCCGGATTACCGGCAGCTGCAGGAATTTCACCAGGTGCGCCTGCGCTTCGGTGAAGCCATCGACTTTCTGCCCCGCCGCCGCCGCGTCGACAAGCACGAGCCCGCGCACGTCGCGCGGGTAGCGCTCGGCAAAGCCCAATGAGACCGTCCCGCCGTAGGAGTGCCCCACGAGAATCGGTCGCGCCACGTGAAGCTTTGCAAGCAGTTCGTGGATCACTTCGAGTTGACGATCGAAGGGCACGTAACCGCCGGTGGAGTAGCCAAAGCCGGGACGGTCGATCGCGATCGTGCGATGCCCGGCAAGCAGCGGCGTCACGTCTTCCCAATCCTCGGCGGTCCCGGGAAGGCCGTGGATCAGCACGACAGGGATGCCGGCGCCAGGATGTTCGATGTAGTGGATACGCAGCTTGCCGACCTGCACGAACGAGCCGGTCGGCTTGGGCTCGGCGGGCAGGCGCCCGTAGGTCCAGTTGAGTACGACCACCACGAACGCAAGCACGCCGAGGAAAGTGAGCAAGCCACGCTTGAAGGAGATTCGACGGCGCACCGGGCGAAGAGTAAAGTGTCTGTCGTCCGATGTGATCTGGTTTGTCCGAGGAGTTGGAATAAATGTCCGATCTGACACGTACGACCAACGTCCCCTCCGAAGCCTCAGATAGCTTCGACTCCGCTGCCGACTTTGTCTCGGACATGAAACCCAAGGCTTATGACGTGGCGATTGTCGGCGCCAGCCTCGCCGGCTGCAGCGCCGCGATCATGCTTGCGCGTACGGGTGCACGAGTCGCGCTGATCGAGAAGAACCCGGATCCGAAGTCCTTCAAGCGGGTTTGCACTCACTTCATACAGTCCTCAGGAATACGGCCCCTTGAACGCATAGGCCTGCTCGAGCCGATGATGCAAGCCGGCGCTCTACGTTCGCGCCCATGTGCATACACCCGCTGGGGCTGGGTTGAACCGCCGGCCGACAGCGCCCTGCCCAGCGGGATCAACCTGCGCCGCGAGCGTCTGGATCCGCTGATCCGCGAGACCGCCGCACAGACTCCTGGCGTGGAGTTGGTCCTCGGCCACACAGTCCAAGAGCTGAGCTTCGACGGCGAGCGGGTGTCGGGTGTGAAGGCACGCGACACGCACGGGGAGACCCTGGAGCTGCGCACACGACTCGTTGTCGGCGCCGACGGACGCGGCTCGCGTGTCGCCAAGCTGGCCAAAGTCAAGAGCAAGACAGCGCCCCACGGACGCTTCGCCTACGGCGGCTATTTCGAAGGGCCGATGCCGAAGAGGTTCCCCAACTCCGCGCTCTGGCTCCTGGACCCTGACATGGTCGGGGCATTCCCCACAGATAGCGACCTGATCTTCTACGCGGTGATGCCTGCCATGGAGCGCCTGCCGGAATTCCGCGAGGATCCTGCCGCGGCCGTCCAGAGATTCGTCGCAGCGATCCCCGACGCTCCCCCGATAGCGCAATCCCGCCTGGTTGGCGAGATGACCGGGAAGATCGACATGACCAACGTGATCAACACTCCCACCGCGCCTGGCCTCGCTCTCGTAGGAGACGCCGCCAGCGCCGTCGATCCACTCTGGGGTGTTGGCTGCGGCTTTGCCTTGCAGTCCTCGGAATGGCTTGCCGACAGCCTCGCGCCCGCATTCAGCGGAGCCGAGTCCCTGGAGCAGGGCTTGCGCCGCTATCGCCGCCGCCACTCGCGTGGCCTGAAAGGTCATACCCGGGAAATCCTCAGCTACGCGGACGGTCGCAAGATCAACCCGGGTGAGCGCCTGTTCTTCTCCGCCGCAAGCTACGATGAGCCCACGGCGAGGATCTTCGAAGCGTTCGGCTCGCGCAACATCGCTCCGGCGCGGATGCTCGCGACCGGGATACCACGAGCGCTCCTCGCCAGCGCGCGCCGCTCCCTGATGCGCAGTGGCACGTCGCGTCCTCATTCGCGTTCTGTCGCGGAGAGCGCCGGCGAGCAGACGTCCGAGAGCCTGCGCTGAGCGCAGGCCGGCTCGGTTTCAGCGAAACAGATCCTCGTCAAGCGGTCGTAGCAGCGCGAGAGCGCCTGGACCGTCCTCCCGCGTGAGAAATCGCTCCAGTCCCTCGACGATCACAACCGGCTCGCGCGAGTCCTTGGCACGCGCCAGGTCGGCAAGCGAGGCGATCGCGTCGGCGACGGCCAACCAAGTAGCGCGTAGCTCCATGCCGACGCTGTCCTTGCGCCCGCGCCAGTCCTCGAGCGGCGCAATGCCGGCGCAACCGATCGCGACGTCGCACTGACCGTGGCGCCACGCCCGCCCGAAGCTGTCGCTGATCAGCACACCCACTTCTGCGCCCGTCAGCTCTCGTAGGCGTCGGCGAATCGAGCGGGCCGAGGCGTCGGGGTCGCGTGGCAGCACGATCAGCTTCTCGTTATCGGCTGAGTTGGAAGCGTCGACGCCCGCGTTCGCGCACACGAAACCGTGATGGGTGCGGCAGATGAGAACGCCGTTTGCCTCACGCAGAATCTCCGCGGACTGGTCGAGCACGACCTGCACCGCGCGCGGGTCCTTGTGCTGCTCGGAAGCGATGCCCAGCGCGCGCGCGCTGGGCACGACGTTCCGCAAATCGACGACAGCGCCCTCGGCCTTGGAGACGACCTTGTGCGCGATTGCCACGATCTGACCGTCGAGCAGCGCACGCGTCAGACCCTCGGCCTCGAGCGCACCGGCGATCAGCGCGCACAGGTCGGCTCCGGCCGCGACCTCCGGGAGTCCGCTCAGGCCGCGGGCTGCGAGCTGCGCCAATGTCTCTCCACCAGGCCGAGCACCGAGCGTGTGCGCGGAGCCTGCCCGTGGTTGCCGGCCAAACGCTCCCGCAGAACGGCCAGGTCGGCGCCGGTGTCGATGTCGAGTTGCAGCGAGGAGACCTGCTCGGTGCGCCAGCTTGCGTTCGCGCTTGCCGCCAAGTCGCCATGGCGCTCATGACTACCGGGGCCAAAGCTTGGAGTCATCACGTCGGGGGGAGTCAAGAGCAACCCGTTTGTGCCGGTGCCGTGACGGTCGGGGATGACGATCACGGCCTCGGGCGCGCCGTGCAGCAGAACGTCGAGCTCGCCGGGGTCAAGGGCCGGGCAGTCGCCAGGAACGCACAGCGCCCGCTTGGCTCCCTCCTCCAAAGCACGCTCGATTCCGATCGAGACGGCCGCGCTTTGCCCGCTCTCGGCTGTGTCTGCCACCACGATGGCGCCCGTGTACTCGGCGGCGGCGATTATGGTCGGCTCATTGGTGATGACGATTGTCAGATCGATCGCCGCGCACTGCGACAGCGCGACGAGCACGTCGCCAACCATCGCTCGCGCGAGATCGAGGCGCAACTGCTCCTCGACGCTCTCGCCCAAGCGCTGCTTGGCAAGAGAAAAGCGCTTGATGGGGAGGATCGCGGCGGTGAGCATGTGCACGGAGAGGCTACCCGGCAAGCGTCGCGGCGAGGGCAAGCGTCTGCTCGGCGACGCGTGCGCAGGCGGCTATGTCTGGCATGCTCGTGTCGATCTCGAGTGTCGCGAAGCCCGCGACGGGCTCGTCGGCTATCACCGCGTCGAGCAGGCCGGGCGCGACCAGCTCATAGAAGGCAACGACCCCAGCGGCGCTCACAGGCTGGTCGTAGGCGGTCAAGAACGCGGCGGTCGGACCCTTGAGGACCTCGCCGCCGACGATCGGGCTGACACAGACCACGGGCGCGGCTGTTCCGGCGAGCGCTTTGCCCAACACATGCAGGATTGGCCAGATCGAGATGACGGGATTGCTGGGCCCGACGATGACCGCGCGCGCCTTGGCCAACGCCGCGAGCACCTCGGGCGTGGGGGGTGGCGGCGCGCCCATCGATGGTGGCTCACCCTCCGGCGCGAGTCGCATCTGCGTCGGTGTCGCGAACGCCACCTCGTGCACCGGGCCGATGGCGCGATCGCGAATCATGAACTGCTGGAAGTCGCGCCAGCCGGTGTCGGTGCGCACGTGCGTGCGTATCTGCTCGTCGCACATCGGCAGCACACGCGCGCGCACGCCGATCGCCTCGTTCAGCCTCGCCAGCGCCTCGGTGGGGCGCAGCCCTTCGTCCTCCATGCGCCGGCGCTCCAAACACCACGCGAGGTCGCGGTCGCCGAGGTTGAACCAAACGTCGACGCCAAGCTCGCGCAGGGCGTCCATGACCTCGAAGGAGTCGCCCTCGATGCCCCAGCCGCGCTCGTCGATGAGGTCGGCCAGCCAAAAGGACACGAGGTCTGGGTCTGGGGAGACGTGCGAGCCGTAGATGTCAATGTCATCACCGGTGTTGGCGACCACGACCAGCTCATCGGGATCGACCACGTCGAGCATCCCTCGCGCGAGCTTCGCCCCCCCCGTGCCGCCGGCGAGCACAACCACCGGGCCGGCGTCGCGCACTCGCGCGCCCTGGGCGCTCATCGGGCGATCCTCGAAAGCGAGATCGCGAGTGGTGCGGCCTGGCGGGGCGCGTTCACTCCCAAGAATCGTCAGGCAGGCCGGTGATGCGCACGCCCGCGTGACATTTGTGCTTGGCGTTGATCGAGATCATCAGGGCAGTCATCGACTCGGCGATGCGCGCCATCTCCAGGCGTCCGCAGTCAACGCAGCGCAGTCCGTCGATCTGTTGGAGCAAGAGCGCAGCGCGGCGCTTGTCCTCGCGCAGGTCACCGCAGATGAGCACGTCCTGGGCGAGGCTGTGGTCGAGGTCGGTCAACGAGGCGGCAGAGACTGTGTGCAGCGCAGAGACGACCTTCACCCCCGCAGGCACCATCTCTAGCGCCGCCTGTGCGGCCGAGCCTTGCCACACGCCGAGCATCCGCGTCGCACGCCCGCTCACCGCCGCCGCGAGCGGAACGGTCGCGTCGATCAACAACTGGCCCTCGCGCAGCGAGCCCTTGATGTTTTTGAGCGTCTCGGACTGGCTGCGGAAGGGAACGCTCAAGATGATCGTCTCGACTGCCTCCACAGCCTGAGAATTCTCAGCGCCAGTGAAGCCTCCGTCCGGCACGAGCTCGCGCGCCCGATCGGCGGCCTCGATCGCGCGCGTCTGCTCGCGTGAGCCGATCACGACCGGTACGCCTGCCTGGCCAAGGCGGACCGCCAAGCCAAAGCCGAGGGCTCCCGATGCTCCGATGATTGCGATGGGGTCGGTGTGGGAGGCGGCCACGGCGGCGGAGTATAGGACGGCGAGCAATTCATCATGAAGACGAAGATGCACGGGATGTGAGGCGCGCGTCGCCGGAAGCCATGCATGGCTAGGCTCCATGCATGCGATTCGAGGGCAAGACAGCGCTCGTCACCGGTGGGGCCTCCGGGATCGGCGCCGCCACCGTGCGCCGGCTGGCCGCGGAAGGCGCTCGCGTGGCGGTCGGAGATGTCAACGAGGATGGCGCCGGTGAGATCGCGGGCGAGGTGGACGGCCTTGGCTGCAAGCTCGACGTGACAGATGTCGCCTCCGTGCGCGCCGCCGTGGCGAGGATCGAGGAGCAACTTGGTCCAGTGGATGTGCTCGTAAACAACGCGGGCACAGACCTGTTCTCCTATTTCGTCAACAGCGACGAGGGCCTGTGGGACTTCGTGCTCGGCGTCAACCTGCGCGGGGTGCTTGCCGTCACGCACGCTGTGCTTCCCGGTATGCAGGAGCGCCGCTCGGGCGCGATCGTCAACGTCGCCAGCGAGGCTGGTCGTGTCGGCTCGCAGGGCTCCGCGGTTTACTCGGCCGCCAAGGCGGGGGTGATCGGCTTCACCAAGGCGATTGCGCGCGAGTCGGCCCGCTATCGCGTGCGCTCGAACGCCGTCGCGCCGGGTCCGATCGAGACGCCGCTGCTCAACGCCGCGCCGCAATTGCTCGGCGAGCTGGGCGAGCGGCTCAAGCAGGGCATGGTCAACCAGACGGTCATGCAACGTTCCGGTGAGCCGGAGGAGGTCGCGGCGGCGATCGCGTTTCTCGCCTCGGATGATGCCTCGTATGTGACGGGCCAGACGCTGAATGTCAGCGGCGGCCTCTCCATGTGGTGATCGCCGCAGGGGTCGATATTCGCGAGGTGGGTCCGCGCGACGGTTTTCAGAACGAGCCGGAGATCATTCCCACCGAGCGCAAGGTCGAGCTGATAGACATGCTTGCGCGCACAGGCCTGCGGCGCCTGGAGGTCACGAGCTTTGTGCGGCCCGACGTGATCCCACAGCTTGCCGATGCCGAGCAGCTGCTGGCCGCGATTGACGTACCGGCCGAGGTTTCGCTGAGTGTCTTGATTCCCAACGAGCGGGGCCTGGAGCGGGCACTCGAGGTACGCGATGGCATCTCGCGTGAGCGCCCGGCGTTCGACGAGATCAACGTATTCCTGTCGGCCTCTGAGAGTCACAATCGCCACAACGTCAATCGCACAGTCAAGGAGTCGTTGGCATCGCTCGAGAAGGTGTTGCCCCAAGCGCGCGCGGCGGGGTTGCGTTGCGAGGCGGTCATCTCCACATCCTTCGGCTGTCCATACGAGGGCCACGTGCCACCCGAGCGGGTGCTCGAGATCGCCGCGCGCCTACGTGACGCGGGCGCGCAGGAGGTCGGCTTTGGCGATACGACGGGCATGGCCAACCCGCGTCAGGTGAGGGTTTTCTTCGAGCATGCGTTCGAACGGCTTGGTCCGACGACCGGGGGAGATGCTTCGGTCGGTGGCGGAACGGATAACGGCGGTTCCGGCGAAGGGGGGATGCAGCTGACAGCCCATTTCCACAATACGCGAGGCCAGGGTTTGGCCAACGTGCTCGCGGCGCTGGATGCCGGGGTCACGAGCTTCGAGTCGAGCTTCGGCGAGCTTGGCGGCTGCCCGGTGCCCCCTGGCGCAACCGGAAACATCGCCAGCGAGGATCTCGTCTCGATGCTGCACGAGATGGGTATCGAGACGGGTATCGACCTCGATGCGCTGCTGTCGTGTGCGCGGCGCGTTCAGGAGGTGCTCGGCCGCCCGCTCGGCTCGCACACGCTGGTGGCAGGCCCTGTGGATTGGCGCTAGCCGGCTACGGCGGGCTCGGTGTCACGCGCACTCTCGCGCATCGCCGCGACGCAGTACTCCTGTACCGAAACCTCCATCTCCAGCGTCTGCGCGAGCGCGGGTCGCGCCGAGGCGTCGATCACCCGCTTGGCTCGTCCCACCGCCACGGGCGAGTTGGCCAGCAGCTCATCCACGAGGTCCTGCGTGGCCTGCTCGAGCTCCGCAGGCGCGACGACACGGTTGAGCAGCCCGATGCGCTCGGCCTCGGCGGCGTCGATCGTGCGACCGGTCATGATCAGCTCCTTGGCCCTGCCGAGGCCGACGACGGCAGGGAGACGCGTCGAGCCGCCCACGTCGGGGATGATCCCGAACTTCACCTCCGGCAGCCCCAGCTGCGCGTCATCGGAGGCGATGCGCAGGTCGCAGCCCAGCGCGACCTCCAACGCCCCGCCTACGCATGTCCGGTGTATCTGGCAGATGACTGGCTTGGGCATCGCTTCGGCGAGGTTCGGGCATTCGAGGAACGTGGTCCTGAACGGACGCAAGTTGCCGGGTGTGCTGGCTGAGGCCATCAGCTCACCAAGATCCACGCCGGCCGAGAACACGGGGCCCTCGCCCCGCAGCACGACACAATGCACCGACTGCTCGGCCTCGGCGTCGCGCAGGGCTTGGGCGAGCGCCCGCAACAGCTCCTGGCTCATCGCGTTGCGCTTCTCGGGACGGTTGAGAACAATGTGGCGTGCTGCTCCGCGGTCTTCTGTGGTGACGATGCTCATCGGCGGTTTCCTTGGGTCGGGTGGTGAAGTCCAGATCGGGCAGTTCGCCCGTGCACGTGGGGACTGCCAGTTTGGATGAGACTCGCCTCCCGCGCGCGAGGGAGCGTCGTGTTGGATGGCGTTGAGTTGGCGCACATCAGCTCAGGTCGAGCACCTGTGTCGGCGCTTCGATCTTGCCGTCGTGATTCTCGCTCGGCACGATCGCCGTGCCGACGGCGAAGAACTCGATCGTGTGGCTGCCCCAGCCGTGACTCTTCTCTTGCAGGTCGACGCCGACGATGCCCTCGGCGCTCAACGTCTGTGCCTCGGACTGCATGCGCTCCATCGCAAGCTCGCGCGCGTCGTACAGGGCCTGGGTGAAGTTCGCAAGCTCCACGTTGCGCCCGGTTTGGGCCATCGACTTGAGCATGCCGCGGTGGGCGACGTGGTAGACGCAGCTGCCCATCACCATGCCTACGGGACGATGTCCGGTGCGCAGCAGCGTCCAGAAGTCCTGGCCGGAGAGGTCGCTGGTGAACGGCCGCCCGTTGGGCGCCCGGTGCAGGACGCCCTCGCGGTGCTTGACCGCCGTGCCGATCGCGATGAACTCGGCCATGTCCTGACCCCACTCATAGCGGCCGATGTCCAGGCGCACGCCCACGACCCCATCGGCGCCGAGCTGGTCGGCCTCCTCCTCCATGCGCGTCATCGCCAGCTGGCGTGCCCCATACATGGCTTCGGAGAGGACCGTCATCTCCTGGCTCTTCTTCCAACCGGCCACCTGGATGCCGATGTGGTAGATCGAGCTGCCCACGACGAGCCCGACGGGATCGAAGCCGGCCTGCTTGATCAGCAGGAACTCGTTCACGCTCAGGTCCGATGTGAACAGCCCTGCGCGGTTCTGTTGCAGGCGCGTCCTGGCGGCCTCGGGAACCCCCTCGAGCGACGTGGGGTCGTAGGCGCTCTCGCTCTCTTCGACGTCGCTCATGCGGTTGCTCCTCGTGTCGGGTTCATGCCGGTGCTCTCCTCTAGGTCGTCAAATCGACAATGGTCTCGGGGGCATACGGGATCGTCTCGCGGTCCTCGCGAATTGCGGTGCCGATCGCATGGAAGGTGACCATCAGGCCGCCTTGCGAGTAGGTCCCCGCCCCGACTGTGGTCCTCTGGATGCCGTGCGCGATGCGCACGCCGATTACGCCGCTTGCGTCCAGCCTCGCTGCCTGGTCGGCCAGTCGGGAGACAACACTCTCCCGTGCGCTATAGACGCCCTGGGTGAATTCGGGTAGCTCCTGGTTCTGCGTGAAGCCAAGGCCGCCGATGCCACTCATCATCTGCGTCGAGTAGGAGGCGCCGACAAAGAACACCGAGCTCCACGCAACCACCCCGAGTGGCTCCACCCCGGCACTGAGCAGCTTGGCGTAATCGGCGACGGACAACTCTGTGAGAACAGGAGCGTCGCGCCCGCGTCGACCATCGCCGGTCGCTCTGTCCCCCCGACTCTCACCAGCCCCAGCTGATGAGTCGCCGGATGCGCCGCTCTCGTGACGGATGGCGGTGCCGATCACGACGTACTCGATTGCGTTTTCGGCCCAGTCGTGCTCGCCCGTGTTCATCTCGACGCCGACAACCGCGTCCGCGCCAACGTGCTGCGCCTCCTGGGCGAGGCGCCCAAGTGCGAGTTCGCGTACCTCGTTCCAAGCTTCTGAGAGCGCTTGCATCTCGAACATGAAGCCGCCGCCCATCGCCGATGGCCATGGCGTGGACTGATAGCCGACCTGGTAGATCGAGCTGCCCATCACCTGTGAGACGGGCTTCAGCCCCAGTTGATGGCAGAGTGCGAAGTCGCCGACCGACAGGTCCGATGTGAACGCGCCGCCGTGTTCGCCGAGCTCGCGAAGCCGCCGTTCGGCTCCCAGCGGGATGCCGCCGCGTTCGACTCGCGCCAACGATTCTGCTTGCTCGGCTGGGCTCTCGCCGGGGTCCGCCGGCTCGTCGTCTGCCTCGAGGTCGAGTGGCGGCTCGTTCACGGTCATCGCGTGCCGCTCGGCTGTGTGGAACGGAGTGAGAAAGCGGTCTGCCTAGATGTGCCGATCGGATTCATCCCACCAGCCTTTCCAACGCCGTCCGTGCCTCGGCGCTGCGCTCGGCCTCTTCGCGTAGCTGGGCCGCCAACTCGCTGACCCACTGTCCGGCGTCGAGCTGTTCGCGCTTGATCGCGATGCCGCCGACCTTGCGCTCGCGGCTGCCCTGCACTCGATCGCCCTCGACGGTCAACTCATATGACGTCTCGCCAAGGTTCACCTCGACGCGCCGCACGTGCTTCTCGCCACGCCCGAGCAAGCCTCCGCCGCGACGCTCCACCCGCGTTCGCGCCGGTAGCGAACTCTCAAGCTTGCTTGCCAATACGGCCACCGAGATGCGTAGATCTGAGCCATCGGCACGCAGCCCGGCGGCGGAGAGGTCGAAGTCATCCTCGGCGGACATACCCTTGAGAGGCTACTCCGACGCCGGCTCTCAGGTGGCTGTGGGAAGTCAGGAGTTGCGCCCGTCATCTCCGACGACAAAATCGTTCTCCAAGTAACGGCTTTCGTTCTTCAAAGAACGAAATCGATGAAATTCGCTCTGCGGAGGTCTGGTTGATCTACATTTCGGATATGCCCGATCCCGGCCAAATACGCGTATCGGATGCCGAGCGCGAGCACCTTGTCGAGGAGCTACACGAGCACACGGTCGCGGGGCGGCTCACAGCCGAGGAGTACGAGCAGCGTTTGGAGGCCGTCTACGCCGCGCGCACGCGAGCCGACCTCGACGCTCTGCGTGCCGATCTCCCGGTCAGTTCGGTTGCCGCCCAGCTTGCGCTGGTGGAGCGCAAGTCGAAGTTGCGCCGCCGTTTGGTGCACGAGGCGAGTGGCTCGATCACGCTGTCGTTGATCTGCGTCGGCGTATGGATTGCCGCCGGGGCCAGTGGCGCTTTCTGGCCGATATGGGTGATCCTGTTTACCCTGTTGCCGGCGTTGCGTGACGGCTTCATGTTGCTGGGTCCCGGCTCCGACATCGACGTGGTGGAGGCGCGCCTGCAGGCCCGCCACGAGCGCAACCTCGCGCGCGAGCATCGTCGATCCCGGCGTCGCCGCCTGCTGCCCTAGACGACCTACCGATAGGCTCAGCTGCGCATGAGCGATCTGCGCCAAGCAATAGACCGAGCGCTCGCGGGCGGACCGCAGCGCCACCGCGAGAAGGCCGTCGAGCAGGGCAAGCTGCCGGTGCGCGAGCGCGTGGCATTGCTCCTGGACGACGAGTCGTTCTCCGAGGAAGCCTTGCTGGCCAACTGGAACGAAGAGGGTCTCGGCGCCGATGGAGTCGTCACGGGCGTTGGCACGATCGACGGGCGGCCTGTGGCGCTGATGGCCAACGATCCGACGGTCAAGGCCGGCTCGTGGGGGCCGAAGACGGTTGAGAAGATCCTGCGCATCCAGGAGCGCGCAGCCAGCCTGGGCGTACCGATGGTCTATCTCGTGGATTCGGCTGGGGCGCGGATAACAGAGCAGGTGCAGATGTTCCCCGGGCGGCGCGGTGCGGGACGGATCTTCTTCAACCAGGTGCGCATGTCGGGCGTGGTGCCACAGGTGTGTGTGCTGTTCGGGCCATCGGCCGCCGGAGGCGCTTACATTCCGGCTTTCTGCGACATCGTGATCATGCGCGACGGCAACGCATCGATGTACTTGGGCTCACCACGTATGGCCCAGATGGTGATCGGTGAGAACGTCACGCTTGAGGAGATGGGTGGCGCGCGCATGCACACCGGCGTCTCCGGTTGTGCGCATCAGCTGGTCAAAACAGACGAGGAGGGCATTGCATTCGCTCGGCGCTACCTGTCCTATTTGCCCTCCAACTGGCAGCTGCCCCCGCCGCCTGCCCCCGAGCAGGGCAGCGAAGCGGTCGCAAACGCGATCGACATCGGTTCGCTGATCCCGGCCGACGAGAACAAGCCCTTTGACATGCTCTCGCTGATCGATGGGCTAATCGACGACGGCTCGCTCTTGCAGGTCCACTCGCGCTGGGCCAAGGAGCTGATCGTTGGCTACGCGCGGCTGGACGGCCGCGCGATCGGAATCGTCGCCAACCAGCCCAAGCACAAGGGCGGTGTGCTCTTCTCCGATTCGGCCGACAAGGCCGCGCGTTTCATCTCAGCCTGCAATGCCTTCAACATTCCGCTGCTGTTCCTTGCGGACGTGCCTGGCTTCATGATCGGCACGCAGGTGGAGCGTCAAGGGATCATCCGCCACGGCGCCAAGATGATCAGCGCCGTCTCAGAAGCCACGGTTCCCAAGATCTCTGTGATCGTGCGCAAGGCCTACGGCGCCGGCCTCTACGCGATGGCCGGCCCGGCTTTCGACCCGGACTGCTGCATCGCGCTGCCGAGCGCCTCGATCGCGGTGATGGGGCCGCAGGCGGCAATCAACGCGGTCTACTACAACCAGCTGCAGGCGATACCAGACGGCGTCGAGCGCGCCGCCAAGACCGAGGAGCTCAGGCGCGAGTACGCCGAGGACATCGATCTGCTGCACCTCGCCTCCGAGCTCGTGATCGACGCCGTCGTCGAGCCCGAACAGCTGCGCGACGAGCTGATAAGGCGCTTCGCTCATACCGAGAGCAAGCAACGCGAGTGGCCAACCAAGCGCAACCCGGTCACACCGGTCTAGGATGCCGAGGATGGATGGCACCGACCTAGCGTTCGCCGGCATCGCCGAGCAGGCCGAGTTGATCGCCACGGGCGAGGTCTCTTCGCGTGAGCTGGTCGAGCTTTACCTGAAGCGGATCGAGCGCTTCGACGGGCGGCTGAATGCTTTCCGCATCGTGTTCGCCGAACGCGCGCTGCTCGAAGCCGACCAGGCCGACGCACGCCGCGGGGCCGGAGGCGAGAGACCGCTGCTTGGCGTGCCGATCGCCGTCAAGGACGACATCGACGTTGCGGGCGAGATCACGGCTCTCGGCAGCAATGCCCACGGCGACATTGCCGCACCCGCGGACGCCGAGGTGGTACGCAGGCTGCGCGAGGCCGGCGCGATCGTGATCGGCAAGACCAACGTGCCCGAGCTGTGCATCTGGCCGTTTACCGAGACGCCGACCTTCGGCGCAACGCGTAATCCCTGGGACTTGCAGCGGGCGCCGGGTGGCTCCAGTGGTGGTAGTGGGGCTGCCGTGGCGGCCGGTCTGGTCGGCGCCGCGCTCGGCTCCGACGGCGCCGGCTCGATCCGCATCCCCTCGGCTTGGTGCGGGCTATTCGGGCTCAAGCCCCAGCGTGGGCGTGTATCGATGGCGCCCAAAGCCGAGGCTTGGTTCGGCATGGCTGTCAACGGCGTGCTCAGCCGCTCGGTGATCGACACGGCGCTCTTCCACGACGTCGGCTCCGGCTCGGCTCCGGTGGACCGCGATCGTCCCGAGCCGCCTTCGAGCACCTTCCTGTCCGCATCGCGCACGCCGCCCGGCAAGCTGCGCATCGCCTTCTCGACCAAGATCCCGCCGCTTGTGATCGCGCGCCTGGACGGAGACGCGCGCCGGGCTCTGGATGAGACGATCGAGCTGCTGTGCTCACTTGGGCACGACGTCAAAGAGCAGGACCCCGACTACGGCTACGACACGATGCCGGCTGTGCTGATGCGCTACCTGCGTGGCATACACGAGGAAGCCCAAGCGCGCCCCTATCCGGAGCGTCTGTCACGTCGCACGCGCTCGATGTCGGCGCTCGGCGCGCTCGTGCCACCGGCACTGCTCGAGCGCTCACGTGCCGCCGAGCACACGCTTGCGGGCAAGCTCAACCGAGTATTGGCAGATCACGACGTGCTGATCACGCCGACGACAGCGCAGCCGCCGCCGCGAATCGGCCAGTACGACGGACGCGGGGCGCTGTGGACGCTGAACGCTGTGACGGCGCTCGTCCCATACAACGCTCCCTGGAATCTCACGGGCCAGCCCGCGGCCTCGGTGCCGGCCGGCTTTGGCTCCGACGGATTGCCGCGCGGCGTGCAGATCGTCGGGCGCCCCGGCGCCGAGACGACCCTGCTCTCGCTTGCCGGCCAGCTCGAGGCTGAGCGTCCGTGGGCGCAGCATCGCCCCGACGCGTTCGCGTGAGCGGCGCGACCGAGGGAGACGGACTCGGGCGCGCAGAGCGTGGCGCTGAGCGGCTCGAGGAGTCGACAGGTCCGAGCACGGACGTAGGCGATCTGCTCGCGCTGGCTGTCGATCTCGCCTGCGACTCAGGGGCATTGCTGCTCGACCGCTTCACGGGCGGGCGTGAGCAAGCGCTTGAAAGCAAGAGCACGCCCACTGATTTGGTCAGCGAGGCTGATCTCGCTTCCGAGCGGCTGATCCGGGATACGCTGGCCAGGCTACGCCCTGCCGACGGTATTCTTGGCGAGGAGGGTGGCGATATGCAGGGCACCAGCGGTCTGACGTGGGTGGTGGACCCGCTCGATGGCACCGTCAATTTCCTCTTCGCGATTCCCCAGTGGTGCGTCAGTGTCGCAGTCGCCGACGAGTACGGCTCGCTTGCGGGAGCGATCTATGACCCATGTCGTAGCGAGCTATTCGTCGCCACGCGCGACGGAGAACCGTTGTTGAACGGTGCCCGGATCGCGGCATCCGGTCGTACAGAGCTCTCGAGCGCGATGGTCGCCACGGGCTTTGCCTACGACGCCTCTGTGCGCGGCGCCCAAGCCGAGGTTTTCGCGCGTCTTGTGCCACGCGTGCGGGACATCCGCCGCTTCGGCGCGGCCGCGCTCGACCTTGCGTGGGCCGCCTGCGGGCGCTACGACGCCTACTACGAGCGCACGGTCAAGCCGTGGGACATAGCCGCAGGTACGCTCGTCTGCGAACGAGCGGGACTGACCGTGCAAGAGCTGCCCGAGCGAGAAGCAATGCCGCTGGGTGTGTTCGCCGCGGTACCGGCCCTCGCCCGGGAGCTGTTCGAGCTGGTCGGCTGAAGCATTTCGACAGCCGCAAGGACGAGACAGCTTGGCGGCTGTCTCTCGTCTATCGATTCGATGCGGCGGGTGGGAATCGAACCCACACGCCCTTTCGGACAATGCCTTTTGAGAGCATCGCGTCTACCGTTCCGCCACCGCCGCTCGTCGAGACAGTCTAGCCGTCGATGCGGTAGAGGTGCTGCTAGACAGGTCGCGCCAGCGCGTCACGCTCGGCACGCGGGTCCAGCTGCTCGAGCTCGATGTTCCAGCCTTGCTGGAAGCCGCGCATCGCGAATGCGATCAGCAGGATCTGCACCGGGATGATCAAGAGCGTGAGCACACCGAGCAGGCCGGCGTTCAGCGACGGCTGGGCAAAGCCGGGATTGTTGCGCGCAAACCAGCTCGGCGCCGCCACGAGCGCGAATACGAGCAGTATCAGCGCGAGTGCCGCCGCCATCGGCAGCACACCACGACTCCAGCGTGCGGCGAAGTAGGCCATCAGCACGTAGACGATCGCCCAGGCCAGGAGGATGGGAATACCGCCTTCAAGCGTTCCCCAGCCGCCGATCGTGATGATCAGGATCAAAGCGGTGGAGACGAGCAGCAGCAAAACGACGGTCACGCGCGTCGCCTGCGCCGCCGGCTTGCCCCGGTTCGGGTGCGTGATGATCACGCCCGGCTCTCCGCTTCTCTCCCCACTGGATGCCATCGCAGCATTGACCATACAATCTGGAGCGGTCCTCACGCAACCCCGCGGGCGTGGTGGAACTGGTAGACACGCTGGCCTTAGGAGCCAGTGGGCTTATGCCTTTGGGGGTTCGAGTCCCTCCGCCCGCATGATCGCCAGCTGTTCCGCCAGCTCATGCGCCTGCACGTCGTCAGGTGTCGCATACCGCCCAAACGCCGTTTCCAGCATCAGCGCCGCCTGCGAGGAGCGGTTGAAGCCGAACATCCCGACCGACCCCGCGAGCATGTGCGCGGCGCGGCGCGCCCGCTCGCGCTTGTAGTCCGACAGCCCTCCGGCGATCAGCTCGTCGATCGCCTCTTCGACGATGGCGATGCGCTCCAGCACGATCGACTCGTGCTCGAACCAGACCGTTTGCAAAGTGGCATTCATAAGCTCTCACAGCTCGTTTCGGCGGCAGAGAGCGTCTGGGGGAGAGGGGAAACCCGCTGTCCCGCTCGGTTGCCACCCGCAACCGGTGCAGCGACTGCCCGTGACGATCGCGCGCGTCCGGTTGCCCGAGGCGAGGGGTCGCGGCGGAGGTCGCTCAGCCGGCGAGCAGCGCTGCGGGCCGAGCCAGCGCCTCTTCGGCCGCGCGCACCGACTCGACGAAGATCTCGATTCCGCAGAGCAGCAGCTCCCGTGTGATCACCAGTGGAGGCAGGAAGCGTGCGACGTTGCCGTAATGGCCGCCCACCTCGATGATCACGCCCTTGCGAAAGCACTGCGTGCGGATCTGGGCGGCCATCTCAGGCCACGGCACCTTCGTGTCGCGATCCTTGACGAGCTCGATGCCGATCATCAGGCCGCGGCCGCGCACGTCGCCGACAGACGCCAAAGAGTCCTGAGCTTCGCGCAACAGCCCGAGTGTCAGCTCGCCGAGGCTTGCTGCGTGGGCGGGCAGGTCCACCTCCTGCATGAACTCGATTGCCGCCAGGCCGGCCGCCATCGCCACCTGATGGCCACGGAAAGTGCCGATATGGGCGCCCTGCTTCCAGGTGTCGAGCTTTGAGTCGTAAGCGATGCAGGAGATCGGGTAGCCGATCCCGCCGAGCGCCTTGGAGAGGGTGATCACGTCGGGTGTGACCCCGTCGTGCTCGCACGCGAACATCGTGCCTGTGCGCGCGAAGCCGGTCTGGATCTCGTCGCAGATCAGCGGGACGTCGTGCTTGCGGGTGATGGCGCGCACCTTGCTGAGGTAACCGTCGGGCGGGACGATCGTGCCACCCTCGCCTTGGATCGGCTCGATCAGCACGGCCGCCGGATGGGGGATGCCGCTGTGCGGGTCTGCAAGCGAAGTGTCGAGCAGGTTTGCGCATGCCAGCTCGCATGAGTCTGGCTTCAACCCGAGTGGGCAGCGGTAGCAGTAGGGGTAGGGCATGAAGTGCGCGGGGCTCGAGGTCGGGCCGCCGAAGCCGACGTCGCTTGTCACCGACAGCGCGCCGGTCGTCATGCCGTGGTAGGAGCCCTGGAAGGCGATCACCGCGTCGCGCCCGGTGTGCGCGCGTGTCAGCTTCAACGCCGACTCGATCGCGTCCGAGCCTGTCGGGCCGCCGAAGTGGAACTTGGCGCTGTCGCGTAGGCGCCCAGGGAGCAGGGTCTTCAGCTTGCTCATCAAGCGCAGCTTGGGCTTGGTGGGGAAGTCGAGCGCGTGCACGAGCTTTTGCTCCTGCTCGGCCGCCGCCGCCAGCACCGCCGGGTGGCCATGGCCCACGTTGAGCACGCCCGCGCCACCGAAGAAGTCGATGAACGTGTTGCCGTCGACATCCCTCATGGTCGCTCCGCGACCTTCTTCGATCGCCACGGGGACGCTGCGCGGGTAGGAGCGGGCGCTCGACTCGAGCTCGTCCTGCTGGGCGAGCATCTCACGCGAGAGCGGACCGGGCACCTCGCCGTCGAGCGCCGGGGCGGGCTCGAAATGCAGCTCCTCGAAGTTTTGCTCCCCTTGGCTCATATCTCAGGTCTCAGGCGACTATAGCCTCCGTGGGCGTGTGCCTAGTCCGATCGCTCGGCAGTGGAGGAGGCTGTGTCGAATGTGGGATTGGCGGGCCTGCCAGTAGCGGAACGGCCGCCGGTGGCGGGGACAGCCGTCTCGGTCGTGGTAGGAGCGGGCGTGCCGGTAGGGGCACGCAGCATCTCCCTCATAACCGGAAACGGCGCCACCTCCCGTAGCGTCTCATGTCCTGTGAGGATCATCAGTAGACGGTCGACCCCCATGCCGCCACTGGCCGATGGGGCGAGCCCATACTCCAGCGCCCGCACATACTCCTCGTCATGGGGGTGGGGGGCGTCGTCGTCGTCGGCCCGGCGCTGCTTGCGCTGCTCGACGAAGCGCTCGTACTGCTCGACGGGATCGTTGACCTCAGAGTCGCCGCTGACCAGCTCGATGCCGCCGATCACGGCGTCGAAGTGCTCGGCAAGCCTTGAGTCATTGGCATGGGCCTTCGTGATCGGAAACGACTCGAGCGGGAAGTCGTAGACGTGCGTGGGCTGGTTGAGCGTCGGCTCCACGAGCTTTGAGTAGACGGCCTGAACCGCCTGCGCCCAGCTTGCGTCCGGGTGGATCTTGCCCTCCAGCAGCGCCATCAGCTCCTCGCGCTCGACCGCCAGGAAGTCCACGCCGGTGACGCGCAGGATCTCGGCTTGCATCGTCGTGTTGCGCCAGGGCTTTGCCAGGTCGATCTGCTCGCCTCCACGCTCGATCACCGTCGTGCCGAGCACTTGTTGGGCCACATAGGCGACCATCTCTTCGGTGAACTTCGCCACGTCCGTGTGGTCGGAGTAGCTCATCAGCCACTCGAGCATCGTGAACTCGGGCGAGTGCCGATAGGAGATGCCCTCGTTGCGAAAGCACTTGCCGAGGTCGTACACGTTCTCGAGGCCACCGATCAGGCAGCGGTTTAGATACAGCTCGACGGAGATGCGCAGCGACATCTCCTGGTCGAGCGCGTTGTGGTGGGTCAGAAACGGTCGCGCCGAGGCTCCCCCGGCAAGTGCCTGAAGGACGGGAGTTTCCACCTCGATGAAGCCGCGCTCGGCCATGAAGGCGCGAAGCGCGTCAACCGTCTTCGCGCGCGTGACGAACAGCTCGCGCGTGCTCTCGTTGGCGAGCAGGTCGAGCTCGCGGTAGCGGTAGCGGGTGCCGGTGTCGCCAAGCCCGTGGCGCTTGTCCGGCGGCGGCCGCAGCGCCTTGGTCAGTAGCGCACAGCGGTGCACGCCGAGTGCGAGCTGGCCACGCTGGGTGAGGTAGATCGGCCCTTCGGCTTCGACGATGTCGCCCACGTCGAGGTCCACGACGCGCTCGTAGGCCTCCTCGCCGAGCGTGTCCTCGCGCACGGCGAGCTGGATCTCCCCAGAGAAGTCGCGCAGGTCGATGAAGGTCGTCTTGCCGTGTCCACGTCTGGAGATGACGCGTCCGGCGAGGCGGTAGACGAAGTCGGGATGCTCGCCGGCCTCGAGCCCGGTCGGATCGTGGGCCGCTTGCAGCTTGGCGATCTCGGTGCGCTCGCTCCTCAGAATGTGCGGGAACGGCTCGATCCCTTGCGCGCGCAGGCGCTCGGCCTTGGCGAGCCGCTCATGGGTGACGGCGTCGTCAAGCGCGTTATCGGACATGCTGGATCACCACAGGAAGGTACCATCGGGTCGCGCCCGAGCCCCTGATCGGGCCGCGCTCCAGGCCCCGATCGGGCCGCGCTCCAGCCTCTACTCGGCCCTTCGAGCACGCCGACCTTCGTCGAGTTCGCCATCTTTCTTGTTCAATGCCCGGGCAGGCGCCTGGCTTTGCTGGCTGTGCCCGAGATGGGCTTGTGTTTTCACAGTGGTGTTTCTGTAGGCGAATGTGGATGATGCGCTTGTGAGGCACACAAAGGACCCAGAGATCGACGAGCAGGTGCGTGCTTTCGGCGAGAGCATGCGCGCCACGCGCTTGAGCGCCGGGCTCTCGCAGGTTGGCCTCTCAGAGTCCACAAAGCTGGATCGGGCAGCGATCAGCTTCCTCGAGCGTGCCGAGCGTGCTCCAGACCTCTCGACGCTCGTGCGCGTCGCGCGCGCTCTCGACACGACGCCGGCGGATCTGCTCGACGGGATCGGCCTGGACGGTCCGCGAGAGGTCTCGCAGCCGGCAACGACAGCGCCCGCAAACGAGCCTGGCCTGCGCTTTGGTGCGAACCTACGCTCGGCGCGCAAGGCCGCTTCGCTCTCGCAAGAGGCGCTCGCCTATGAGGCCGAAGTCGACCGGGCCGCGATCAGCGTGTACGAGCGCGGCGGGCGCGAACCGAACCTGCGCACGCTCTTGAAGCTCGCGCGGGCGCTCCGGTTGAGCCCGGTGGCGCTGCTCGACGGCGTGCGTTGAGTCCGCGCTAGAAGCTCAGCTCGCTCGCGCGGATCGCTGCGCGAGTCGGCCGGTAGAGCGGTTGGGCACTGACACCGGCGTTTGGTGTCGTGCTCGCTTTGGTGGCGTGCCCGGCCTTGCTCGGACTGGCCAGGCCTTCGGCCAAACCGTCCTCCAAGAGCATCCGCAGGGCCTTCTCGATTTCCTCCAGCTCCACGGGCTGTTCGGGGTCGCGCTCGCAAGCGAGGGCAACGGTGGGGGCGGTCATGCCCTCACGAGCATCTCTGACGAGCGTGTGCAATACGACAGCCGCGAGTAGATCCGGATGTTGGGGAATGCGGCTCTCTCGTGAATTCGCCACATTTCGAAACTACACGACGGAGCGGTCGGCTGTCGCCAGGCCGTGTAAATGCCTGTGTGCCGGCGCCCTCACCGCTAAAGCAGCACGGCGCGTGTGCCGAAATGCGTATCGAGGACAAGTATTCGGCACTCGTGATGATCCGCACAAACCCCTTTCGCCCAAGACAATGCCGCCCGCGCTCGGCGTCGGCGGCAGATACACACCCGCATGAGGATTCCCCGATGGTTCCGACGGCGCAGGCCCAGGCGTCAATCGCCATGCGCAGTGCAAAGCGGCTGCCATCGCTCGGCTCAGAGCGCGGCGACACGCTGATCGAGGTGGTGATCAGCGCGGCTCTGATCTCGCTTGTGGTGATCGCCGTGCTGTTCGGGTTGGACAGCACCAACCGCGCCACGGCAAGCAGTCGCGCTCGCTCGCAAGCCGATGCACTGGCCCAGCAGGACGAGGAGCGGTTGCGCAGCGAACCGATCAAGCAGGTCTCGGAAATCGAACGCAAAGAAACCGTGAAAGTGGGCTCGACGATCTACACGATCACAACGACCTCTAAATACATAGCGGACGCGACCAGCACGGCGAGCTGTACATCAAGCGTCGCGAAAGCGGACTACCTGAAGACGATCTCGACGGTCACTTGGCCGTCGATGGGTCCGAGCGGTGGGGTGATCGAGACCGGAGTCATCAGCCCTCCGGCCGACTCGGCCTTGATCGTGCAGGTAGAGGAATCCGGAACGCCCCTGGCGGGCGCCACCGTGGTCGCCAAAGGACCGGCGCCTTCGAGCAGCGTGCACGAACTCGAAACCTCGTCGAACGGCTGTGCGATTCTCGCGCTCGCACCGGGGGAATACACCATCAACGTCAGCAAGACCGGCTATGTGGACCCCAATGGCTACGCGAACACCGAAAAAGATCTGAGCGTCACGAAAACCGTCTATCTGCCGGCCGAGACGACCTCGAAGGAGGGCTACAACCTCGGCTTGGCGGGCAAGCTGAAGGTCAAGTTCACCGAAGGCTCAACGGCTACACCGTCCGAAGGCGATTCGTTTGTGGCCTACAACACCGGGATGAGCGAACCCAGGACCCTTCCCGAACCCTCGACGGTCGGGACATACAGCTCATCGATCGAAACACCAAGCAGCATCTTCCCGTTCACGACCGAATATACGGTGTATGCGGGAACCTGCGCAGCCGATCTGCCTACGAAAAATGGCCAGAGCAAGAATCCCGAAGTCCCAGTTGGCCCTGGCAAAACCGGGGAAGTAAATGTGCCGCTGGCGCCGATCAACATCAAGGTCCTCGAAAGCAAAGGCGCCCCGGAAAAAATCGTGTCAGGCGCGACGGTGCTGTTGGAAGATACGGGCTGCAAAACGGTACGCACTTTGACGACGACTTCGGCCGGCGCGCTCAGCCGTCCCGCGATGCCGTTCGGGACGTACTCGTTGTGTGTGACGGCAACCGTCGCCGGAAAACCTCGTGAATACACAGAATCGATCAGCAACAACAATCTGAGTGGCACACCCCTGCAAACGCTTTATCTGAGCGAAGGCAAAGAAGGGTCTGTGTGCTGATGGGCCGGCCACGTCTATCACTGAAGGCCTTGCGTGAGGAGCGCGGGTTTACGCTCATCGAGCTGCTCGTAGCGATGTCGCTGGGGATACTGGTCTCTGGGATCGCCCTTTCGCTGCTGAACTTCACGACCGCCGACGTGACCCGTATCAGCGAACGCGTGCACGTCGATCAGACCGCACGGACGGCGCTCGAGAAGCTGATGCTTGCTCTGCATTCCTCTTGTTTGACCGCCAAATCTGATCCAATAAGGCCTGGCACCTCGGCGACCAAACTCAAGTTCCTCAGCGAAACGAGCGCAGAAAACGAACACGGAGAACCCTCGGCGGCGCTGCCGACGATCAGGCTGCACGAAATCGTCTATACGGCGGGGTCGGGCAAAACAGAAGGCACGCTGACCGAAAATTCATGGCCAAGCACCGGAGTGCCGCCATCCTACGTGTTCAACGAAAAAGAAACGCCCACAAAACGCAAGCTGCTCACTGGCCTGCAGCAGACAGAAAATGCCAAAAAAGAACTGGTGCCGATTTTCCAGTATTACCGCTACTATCGGGAAACAGATGCCAAAGCGACGCTCGGTGTGCTCTACCCGACGGCGATGGCCGGAGAAATAACGAGTGAAGCGCCGAATGTCGCCAAGGTCACCGTGAACTTCACCGCCGTGCCGGAAGGCAAAGAAAACAAAGTAAACACCTCCTTTGGCGGGGGTCGGCCGTTTGCAATCGAAGATTCGGCAATCCTGCGCCTGTCGCCGTCCTCCGAAGAATCTAGCAACCTACCCTGCGCTGAACTGTGATGACTGCCATCAATCGAACAATCCGTAGTTACACGATGGCTCTACGCGGCCAGGAGGGGATCACGATGATGGTTGCGATCGGCGTGATGTTCGTCACGTCCCTGCTGCTCGTGGCTACCTTCACCGCCGCAAACGGCGAGATACACCTGAGCGCCACCGACACCTCGCAGAAGAAGGCGTACTACGCTGCGCTGGCGGGAATCGAGAACTACGAGAACCACCTCACCGAGGACGGCAACTATCTGACGTACTGCACCAATCCTCCTGTTGCCAACACGGCCCTCAACCAGGTTGGGGAAACCACCCACCGCACCGTCATTCGCGACGAAGAAGGCAAATCGCTCAACGAGGAATACGCAATTCAGCTGCTGCCGGCTGAAAGCGCCCCCGCCAACGACCGCAAGTGCGACGCCAGCAATCTTGTCGCCACGATGCTCGAAGAGAAGTCGCCGGGCGCAGTAGGGACCTTCCGCATCGAGTCGACCGGCTATTCAGGGAATTCTCGACGCACGCTGGTTGCGAACTTCCGCAATGCCAACTTTGTCAGCTTTGTCTGGTACACGAAGTTCGAAACAGGCGATCCGGCGATTTACGGGGAACCTCTCAAAGAAAAAGAGCCGGCCACCTACTACACGGAATGCTCGAAGTTCTATGGGGAACGACCCGCCGACGGCGGGACGCCGCGACGCTGCATCAACAATTTCTTCATCAATGGGGAATCGGTCAACGGTCCGATGCACACCGAGGACCATGTCGGCGTATGTGGCGCACCGGTCTTTGGCCGCACCGAAAACGATCGCATCGAATTCGGGCATGTCTATAACGAAGCGGGTAAAGAAGAAGGCTATTCGGGCGAGGGCGTCTGCTCGGAAGTAAAACCGGTCTTCAAGGGCAAGCACGTGCCGCCGAAGGAAGTCGTCTCGATCGAGCCCCCTCCGGGCGACGAAGAACTCAAACATATCGTCGAACCCGCATATGAATATACGGGTAGGACCGAAATCGTTCTCGAAGGCGGGACGATGACGGTCACGAAATGGGAAGAAGAAGCGTTGACGAAAAAATGGATCACGAAAACGTCGACGGGAGTTTCGTATCCGCCGAATGGGATCATTTACGTCAAACAGGAAAGCTGCCCGGAAGCCTATTCGCCGTTTGGCCCAAAGCCCAAGTACACAGAAGATTACAAGTGTGGCAACGTATATGTCCACGGCGAATACACGAATTCACTGACGATCGCCTCTGAAAATGACATCGTCATCAACGGCAATCTCACGACGCCAACAACAGCCGGCGTGCCGAACACAAACGACTTGCTGGGGCTGATTGCGAACAATTTTGTGCGCATTTATCACCCCATTACGGAAACATACAAAGCCGTAAAAAAAGAATGCAAAAAAAATGGTAAAGGCGAAGTCGAGAAATATATAGCGACTGGCGAACTCTGCGAATACACCGACAATGCCGCTGAATGCGACGCTCCAAATGGTCCCGGGGATCTGAGCAACCCGACGATCTACGCAGCGATGCTCGCCGTCAAACATGCCGTGATCGTGGACAACTACATATGCGGCTTGCCCGAACTCGGCAACCTGAACGTCTATGGGGCTGTCGCCGGCCTCTACACCAACGGCTTCACCGGCGAGTTCTCAGGCTCCTCGATCATCCACGGCTACCCCTACGACGCCAACTACGACGATCGCCTGCAGGTCGAGGAGCCGCCCCACTTCCTCAACCCGATCGAGGCATCGTGGTTTGTGCAGCGCGAGACGCTCACCGCCAATCCCAAGGAAGAAGGCTGAGCCGCGGCCGCGGCCGGCCGAGAGGTATCGTACGGGGCCGATGGCCCAGCGTGGACCGCCGATTTCCGCCTCGACGGGCAAGCGTGTAAAGTCTGGGAGCGTGCCGCGCAACGCAGAAGCGCCTGCAAATCGAGCGTTTCTGGGGGACTGGTGTAACGGTAACATGGGGGTCTCCAAAACCCTTGCTCGAGGTTCGATTCCTCGGTCCCCCGCTTAGCGTATGACCGTACTCAGCAAAGCCCAGGAAGGCTCCGACCGTGCCATGCGGGTCACCGCCGAGCTTACGATCCCGCTGTCCGAGGTCACGCTCCGCGCGAGTCGCTCCTCCGGACCAGGTGGGCAGCACGCCAACGTCACCGCCTCCCGAGTCGAAGCGAGCTTTGACGTGCATGCCTCGCCAACGCTGACTGAGATGCAGCGGGAGCGGATACTGATGCGTGTCGGGACCCGCGTGGTGGCGATCGCTCAAGACGAGCGCTCGCAAGCGCGCAACCGGGAGCTGGCCCTGGCGCGCCTGGCCGAGCGGCTTGCGAGCGCGCTCGCTACCCCAAAGCGCCGCCGCGCGACGCGTCCCACGGCAGCCTCGCGCGAGCGCCGGCTTCAGGCAAAGCGCCAGCGCACCGAACGTAAGCGCGAGCGGCGGGCGCCTGAAGATTGAGGAGAGGGCGCAAGTGGGATCGACCCGTTGTCCTAATCACTTTTTCCGCACGAAGTAATCTAAGAGATCGTGAAGCAGGCCGTCCCCGCCCTGATTGAGTTCCCCGCCGACGATCCCCAGCGTGCGCAGCGCTTTTGGAGCGGGCTCCTACGTGTCGAGCTCGAGGCTCGTCAAGGCACCGAGGGACAGGGATGGCAAACACGCTCAGGGGCGCCTGTGATCGGCGTACACGAGCGAGGGCGCGGCCCAGGCGACTCGTTCTCGCTGCCGTATTTCTCCGTGGACGATATGGCCGACGCGCTCGCGAGTGTTCATGCGTTGGGTGGGAGCGTTGTCCATCCTGGTGAGAAGTGGGCGGTTTGCAAGGACTCCGAGGGCAGCCCCTTTGGCCTTACCTGTGCTGGGGAGCTATGAGGAGGCCACTATGGAGCTGAGCAGCGAGCAGGTTCACTACGACAGTCCAGCTGGAAGCGTGTCCGCATATCTGACCCGCCCGGTCGCGGCGGATGCGCCGCTCCCAGGGGTTGTGGTGATCCAGGAGGTATGGGGTGTTGACGGCCACATCCGGGATGTGGCCGACCGCTTTGCCGGCGCCGGCTACGTGGCTCTCGCACCCGACCTGTATTCGGCCGGTGCCGGCAGGCCGGCAGTCCTGGCTGCCGACCGGGTCGAAGCGGCCAAGGCCTTTCTCAACTCGATTCCCACCGGACAGTGGATGGCTGTGCTGGGCGACGACGGTCGCCGGGCCGAGGCCCTCTCAAAGCTTCCCGAGGAGCAGGCGCGCGACGTTGGCGAGACGATCGCCGGCCTGTTTGGCGGGGCAGGCGGGGACAGCGAGCGCCACCTGAGCGTTCTGAGGGCCGCAGTCGCGTTCTTGGGCGCATATCCCGCATGTGCGGGGAGGGCGGTCGGCTCGATCGGCTTCTGCCTGGGTGGTGGGCTCTCAGCACGGTTGGCCTGCGAGGAGCCGCGGCTGAGCGCCGCAGTCGTCTACTACGGGTCCTCCCCCGAGGAGGAGCGCGTCAGCTCGATCCACTGTCCGCTGCGCGGTTTCTACGGACAGGACGACCCGCGTATCGTTGGCGGACTCCCGGCCTTCGACGCCGCCCTCGGCGCTTGCGGAGCGGATCATGAGCTGCGCATCTATCCAGACACAGGACACGCCTTCTTCAACGACACCCGACCGAGCTACCGGCCTGAGGCCGCCAGGGACGCATGGAGCCGAACGCTCGCCTTCTTCGCGCAAACGCTCGCGCCACTTGCCACGGTGCCGGTGGATCAAGCAGGGGATTCAGCCTGATGGCGTCTCGAGAACCGAATGTGGTTGGCGGACAAGCGCCGTACGAGCGGGCCGCTGAGAAACGGGGGCGCGTAGCCTGGTTCTTGCTCGCCGTCCGCTACGCGCTGCCCGTGGCCGCCGTGATCGCAGGTGTGATCGTCATGTCTTTGGGAAGCGAATCCGATCTCGAGGGCGGCGCCGGGATTATCGGCGCCGGGCTTGCGATCTACGCGATGAACTGGCTCTACCGCGCTGCATTCGAGGGCGATCGTGTCGAGCGCGAGAAAGAGGAGGCGGCCCGGACCTACCTCGCCAAGCATGGGCACTGGCCAGACGAAGCGCCGCGGGCAACGGGACGTGGGGGCAAGCTCAGTCGACCGAGCTAAGCAGACGTGGCTTCGCGAGGCATCAAAGAAATGCTCGTCTGGTCGTGCGAAGACGGGACGGCGGTAGACGCGAACTCGCTCTCGCCGCGCAAGCGACGGTAGGGCCACACGACGTTGCAGTAGGAGAGCACCCGTCGCCGGTCCTCCTCCACGCAAGCGACGATCGCGGCGCCGATACGCCATTCTTGGCCGTGCTCCAAGCACGATCGCACCGCCACCTCCAGTCGTGTCGGGATCGGCTCTCCGCTGACGCCCGGAAGCTGGACGGTGAGTTCCGCAAGCGTCCCGACCGGCAGGGGGCGTGAGAGCTCGAAGCCCACGCCATTCGTCGTTATGTCGTGCATGCGCCCGAGCAGCGATGGAGCGTTGTCCGGGAGATCTCCGCCGGGGACGATCACGGCCGCGGCAGCGATCGGCGTCCGGTACTCGCCGCGCAACTGTCGCCGACGCCCCACGAACGCAAGCGTGCGCACGATGCGGCGCAGCTCGAAGGCGCCGAGCAAGGGCACGAACCAAGCCGCGAAACCGTGCATCGCCGGCAGCGGTCCCACGCCTGTGTTCTCCGCGACCCTCAGCACGACTCCCAAGCCCAGCAGCACCCCGAGCACGAGCAACACCCGAAACTGGCGTACCGCTTCCCAGCCGCCGCGGTCCACACCCTCCTTCGGCGTCACGCGGAAGCTGGTGCGGCCTGGCCGCACGATGCAGCGCAGCGCGCGCGTGAAGATCTCGGCCGTGCACAGTTCGTAGTGGGTCGCCTCGCCACTGCTCTGCTTTCCGCGGCAAAGGGCCGAGCCGGCAAGCACCATCAGCACGGTCGCAGGCGCCCACAAGGCGGCCAAGGCCAGCGGGGCGATACGCAACGGCAGCGCCCCGCTCCACAGCACGGCGGCGAGCACCAGCACCATCAGCAGGCGCATCGGACCGGCCAGATAGGACAGCAGGCTGGCCAGGTAGCTCATGCGCTGGCTCAATGTCAGCTCACTCGCCCGCAATGGGCTCTCAGGCGTGGTGAAAACAGCGAGGTTGCCACGTGCCCAGCGGTCGCGCTGCAGCAGATAGGCCGCCAGGTTGTGAGGCGCGCGTCCCTGCGCGATGATGCGGTCGTCGTAGTGAGTGCGCCAACCTCTCCGGTGGAGCTTGATCGTGGTGTGGAAGTCCTCGGCGATCGTTTCGGTCGCCACGCCTTCGATCGAGAGCAACGCCTCACGTCGCATGAGCGCGCACGAGCCGCACCAGAAGGCGGCGTCGTGGCGGTCCTTGCCGATGCAGATCGCCGAGAAGAACACCGACTGCTCGTGACGGCCGAGGTCGTAGTGCTGGATCGAGTCGTGGTTTGAGAAGTCATGTGGCGTCTGCACCAACGCCACCTCGGGATCCTGGAAGTAGCCGACCATCGTGTCCAGGGCGTCGGGCAGCGGTACGTGGTCGGCATCGAGCACCAGTACCAGCTCGCCCTCTGTCAGCGGCAAGGCATGGTTGATGTTGCCTGCCTTCGCGTGGCTTTTGTCGGGGCGGGTCATGTAGCGCACATCCCATTGCCGCGCAAGCTCAGCCACCTCGGGACGGGCGCCGTCGTCCAGGAGCCACGTCGTGTGTGGGTAGCTCATCAGCGCACAGCCGGCGAGCGTGGCCTCGAGCACGCTTGGCGCCTCGTCGTAGGTGCAGATGTACACGTCCACGCTTCTTCCCGGCGACGCCGCCGGTCGCTCCCGGGGGGTCACCTCCCATGTCAGCCAAGCCAGCGCCGCGAGATTCCACAGGCCGTAGCACTCGGCGAGCAACAGGCAAGACCAGAGGACGGGGTTGGAGCGATGCCAGCTCCAGCCGATGCGCCATGCGAGGTACGCCGTCGACCAACCCAGCGCGACGGCCACCAGCAGGCGCAGCAGGCGCGGATGCGTTGCCCACCATGATCCCCAGCTTTTCGCGACCGTGGCATTCTCGCCGACACGCGCGGGTCCCTTCGCCGGCCGCGGCAATCCGCACAGCGCCCAGCCGAGCAGGCCAAGCACTATCCGCGGTCGGGCCAGACGATTCTCCAGATGCATCGCAAAGCTGCGCATGTGCAGCTCATCGGCTCTGCCGAGGCCCTGGTTGAGCTGGGGAAGCCGTCGTGTGCGGCGATTTGCGAGCCTTAGCGCATGTACCACGTCGAGTTGCGCCAGTTCCCCCACAATTTCTGCCGCTTCAATCTCACGGAGGCGGAGCTGCGCGAGGCCGTCCTCGACGGATGGGCGCGAGGTGAGTGGATCGAGTTCGGGGAACGCAAGTGGAATCCCCAGCAGGCCAAGCTGATTGTGATCGAGGGTCCGCACATACCGCTCGAGCAGCTGTCGATGGGACGTGGCTGGCGTATCGTCGAACGAGAAGGCAAGGACGTAACCGAGCGAATGATCGCTGCGGCATATGCGAGCGCCTCGGTCGCAGGGAGCGCCACAGGGAACCAGTCGATAGGCTCAGAGGCCGCAGGGTCGCCCAGTCTCGATCCTGCGCTTGCGTCGCTTGCGGCCGAGCTATTCGGGCTGCTGGGTGAGGATGCCCTACCGCTGATGCGAGCCTGGCAGCTCGCGCTGGAAGGCCATTCCGAGCGGACCCCTAGCGAATGTCTTGCGCTGGCCGAAGGCCTCGTGCGCGGTTGATCTGACGCTAGACTTCGCCTACCAACGTGGTGGGCGTAGCTCAGTTGGTAGAGCTCCGGGTTGTGGTCTCGGCGGTCGCGGGTTCGAATCCCGTCGCTCACCCCTAAAAATCCCTGCAAAATCGATGGTTTGTTCAATGAGGCGCATGGCGGCATTTTGTTCCCTGCGGAACAAAATTGGCGCATTTGATGCTCGCTTGGGGAAGCGTGCGATGCGATCGGGTGTGAGCGGACGGCACTTCGCGCCCAAACACGGTAGGGCCGGCATTTTTCGCCCGCTCTTCGGGGAGCCACGATTCGAAGCTAGCCAAGTAATCCAGCGACCGCCGGGACCGCTTTGACGCCGACGGCGGGCGTAGAGCACTCTGCGATGGTTGACGACCGCTCTCCCCCAAAGGGGCCAATCTGTCCCCACCCACGCGACCGGAGCCATTCGGCAGCAGAGAGACGACCCGTCATAAACGACGAACGCGAGAGCCTTCAACGGCGTTCAAAAACTCATCTCGCTGAGAAATCTCGATGGTTGTTGCAGCATCGTACGAAACCGGCGTGAGTAGGTCAGGACGAGCTTCTCCTCGGCACGGCACACTCCAACGAAACAGGCTCGACGCTCGTCGGCCAGCTTCTCCGCCGTCCCGATGTTGCGGTAGTCAGGCAGCTTGCCCTCCTCCAAGCCAACGAGGTAGACGGTGGGCCATTGCAAGCCCTTTGTGCCGTGGAGGTTCGCGATCTTTATTCGACCAGATCGTCGAAATCCACGACGACCTCTGCGCGCTTCGCCGCCTCGTATGCCTCACCAAACGAGGCCACGCGGACAGATGCGTCTAGCCTTCGGCGCCCCGCGCTACCCCACGCCGAACGCTGATTGCTGAGACCGCGCTCTGAGCAGCTTCCTTCGCTAGTTCCTCGGCTTGCTCTTCATCGAGGATGTCGAAGTCGGGCGAGATGTCGATGAGGCTGCCATGGCTGCGAAGGAGGTTCGCGCCAAACGTGTGGAACGTGCTCGCGTCGATTCGATCGGAGGCGACGACGCTCACGCCCATAGCGCGCGTCTTCATCTCGGCAGCGGGCCTTGTTCGTAAACGTGAGCAAGCTAGTGCGATCGAGTGGACCGAAGCGACCTGGAACCCGGTGACGGGTTGTGACCAGGTGAGTCCCGGTTGCGCTCACTGCTATGCAAAGGTCTTCGCCGAGCGTTGGCGTGGGATCCCCCGAACACCCTTACGAGCAAGGTTTTGACCTGCGGCTCTGGCCCCAGCGCTTGGAGGTACCACTACGATGGCGCAAGCCAAAGACGATCTTCGTCAACTCGATGTCCGACCTCTTCCACGAGGACATCCCGCTCGAGTTCGTGGAGGAGGTCTTCGCAACGATGCGTGCGGCCCACTGGCACACATTCCAGATCCTTACCAAGCGCCATGAGCGGCTCGCCGAGCTGGCCGCCTGGGTTCCCTCTCGTCAACCGTCAAGTTGGATCAGCTAGCCGAAAGGGGCAGGACGCATCTCTACGTAATGACGGCCGGTCCATTCCCGTTGCGCATCGTTGCTGCTTTGTGCGGTCGCCCACCAGCTTGGTGCTCTCATGGCTCACCGGCAAGGTTGGCGATGATCCAGACGAGGCCTCCCACTCCGAGGAGACGACGGAACCAGTTGACCCCTCCCGTCGCCTCCCCATAAGCCCACACCGCGAGACCGAGTGTGAGCACCACGCGACCAATCTCGTGTGCGGTGCCACCGGACGCAGTCGCAAGTCCCCATCCCGTGAATGCAACTAGCAGCGGCGGGTTAGGGAACTGGGCGATAGGGAAAGGTCGCGGCCAACCTCGTTGGCCAAGACGCCAAAGCTCAGCGACAGTCATCGCGATCGTCGCAGGCCTAAGACCAAGCAGGGGGGTTTGAGGGCACCTCCGCCTTGCTGGGCTGCGGGCAAGGCCGGCGGCTTGGATGGCGTTGCTCCGTCGGTTTGCTGAGCTGCTTTGTGGTAGCCATCGCTGTTTCGACTATCGATCGGAGCGGACGGGCGTTCCGTCTGGGCGAATAAACGAGATGTCGATGGCGAGTCGCATCGCGTTTGCGATGTTGGCGAGTTGTCCGATCGTGAGGTTGCGCCGGCCCGCTTCGACAGCAGCGATATATGACGCCGAAACGCCAAGGCGATTGGCGACCTCGACCTGCGTGAGTCCGAGCACGTGGCGGGTCTCTCTGAGCTCGCGGCCGACGACCTTGGAGTGGATCTCTGATGTCGCTGTGCGCGGCATGATGTCAGGCGGCGGCGGGGTAGTGGAACGCTCCGTCTGCGGGTCTTGCACCAGCTGACTCGGAGATCTCGACCGTCAGCTCGCCGTCGCGGTAGGCGAACGGGAGCAGCTGTGCCCAGCGCTCCGTGTTATCGGCTCGCGTGACATGCTCTGTCGTCTCGGGGTCGATGATCGAGATGTCAGGGCTGATCCAGTCGGCATGGGGGCCGCTGATCGTCACCTCCTCCTCGTCGGCGATTAGTTCAGCGACGGGTACTTCGACCCACTCCTGGGTGTCTGGGTTGAACTCTGAGGTGCTGAAACGGACTTGGATCATGGTGAGGCTCCCTTCGATGATCGGCTGCTCAGGTTGACCTCTTGAGTTATGATGCTATCAGCGCTGGCGGTGTGTGACCACGCGTGTCAGAACTCCCCTGGACGCAGGACCTTGCCTTGACCAGACATGCGGCGTGCACGGTCTGCGAGCGCTTGCGCACGCACGGGCAGGAGGCTGTTCGCCATCCCGAGCAGTCCGGGGTCGTCGAGCAGGCGCTCAAGCGCCTCGTGCTCTTGCGGAAGCAGGGTCGCAGCGTGGTGCCGGTGGCGGGCCGCCACGAGATCGCTGTGATTGAGGATCTGACCCGACAGCGCAAAGGCGTAGCCGTGATCGATCAGCGACAGCCGGCTACCGTCCCAACGCCAATTGCCGGGGTGGCGGTCCTGCTGGGCGATCAGCGCATCGAAGAACGCCGCCGGCAGGCACCACGTCGGGTTCAGGGTCGGGGCCACGTCGCCCGGCCATCCGGGTGCCCGCAAAGACAGCGCTCCGTCCTCGCCCGCGTACTCTCGCAACATACATGGCGCGACGAGTTCATCCCAGGGTGGCCCCAACTTTGCCGCCAGCCTCCACGCCGCTGCCTCGTGCAACGGGGGTGTCTCGTGGGTTTGACCGTAGGCGAGCGCATTTGCGACGTGCACGCCGGAGAACGGCTTGTGGAACACAACCAAGCCGCTTGCAAGCGCCAGTCGCTTCGTTGCGTTCACGCCCGGCGTGCTCGTGGGCGCTGGTGGGCCGCAGAACGCCTCATCGAGCATGCGACGCTCTATCGGCATGGCTCCCTGCGCGGCCGTGACCGCCGCGATCTGCGAGTCGATGTCCACCGGCCAAGTGTGCCGTCCGGGTAGGACAGTTTTTTGCTGCCGGCCGAGGCGATCGGGTCGAGAGCCGTAATCAGACGCGGAACAATTTGCGGAACAAACTGAGGCTAACTCAGGGGCACTCAGATGCAAGAGAACGCAGCAAACACGGGCCTGTAAGCCTCAGCGACACCCCATCCGTCAGGTTGTGGTCTCGGCGGTCGCGGGTTCGAATCCCGTCGCTCACCCTCACGAAACACCTCCAAACCAGGCTGTCTTGGCGGAGCGTAGATGCCTAGTGCGGACAGGCTTGGAGCGAAAGAGGAACAGTACTTGCAGGGGTGGGACGCGACCCTCGAGCGGTAGGGTGCAAGGATGGGAAGGCAGACAGGTGTCGTGCTTTACGTGCTCGCATTGGTCGCCGTCGTGGTCGGCGTGGATGTCGTCTTCTTCAGGGATCGATTCTGGGAGCGCCTGACGGTGAACGTCGGGATTGTCCTGGTGTTCGCGGCGTTCTATCTGAGGTTCCTGAAGTGAGCATGAGCGGGCATCCGCGAAGAGAAAGCGGCCTCTGGGGGCGTCAGGCAGGGGCGGAGGCACCTCACCGGACGCGGGGAGAGGGGAACGTCAGGTAGAACAGCAACGTTCGAGCACGCGGTCATCCGCGGACACGAGGCCGGTGAGGAGACGACGCTGTGCGTCGCTCATCCACCGAACCGCAGCGGCGTTGCGCTGCCGAGACGGCCTGGCGAGGACGGGTCGCGACCGAAAAGCATGGTCACGTTCCAGTCCATCAGCAGTCGCAGCTTGCGCCCGATGCCAGGCATCAGCAGCAGGTGGTAAGTGCGCGCCACCAGCCATGCCGACAGCCCGCGCCAGCGCACGCCGAGCGTGATCGCGACCGCCTTGTTGTGAGCGAGCTCGGCGACCACTCCAGCGGTGCGGTAGCGGAAGGCTTTTGGCTCCCTGTGATCGAGCGTCGCGGCAATGTTGGCTGCGGCAAGCCGTCCTTGTCGGATCGCATGTTGAGCTGTTGGTGGGCAGGCCTGTCCCTGCCTTGCCGGGTCGGGCACCGCGGCGCAGTCTCCGACTGCCCACACACCCGGATTGCCGTTGACACGCAGCTCTGCATCGACCTCGATTCGTCCGCCGTCATCGAGCGGCAGACCAAGCGAAGCGACGACTGGGCTCGGCGCCACACCAGCGGTCCACACGACCGTGCGGGCAGGGATCTGCTCGCCGCTCGAAAGGGTGGCTCCACGTGCTGTCACCGACGTGAGCGTCGTACGCGTCTCGATCTCGATGCCGCGGCCCACTAGCTCGCGGGCGGCGAACGCCGAGAGGCTCGCCGGGACCTCGGGAATTATCCGCGCTTGCGCCTCGACCAGCACCCAACGCATGCCCTGCGCGCGACAGCGAGGGTAGAGCTCGATCGCCTGTGCGGCGAAATCCTGCAGCTCGGCCAGACCCTCGAGACCTGCGTAGCCGGCGCCCACGAACACGAAGCCGAGATACTCGGCGCGACGCACCGGGTCATCCAGCGACTCGGCGATATCCAGGCACGTGAGCACCTGATTGCGCAAGGCCGTCGCATCGGACAACGACTTCAGGCCGGTCGCATGCTCGGCCAGACCCGGGATCGGCAGCGTACGCGAGACCGATCCCAGCGCGACGAGCAATTGGTCGTAGCCGAGCTCGAGGCGCCCGCCGTCGACGCGGCGCACCAGCAGCCGCCTGGACTCGAGGTCGGCGCCCGTGACGCTCCCGATCAACAGCTCAGTACGCCTGAGCTGCGAGCGCAACGGGACGACCACGTGGCGTGGGTCGAGGGTGCCTCCAGCCGTGCCCGCTAGCAGGGGCGTGTAGAGCATGAAGTTCGCGTCGTTGACAAGTGTCACGCGCGCCCCACGAGCAGCCGTGAGCCGCTCCATTGCACGGGCGGCATAGAAGCCGCCAAAGCCACCACCGGCGATCACGATCTGTCTGATCATGCTTTTGACGTTAGCCCCAAAAAGCCGTTGAGACCAATGTCACAAGCGTGTTACAAAGTCTCGTCGGCTTGGTTTTGGGGGATCTGTTCGTGCCCGCTACGGGTACGAGCGGCTTGGCCCGAGACAGAGGGCTGTCAGGCGATCCCGAGCAGTCGCGGCAGCTGATCCAATGAGGGCATCAGCTCAGCCCCCGCCTGACGGAGGGCAGCTTCGTCGCTGTCGGCGACGTAGCCCAGGACACGCATGCCGGCCGATACCGCCGCGGCGACTCCGGAAGCTGTGTCCTCTACGACGACACAGCCTGACGGCTCTGCGCCCATGGTCGAAGCCGCGTGCAGGAACAGGTCGGGGTGGGGCTTGCCGCGGGGAACGTCGTGGGCCGAGAAGAGCGTCCCGTCTGAGAACAGTCCACACAGTCCTGTCAGCTCGAGCGACAGGCGGGTCTTCTCGAGCTTGCCCTGGGATGCGACGCACACAGCGACCCCGGCGCCGAGGACATGCCGCACGGCCTCGGCAGCGCCCGGTACGGCTCGCAGGTCTCTACGGAACGCCTCAGTCCGATCGCGCTCGTAGTTGCTGAGCCAGTCCTCTGGAAGCGTGTCACTGAGCTTGGCCTCTGCGCGAGAGACCACTTCTGAGAGCAGCAGCCCCTGATAGTCGCGCCGGGCCTCGGCCAAAGTGGTCGGCAACCCATCGACGCAGAGCGCACGCGCAAGCACATCGTTGGAGATGACCTCACTGTCGACCAAGACGCCGTCGCAGTCGAATATGACGAGCTGTAGATCGTCCACACGCGAGATCCTGACGGATCGGCTGGACGGCGACGGCGGCCACCTCAAGGAGTCCCGGCCCGAGCAGAGCGCTCGGCCCCACCGTCGGCACGCTTACCGGCGATCTGGTGGCGATCTGGTGCTCAGATCGGTCAGGCCGGGACTGGCCCGGCCTGACCGCCAATGAGTCTGCGATTATCGATGGATCAGGAGAGGGTCAGAGTCCCCCCGCCTATGGGTGTCATCAAGCCTTTGCCCGCTATTAAGCCAGATTTTGTGCCTCCCAGGGTACAGTTCACGGCGGGTGTTATTTCTTCGTTTTCGCTGAAGTTGAGTTCAACCCCGCCCGTGACGTTGCTCAGTTCAGCTTCGGTAGGCCCAGTGCACGTATCTTTGATATCTCCGAGAAGCGAGCTCTGGCATAAAACTTCGAAGCCAGGTTCGCCAGGTTTGGTTTCTTCGTCTTCTAACAACATCCATCTCCTTCTTAACAATTCATAGTGCCACGCGAGATGAATAGAAGTTACAAGCGCTAAATTGTTTTCGCAGGTGCCACTGGGACTTGCTTCACAGTCGAGTGGCACTTCTTCTGTTTTTGCTAAGTCTAAAACTAAGATGTAGTAACCTAAGCTCGGGTTGCTGTAGTCTACTACGAACAGCCAGGAGCATAAGACGTCGACTTTTACCGGTGCGTTCATGTCTTCGAGTAACATCGTCGATGATATTTCTGCTTCGACACCGGATTTGATTGCTACGCCGTTGAGTAACATTTCTGCTTCTTCTTCCGCGTATGCGCTTACGGCCAAGACCGCATTGAGCGCGCATGCGGCAAACAGAATGAGGAAGACTATTCTGAGCTTGCTCATCGTTTTTCTCCTATCTTTTCTTGTCTAGGAATCGTTCGACTCGTTCCGGACTAGACGCGGCAGACGGAGCGCCCGTGTAGTCGTGGAATGTCGCCTCGGGCCGCCCGCAAAAGACTGCGATGCATCTGCTCGGGGAGCAGGACACCCGTATCGCGGACAACAAATACAATTCCAACTATCAGGCAATAGGAGTATTGCAAAAGCTTTACATCGTGTCAATCCATTTGCCCAAAAAAAGTAGAGGCTTATTTCTGACTGTAAGTTCGAGGCGGGGGCCTCGCTGGTAGTGCTCTCCAGCGGGGTTCGGCTGGACCCAGCCGGTGGCGCGGGGGCAGCCGCATGATCTCACGGAGAGGCACGCCACAGCGTTGAGCTCCCGAACTGCCGCAGTCCTTGCACGTTGCCATAGGATGCGTCGCGGCGCGGCCGACTTCGCGCATGCTGACAACTGAAGCGATGGCGAAATGAGCTTGACCGGATATCGAAGCATCCCCCTGACCGAACGCCCCGCCTGGGATGAGTTGGTCCTCCACCAACGCGCGATCGCAAGCACCCACCTACGTGAGCTGTTTGCCGACGATCCCACGCGCGGCGAGCGTCTCACGGCCGAGGGTCCGGGCTTCTACCTGGACTACTCGAAGAACCGGGTAACCGACGAGACGATTCGCCTCTTGATCGATCTGGCCAAGCAGTCGGGGCTTGTCGAGCACACGGCAGCGATGTTCGCCGGCGAGCGCATCAATGTCTCCGAGGATCGCTCTGTTCTGCACGTCGCGCTGCGCATGCCGAGGAGCGCCTCGCTGCTGGTGGACGGCGTCGATGTCGTGCGGGAGGTTCATGCGGTGCTCGACCGGATGGCGGCTTTCTGCGAGCGGATCCGCTCCGGAGAATGGATAGGCCACACCGGCAAGCCAATTACGAACGTCGTCAACATCGGCATCGGCGGCTCGGATCTCGGCCCGGTCATGGCCTACGAGGCATTGCGTCATTACACGCAGCGCGAGCTGACATTCCGCTTCGTCTCAAACGTCGATTCCACCGATTTCGTCGAGGCCACGCGCGACCTCGACCCGGAGCAGACCTTGTTCATCGTCTCCTCCAAGACGTTCACGACCTTGGAGACGATGACGAACGCCCGCTCCGCGCGCGAGTGGTCGCTGGCGGCGCTGGGCGACGAGGCGGCGATCGCAAGCCACTTCGTCGCCGTCTCCACGAACGCGAGCGCCGTGGCCGAGTTCGGGATCGACACGGAGAACATGTTCGGCTTCTGGGACTGGGTCGGCGGCCGCTACTCGATGGACTCGGCGATCGGCCTCTCGACGATGCTCGCGACTGGCCCGGAGCATTTTCGCGAGATGCTCGCCGGCTTCCACGCGATGGACGAGCACTTCCGCAGCACCCCATTCAAGCGCAACCTGCCGGTGCTGATGGGCCTGCTGGCGGTTTGGTACTCCAACTTCTTCGGCGCGCAGACAGTCGGGGTCATGCCCTACAGCCAGTACCTGAAGCGCTTCCCTGCCTATCTGCAGCAGCTGGCGATGGAGTCAAACGGCAAGCACGTGACGCTCGAGGGCGTGCCAGTCGATTACGACACCGGCGCGATCTATTGGGGTGAGCCCGGCACCAACGGACAGCACTCCTTCTACCAGCTGATCCACCAGGGAACGAGGCTGATCCCTGTCGACCTGATCGGCTTCGGACGCGCGCTGAACCCCCTGCGCAACCACCAAGACCTGCTCATGTCCAACGTCTTCGCCCAAGCCGAGGCGCTCGCGTTCGGCAAGACCGAGCAGCAGCTGCGCGAGGAATGCGTGGCCGAGGCAATCGTGCCTCATCGCGTGATGAGCGGCAACCGTCCGACCAATGTCCTGCTGGCCGAGCAGCTCACCCCGCACACGCTCGGAGCGCTCATCGCCCTGTACGAGCACAGCGTCTTCACGCAGGGCACTATCTGGGGCATCGACTCCTTCGACCAGTGGGGGGTCGAGCTGGGCAAGGCGCTGGCCAAGCGCATCATCCCCGAGCTGGAGGCCGAGCAGGAGCCGACGCTCGAGCACGACAGCTCGACCAATGCGCTGATCCGTCGCTACCGTTCGCTGCGTGAGCGATGAGCGGCGAGCGCAGACGGGCATGAGCGTCGAGCGGGCATCTGTGGGATGAGCGCTGAGCCGATCCCGATCGAGGTTCACTCGCGCGATACGGACGTGGCGCTGCGCGCGGCCGAGATCGTCGTCGAGCACGCCAAGGCCGCAATCGCGGCCCGCCGCATGTTCACGCTGGCCGTCAGCGGAGGCCACACCCCAGGCCAGATGTTCGCCGAGCTGGCACGCCGCAAAGACTTCCCATGGGGCCAGTCGGCTATCTACCAGGTCGACGAGCGCATCGCACCGGACGGGGATGCCAATCGCAACCTCACACTCCTGTGGGACAGCCTGCCAGAGGCGGTGTTCAGCCAGCTGCACGCGATGCCGGTCACGGCCGATGACTTGGACGAGGCCGCGGCACGGTACGCAAGCGCACTGCCAGAGCGCTTCGACCTGATCCATCTGGGGATCGGCGCCGATGGGCACACGGCCTCGCTCGTTCCGGGCGACCCGGTGCTGGGTGTGGACGATCGCGACGTAGCGCTCACGGGCCAGTACATGGGTCTGCGGCGCATGACCGTCACCTATCCGGTGCTGAACCGCGCAAGCGCACTGCTGTGGCTGATCACTGGTGAGGAAAAGCGCGATGCGCTGAGCCGATTGCAAGTCGGCGACGAGTCGATCCCGGCCGGGCGAGTCGCAAAAGAGCAGGCGCGGATCGTCGCCGACGCTGCGGCCGCCGGGGACTGAGAGCTTCTCCGAACGAACGAACGAGCCGGCGCAGCGCGTCGGTGGACGTCTCAAAACGCAGTGCCCCCGCGCGCGCGGGGGGCAAGGCAATTTCGCCCTAGACCGGCAGCGGCTGGCCCGCCGAGGCCGCCTGCCCCTGCAGGTCGCTGAGCACCGCCAGCATCGACTCGACCTCGCACTCGCTCTTCGGCCAGGGCTTCTCGGGATGGTCCTCGAGCGTCTTCAGCCCGTTGCCGGTAATGATCGCCACCACAGTCGCATCGGGATCGAGCTCGCCCGACTCGGCGAGCTTCTTCAACACCGCGATCGTCGTGCCGCCGGCCGGCTCGGTCAGGATCCCCTCGGTTTCGGCGAGCAGATCGATCCCGGCGAAGATCTCCTCGTCGTTGGCCGTGCCGGCACTTCCTTTGCGCGAGAGGACAGCGTCGATCACCAGGTAGCCGTCTCCGGGAGAGCCGATCGCCAGCGAGTGTGCGATCGTCGTCGGGTTGCGTGGCTTGATCTCAGGCTCACCGGAGATGATCGCGTCGGCGATCGGCGAGCACCCATCCGGCTGGGCTATATGCATCTTCGTGGCGCTCGTCTCGGCCAGCCCGACTGTCTCCAACTCGACCAGTCCCTTGTGCAGCCGTGAGGAAAGCGTCCCGCCGGCGGTGGCGGAGACGATGTGATCGGGCGCCTTCCAGCCGAGCTGCTCGACGATCTCGAAAACAGCCGTCTTGGCACCCTCGGCGTAGAACGGCCGCAGCGTGATGTTGGCGAACTCGAGCCCGCTGGCTGCCGCCACCTTCTTGCACTCGCGGTTGGCTTCGTCGTAGTTGCCGGCAACCTGGCAGACCCGTGCGCCAAGAGCGCGGCAGACGCGCGCCTTGGTCTGCTCCAGGCGGTTGGGATAAAAGACATAGGGCGTGAGCCCGGCCTTGGCCGCCAGTGCGGCGACAGCCGTGCCGACGTTGCCGGTGGAGACGCAGCCGATCTCGCTCTTGCCGAGCTCGAGCGCCCGTGCGATCGCGCTCGAGACCACCCTGTCCTTGTAGGAAAAGCTCGGTCGCTGCGAGCTGTCGTCCTTCAAATACAGTTTGTTCAAGCCCAGCCGTGCCCCAAGTCGGTTCGCCGGGATCAGCGGCGTCATGCCCGACACCTGCCCGACTTCGGCTTGAGCGTGGGCCGAGCGGATCGGCAGCAGCTCGGAGAACCGCCAAATGTTGCGGGGACGCTCGTCCATCGGCAGCTCACGCAGACGAGTCTTGGCGAGCTCGTAATCGTAGGCGATGTCCAGGCACTTACCGCACGTGGGGCAAAACGCCTCCGTGTCGCCTATCGGCCGTTTCACATCGCAGCGCTTGCACACCAGTTCGGTCACGCACGAGCGCGTCGTCTCGTTCTCCTCTGCGTGCCCTGTAGCGGTGCTCATAGGGTCTCACCCCTTCTGGTTTGGATTGGTTGACTTCGATTTGTCCGATTCATCGTGGCACAAGCTCCCCCTGAGGCCAGGACGCATCGATCTCGGCGCCGGCGGGCATCGAGTCGATCAGCAGCTGCTCTGCGATATGGGGAGCGAACGGCATCAGCACGCGCGCGAGCATCCGTAGCGCCTCGATCAGCGCCTCGTAGTCCTCGGCACACAGCGAGCCGCGCTTGGCGATCACACGCTTCTCGTAGTCGCGGATGCGGTCGAACAGCCGCATCACATTGCGAACAGCGCTGTGCATCTCGAGCTCGCGCGCGTCCTCGGTGATCTTCTCGACAGCGGTCTCACACCATTGCTCGAGGCGCTTGCGCAGGTGCTCGGTCTTGTCGGGTCCCATCGCCACGGCTTGCCCTGTGCCCTTTGGGTGCTCGCCGTCGGCTGCGACGTCGTTCGCGACGTCCTGACTCAGCTCGGCGGGATCGAGCGTGAAGCGAGCGTGCGAGTAATCCCAGAGTTGGCGCAAAAACCGGTGGCAGCGCTTGACGTCGCCGTCGCTCCAGTTCAGCGAACGCTGAGCGCGCGCCGCATAGAGCACCGCCAGCCGCACGGTATCGGCCCCATACTGCGCTACCAGCTCGTCAGGATCGACGACGTTGCCCAGATGCTTGCTCATCTTGCGCCCATCCCTGATCACCATCTCGTGAAAAAGGCAACCGGCAAACGGCTCTCCGTCGGCGAGAAACTCGAGCGGCCCGATGTCGCGCAGCGCCTTGGTGACGGTGCGCTGGTCGAAGACGAAGTTGCCGCTGTCCGACCCGGCGACGACGCGCTCGCAGGGTAGCCAGGCGCGCAGGTCCTCGAGCGCGAGGATGTGCTCCAGGCTCTGCTCGCGCTCTGCGGGTGGGACGCAGACGGGAACCCAAAGCCACAGCGCGTCGAAGTGACAGTCGAGCGTGTCGGTCTCGCGAGTAGCGCCGCCCCTGCACTTGGGACAGGTGGTCTGCACGAAATCCTCGCGCTCGGCCAGCGGATTGCCGGTGCCGGTCGGCGTCAGGTCGAGCGGCAGGATCACGGGCAGCTCGTCCTTTGACAGCGGCACCGTCCCGCACTCGTCGCAATAGACGATCGGGATCGGCGTGCCCCAGGAACGCTGTCTGGAGATGGTGAAGTCGTTGGCGCGATAGCGAACGGCCTCGCGTGCGCCTGGGACGGAGGCGTGAGGTGGGGTTGAGGGGGTGTCTCCAGAGGACGTGTCCGCGTGCTCGCGCGAGCCCTTCGGGGTGTCCCCGTCAGGGGGTGCGGGAGTATCCTCGGTTGGCCCGAACAACCGCTCGGCGATCAGCGCGTCGGTGCGGTCGCGCTCGGGCACGCCAAACACGGCTGTAGGCCCGAAGCGCCCATCCACCGTAGGGGTGACGATCACAGGCAGCGGCTCACCACCGGTCGGGGATGCGAGCAGGCGCCCGGTATCGACAAAGGGCATCGTCTGCGCCTCGCGCGCACTTCGCTCCAACCCAACCGCTCGTAGCTCGTCAAGCCGTTGAGCCAACCCTTCATCGCGCGCCCACTCCTCGATCTGCGGGTGTCTCGGTGAGACGCTTACGAAGCGGGCCAGATCGAGCGCGTCGGAGTGCGGCGTGAAGACGGTCAGCGGCTCGCCGTCCGCGCCGAGCAGGTCGAGCTCGACCCCGTCGACGCGCCCCAGCACAAAGCGCTGTGAGGCAAGCGCGTTCTCATCCCATATCCCACTGGCGGCGAGCTCGGCCAGGCGCCGGTCGTTCTCCGGCACGTACTCGCTGATGCGCAGGTACCACTGCGGCCGCTGGATCAAGCGCACGGATTTGTGGCAGCGCCAGCACAACCCATCCTCGACCTGGATCGTCGCGAGCACCGTCTGACAGGTATCGCACCAATCCACGCTGCCGGTCCCGCGATACACCAACCCGGCCTCCAGCAGGGTCAGGAACAACCACTGCGACCAGCGGTACATGATCGCCTCGGAGCTCATGAAAGCGCGCTCCCAGTCGAAGGAAAAGCCAAGCCTGCGCAGCTGCAGAATCATGTGCTCGGCGCAGCGATTCACCCAGTCGCTGGGAGGCTCTTTGCCGGCGATCGCGCCAAGCTCGGCGGGTAGCCCAAAGGAGTCGAAGCCGAAGGCGAACAGCACGTCCTCGCCGCGCCCACGGCAAAAGCGCGCATAGGCATCCCCAATCGAATAGCTGCGCACATGCCCGATGTGGATGTTCCCGGAGGTAAACGGAGCCGAGGGCTTGATGTACTTGCGAGCACGGTCCTCGGCGATCTCGGGTGTGCGAAAGCGGTGCTGCTCCTGCCAAGCGGCCTGGCGAGACGCCTCGATTACCTGGGGCACATACCCGGGGGAATTGTCGTCGCCCATTGACCGAGAATACCCAAGCCATACCCCGGCGCGGGGGTCAAGCCCGTTGCTATGCTCGTCCGCCACGACTGCAAGGATTCTCAGATGGAAGTAGAGATTGGACGCGGCAAGTCCGGCCGTCGCGCTTACGGCTTCGACGACATCGCGATCGTGCCCTCCAGGCGCACCCGCGACCCCGACGACATAGACATCTCCTGGAAGCTCGGCCCCTACCAGTTCGAGCTGCCGCTGATGGCCTCCGCGATGGACGGAGTCGTCTCACCGCAGACGGCCGCGATCGTCGGCAAGCTAGGAGGCCTGGCGGTCCTCAACCTAGAGGGAATCTTCACGCGCTACGAGGACGCGGACGAGCAGCTGGAGCGGATCGCCGGCTTGCCCAAGGACGTGGCGACGCGCGAGATGCAAGAGATCTACGCCACCCCGGTCAAGCCGGAGCTGATCGCCCAACGCATCCGCGAGATCAAGGAGCAAAAGGTTGTCGCCGCGGCATCGCTGACACCACAGAAGGTGCTCGAGTACCACGAGCTCGCGCTGGACGCGGGTCTCGACGTGCTCGTCATCCAGGGCACGGTCGTCTCCGGCGAACACGTCTCGACCGTTTCCGAGCCTTTGAACCTCAAGGAGTTCATCCCTTCGCTCGACGTCCCGGTGGTGGTAGGCGGCTGTGCCTCCTACCAGACGGGCTTGCACCTGATGCGCACAGGCGCAGCGGGCGTGCTCGTCGGTGTCGGTCCAGGCGCGGCGTGTACTACCCGGGGGGTACTCGGCATTGGCGTACCGCAAGCGACAGCGATTGCCGACGTGGCACACGCCCGCTCGACGCACATGCTCGAGACCGGCGAGTACTGCCAGGTGATCGCCGACGGCGGCATGCGCAACGGCGGCGACGTCTCCAAGGCGATCGCCCTCGGCGCCGACGCGGTCATGATCGGCTCGCCGCTGGCCCGTGCCCACGAAGCCCCGGGAAGGGGCTTTCACTGGGGCATGGCCACCTTCCACCCAACGCTCCCGCGAGGCGCGCGGGTGGCGACGACCCGCAACGGCACGCTGGAGGAGATCCTCATCGGCCCGGCGCGAGAGAACGATGGCGCCTTCAACCTGTTCGGCGGCCTGCGTACCTCGATGGCCACGTGCGGTCACAAGGACCTGGCGGAGTTCAACCGCGCCGAGGTGGTGATCGCCCCGTCGCTTCAGACCGAGGGCAAGCAACTACAGCGCGACCAGTCCGTCGGCATGGGCTCAAACGGGAAGGCCGCAGAACTCGTAAACGACTGAGGCGGCAGACGCGTGACCAGGGTTTGTGGGACGTGGAGGTGGGGACAGTCATTTTCAAATTTACAGAAGTGGCTACGTTTGTGAATACTATTGTAAATTCTAAAAAAAGTACATGACCTCGACATCCCTGGATGCCCCGGCCGTCGATGACGCCCGGGATGCCATCGACGCGCGCGAGCAGACCCGTGAGGAGGTCGTGGTCCTCGACTATGGCGGCCAGTACTCGCAACTGATCGCGCGTCGTATCCGCGACTGCGGTGTGTTCTCAGAGTTGTTGCCCCATCACGTCCCGCTGGAGGAGGTGGCAAAGCGCAAACCGCGCGGGATCATCCTCTCGGGCGGCCCGGCGTCGGTATATGCGCCGGGAGCGCCGGCCTTGGATCGTGGCCTGCTGGAGTTGGGAGTGCCTGTGCTCGGCATCTGTTACGGGATGCAACTGCTCGTACACGACCTCGGGGGAAGGGTCGAGCAGGCGGAGGTGGGGGAGTTCGGTCGCTCCGAGCTGACGGTCACAACTCCGGGTGTTTTGCTGGCGGGAATGCCAAAAGAACAGACGTGCTGGATGTCACACCGCGACACCGTCTTCGAGCCGCCGCATGGATTCACGGCGCTGGCGTCGTCCACCAGCTCGCCGGTCGCGGCAGTCGAGGACCCGTCCCGCGGCATCTACGGCATCCAGTTTCACCCGGAGGTGGTCCACACCCCATACGGGCAAGAGATCCTCACACGCTTTTTGACCGAGATATGCGGCTGTGAGCGCACCTGGTCGGCAGCGTCGATCGCCGAAGACCAGATCGCCCGCATCCGCAAGCAGGTGGGGGAGGGACGTGTCATCTGCGGCCTCTCCGGCGGAGTCGACTCCTCGGTGGCGGCATTGCTGGTCCACCGCGCTGTGGGCGATCAGCTCACGTGCGTGTTCGTCGACCACGGATTGATGCGAAAGGACGAGGGCGAGCAGGTGGTCAGCGCCTTCCGCGACACCTTCGGCGTCCCGCTGGTGGCGGTGGACGCCGAGCAGCGTTTCCTCGAGAAGCTCAAAGGCGTCACCGAGCCCGAGGCCAAGCGCAAGGCGATCGGCGCCGAGTTCATCCGCGTGTTCGAGGAGGAGGCCGCCAGGATCTCGCAGGCCGGCGGCGGCGCGGATGGAGTTCGCTACCTCGTCCAAGGCACGCTCTACTCCGACGTGATCGAGTCAGGCGGTGGCACAGGAGCCGCGACGATCAAGTCCCACCACAACGTCGGCGGCCTGCCAGATGACATGCAGTTCGAGCTGGTCGAGCCGCTACGGGCCTTGTTCAAGGACGAGGTGCGCGCAGTGGGAGCGGAGTTGGGCTTGCCCGAGCGCCTGGTTTGGCGCCAGCCGTTCCCAGGCCCAGGCCTGGCGATCCGAATTGTCGGCGGCGAAGCGACGCGCGAGCGTCTGGACGTGCTGCGCGAGGCCGACCACATTCTCCAAGAGGAGATCCGCAAGGCGGGCCTCTACCGGGAGCTGTGGCAGTCCTTCTGCGTCTTGCCAGACGTGCGAACAGTGGGAGTGCAGGGCGACGAGCGTACGTACGGCTATGTGGTCGTGATCCGCGCGGTCACAAGCGACGACGCGATGACGGCCGACTGGGCGCGGCTCCCATACGACCTGCTGGAGACGATCGCCTCGCGCATGATCAACGAGCTGCGCGAGGTGAACCGGGTGGTCTTGGACATCACGTCAAAGCCGCCGGGAACGATTGAGTGGGAGTAAAAGACCGCCGGAATTGGCCAAACAAAGCGAAACGACGTTGAAACACCCTGTTTTTGCCGATTTGGTCTAGGATGTCTCTCTCGCCGCGCGCGACAGATCGCGTGCGGCCTTTTTTGAGCCATGAAGACCTACGTAGCCAAGCCCACAGATCGCGAGCGCAACTGGCTCGTCGTTGACGCCAACGGCAAGACGTTGGGACGTCTGGCGACGCAGATCGCCGACGTCCTGCGCGGCAAGCGCAAGCCGGAGTACACCCCGCACATTGACACGGGCGACTTCGTGGTGGTAATCAACGCCGAGAAGATCGCGGTCACCGGCAAAAAGCGCCAGGACAAGCGCTACTACCGCCACTCGGGCTATCCGGGGGGATTGCGTTCACGCACTTTCGAGGAAATGATCGAGCGCCGCCCAGAGGAGATCATCCGCTTGGCGGTCAAGGGCATGCTGCCGCGCAATCGCCTGGCTCGTAAGCAGATCACAAAGCTGAAGGTCTACGCCGGCCCCGAGCACCCCCACGTCGCCCAGAAACCGCAACAGATGGAGATCGAGGCGTAATGGCCGACGAGCCCACAGAGCAACCTGACGAGCAGCCCGAGCACCCTGAAGGGCACGGACAGACCGCCGAGACCCCTGACGCGGCCGCGCAGGCCCCGGCCGAGGATACGCCGACCGTCGATTCGGCCGCGGAGGAGACCCCAGTCGAGGAGCCCGTCGCCGAGGAGCCCGCGGCCCCGGAACCGGTCGCGGAGGACGCACCCGAGAAGCCAACACCCGTAGAGCCCGTAGCGGACGAGGCTCCAGCCGAGGAGCAGGTTGCGCCAGGCACACCCGCCGCCGGGGAGTCAACGCCCGACGAGCCTGTAGCCGAGGAGGCAGCGACCGAGGATGACGACGCCGAGGAAGAGGAGCCCGCTCCGCGCGTAAAGCCCTCCGTGCCGGGAGCCCACCTCGAAGTGGACATCGTTCCCGAAGGCGTCGATCCGCTCGCACCCGAGCAGCCTTCCGATCCTTATGCCCTTGATGAGGACGAGGAGCCGAAGTCAGAGGAGGACGGCGAGGTCGAGCCGCTCGCCCAGCCGATCTCGAGCGCCGCCATCGACTTGGCCGCAGGAGCGCGCTACAAGGCCACCGGCAAGCGCAAGACCGCGATCGCGCGAGTCATCCTCAGGCCGGGCAGCGGCACGTATCTCGTCAACGGCCGTACTCTGGACGAGCATTTCCCGCGCGTCACGCTGCAGCGCAACATTCGCCAGCCGCTCGAGACGGTCGGCTATCAGGACCGCATGGACGTGGTGGCAAGACTGCATGGTGGCGGCATCTCCGCCCAGGCGGGCGCGCTGCGCCACGGCATCTCGCGTGCACTGCTCGAGGCCGACCCGAACCTGCGTGGCGAGCTCAAGCGCCGCGGCTTCCTCACGCGCGACTCGCGCGCCAAGGAGCGCAAGAAGGCCGGCCTGAAGAAGGCGCGCAAGCGGCCGCAGTTCTCCAAGCGCTGAACGCCCCCATGGCCAGGCTGTTCGGGACCGACGGGGTCCGCGGCGTCGCCGGGGAGTTGCTCAGCGCCGAGCTGGCGTTGGCGCTCGGCAAGGCGGTCACCGCACGCAGCCCGTCAGACCGTCCACGAGTGCTGATCGTGCGCGATACGCGCGAGTCCGGGGAAATGCTGCAGGCAGCTTTGGCGGCTGGCGTCAGCGCGGCTGGGGGAGAAGCTCTGCTGGGAGGTGTGCTGCCCACCCCCGCTGCGCCGCTGCTGATCAAGCGCTACGGCTTCGACCTGGCGGCCGTGCTGTCTGCGTCGCACAACCCCTACCAGGACAATGGCATCAAGTTCTTCGCCGCCGACGGGTTCAAGCTCAGCGACGAGCAGGAGCAAGAGATTGAAAGAGCTCTGACGGAAGCGGCCGCTCCCGCCGCTGGAACCTATGCTGGCGGAGGAATCGAGCGACCAAGCGCTGGCTTGCAGGTGAGTGGATCTACTTGTGTGGGTGTCTCAAAAAGCGCGATGCCCCCCGCGCGCGCGGGGGGCATCGGCGAAATCGGACATGTGCGCGAGCTGCGCGGCACGCACGAGGACTACCTGCGCGAGCTGGAGTCGCGTTTCGCCAAACTGCGCCTCGACGGGCTCGACGTGCTGCTCGACTGCGCCAATGGCGCCACCTACAAGGTTGCCCCTGAAATCTTCCGCCGTCTCGGCGCAAACGTCACGGTCGTGGCGGCAAGCCCCGATGGGCGCAACATCAACGAGGGTTGCGGCTCGACCCATGTCGCCGAGCTCGGCGAGCAGGTGCGCACGGGAGGGCATGCGCTCGGCTTCGCCTTCGACGGCGACGGCGACCGTGTGCTCGCGGTGGACCGTACGGGCGCCGTGGTCGACGGCGACGAGCTGATCGCGCTCGCCGCGCTGCATCTGCGCGAGCAGGGGCGCCTCGCCGGCGATGGCGTGGTTGTGACGGTGATGACCAATTACGGCTTTCACTCGGCCATGCGCGACGCCGGTATCGAGGTTGCCAGCACGAACGTCGGCGACCGCTACGTGCTCGAGCAGCTGCGCAGCAGTGGTTGGGCGCTCGGGGGAGAGCAGTCAGGGCACATCATCGAGATGGGCTTCAACAGCACGGGCGACGGGATCGCGGGCGCACTGCTAACGCTCGAGGCTCTGGCAGGGCGGGACCTGAGCGAGCGCGAAGCGATGCGCAAGCTGCCTCAGCGGCTGGTGAATGTACGTGTGCATGACCGAGGCGCGCTCGCAGGCTCCGAGAACGTTGCGCGGGCAGTGACGACGGAGGAAGAGGCGCTCGCCGGTCGCGGGCGCGTGCTCGTCCGTCCCAGCGGCACCGAGCCGCTCGTGCGCGTGATGGTCGAGGCCCCGAGTGACGAAGAGGCCGACGCGGTCTGCTCGCGACTGGTGGAGCTCGTGCAGCGCGAGCTGGGCTAGAGGCAACGCCGGCGGCTCAGCCCGGCGCTACCCAGAGGTGCGGCGCATGGCCTCCACGCCACGCGGGCCGGCCGCCGACCCGCTGATATCGTCGTCGCCGTGTGCGGCATCGTCGGCTATGTAGGCAAGCGCCCGGCCCGCGAGCTGCTGCTCGCGGGCCTTCAGAAGCTCGAGTACCGCGGCTATGACAGCGCAGGCATCTCGCTGATCGCGGGCGATCAGATCGAAGCGGTGCGCTCAGTCGGCAACCTGAGCGCGCTACAGGCCAAGCTCGATGACGGCGAGCGCTCCGGCGCGGTGGCGGTTGCCGAGCGTGTCGCCACGACGGGAATTGGCCACACGCGCTGGGCCACACACGGACGCGTCAGCGAGGAGAACGCCCATCCCCACTACGACCCGGAGGATCGGCTGCATGTCGTCGTCAACGGGATCGTCGAGAACTACATGGCGCTGAAGGAGCGCCTCATCGGCGAAGGAAACATGTTCACCTCCGAGACCGACGCCGAGGTGATCGCTCACCTCGTGGCCGCTCACTATGAGGGCGACCTCACGGTTGCCGTGCGCAAGGCGTTCGCCGAATTGGAGGGTCACTTCGCCTTCGTGGCGATGAGCGCCGAGCAGCCCGACACGCTCGTCGGAGCCCGCAAGGAGTGCCCGCTGGTCATCGGTCGCGGAGAGGGTGAGCAGTTCATCGCCTCGGCCGTGCCGGCCTTCCTGGCACAGACGCGCTCGGTGCAATACCTGGACAACGGCGAGCTGGCGGTCCTGCGCCCCGACGGCGTCACGATCCTGACGCTCGCCGGGGAGGAGGTCTCGCGCGAGGTGGAACAGGTCGACTGGGACGAGGAGACCGCTGAGAAGGGCGGCTACGAGACCTTCATGCTCAAGGAGATCCACGAACAGGCAGACGCCGTGGCCGAGACGATCGCCGATCGCGTGGCGCGCGGCGACGGTGTCGACCTGGACGAGCCGGGCGCGCTGGATGAGGCCATCCTCGCCGACATCAAGCGAGTCGTGGTCCTCGCCTGCGGCACCTCCTACCACGCGGGCCTCGTGGGTCGCTACGCGATCGAGGAATGGGCACGGCTGCCCGTCGAAATGGATATCGCCTCGGAGTACCGCTACCGCAACCCGGTCGTCGGCCCCGGCGACCTCGTGATCGGGATCTCCCAGTCCGGGGAGACAGCTGACACGCTTGCGGCGATGCGCAAGGCGCGCGATGCCGGCGCGACGGTGCTAGCGATCACCAACGTGATGGGCTCGCAGGCCACGCGCGACGCCGACGGCGTGCTTTTCACACGCGCGGGCCTCGAGATCGGCGTAGCCGCCACCAAGACGTTTGTCTGCCAGGTGGCTGTCATCTACCTGCTCGGCCTGCGCCTGGCCGAGCTGCGAGGCACGCTTTCGCCCGCACGCCTGGAGGAGTTGGTCAACGAGATCAAGCGTTTGCCGCACTGCATCGACGAGGTGATCGCGAACGTCGACGAGCAGATCCAGCAGGTAGCCGAGGCGCAAGCGAAAAAAGACTTCTTCCTCTACCTGGGCCGCCACGTCGGGCTGCCAGTCGCGCTGGAGGGGGCTCTGAAGCTGAAGGAGATCTCCTACATCGCGACCGACGCCTATGCGGCCGGCGAGATGAAGCACGGCCCGATCGCGCTGCTCGACGAGTCCACGCCTGTCGTGTGCGTGGCGACCGACTCGCCGGTGCAGGAGAAGATCGTCTCCAACATGCAAGAGGTGCGCGCCCGAGGCGCCCACGTGATCGCCCTGACGACCGAGGGCAACAGCCTGGAGGGCCAGGTCGATGTCGCGATCCCGGTGCCCGCGATCGACTGGATGCTGCAACCGGTGCTGGCGGTGATCCCGCTACAGCTGCTCGCCTACCGGATCGCCAGGCTGCGCGGGCTGAATGTCGACCAGCCTCGTAACTTGGCAAAGACGGTCACGGTGGAGTAGGTGGGTGGCTTGAGGGTGCCCAAAACCTTGATCCTGGCAAGGGGGGTGTTTACGTGCAGGTCATTTTGAAAGACCTTCAAAGCCGGTGGATCTCCGAGCCAGCCCCTAGTATCGCTCGTCATGACGGAGCTTCCCGACTGGTGTGAGTCGTTGCTCGACGCCTCGCAAATGCGGGCGGTCGACCGGTGGGCAATAGAGCAGCGGGGCATACCCTCGCTCGACTTGATGGAGCGCGCCGGGCAGGGTGTCGCTCGCGCCGTTGAAGAGTTCGTGCCAGATGGACTTGTGGTTGTCGTTTGCGGCAAGGGCAATAACGGCGGCGACGGCCTTGTTGTTGCCAGGCTGCTGCGCGAGGCGGCAAGGGACGTGACGGTGCTCTGCTTGGCGGCCTCCGAGGAGCTCTCGCCCGATGCGCGCGTCAACCTCGAACGCCTCTCTGGGCCGCCGCCGCTGGAGCTCTCGGACGGCCGCGCCTCTGAGGCGATCGCGCACGCTCGCGTGATCGTCGATGCGCTGCTTGGCACAGGCTTCTCGGGCGTCGTACATGGAGCAGCGGCAGAGGCAATTGAGGCGATCGACGCCGCGCCCGGGCTCGTCGTGAGCGTTGATGTGCCCAGCGGAGTCCATGCCTCCAGCGGCGTGATTGCCGGTCCAGCCATCCAAGCCGCCAAGACCGTCACATTCCATGCGGCAAAGCCGGGCCTTTGGATCCATCCGGGCAAGGGGCATGCCGGGGAGCTCGAGACGATCGACATCGGCATCCCGCGCGGCGCCCCCGGCGCGAGCGAGATTGGCCTGATCGGCGACCGCGTGCTCGATGGATTGCCGCGCAGGGCGGCCGCCTCGACCAAGTTCAGTAGCGGCCACGTCGTCGTCGTTGGCGGCTCGCGCGGCTTGATGGGCGCCCCCGCGATGGCCTCGCTTGCCGCGCTGCGCGCCGGAGCCGGCTATGTGACCGCGTGCGTGCCGGCCTTGTTGCAGCAGATCCTGGATGTGCAGCTGCTCGAGGTGATGACGCTCGGGTTGGCCGACGAGGGTGGCGCACTCACGTCAGAGGGACTTTCCGCCGTCGAGGACTCGCTCGCCCGCGCCGGGTGCCTCGCGCTTGGCCCGGGGCTCGGCCGCGATCCCCAAAGCGTTCGCTTCGCGCGCGAGTTGGCTCGCGAGGCATCGCTCGCGCTGGTGCTCGACGCCGACGGCCTGAACGCGCACGCCGGCGAGCTTGCCGCGCTCGCGGGGAGAGAGGCGCCGACGGTGCTCACGCCGCATGCCGGCGAGCTGGCACGGCTTCTGGACATCGACAGCGAACAGGTTCAGAGCGAGCGGCTCGCGCACGCGCGCCGGGCGTCCGAACAGGCCGAGGCGATCGTTGTGCTCAAGGGCGACGACACGCTTGTCGTCGAGCCCGGCGGCCGTGTCGCGATCAGTCGCGGCAACAGTCCCGCGCTGGCCACGGCCGGCACCGGCGACGTACTCACCGGCACGATCTCGGCGCTGCTCGCACAGGGGATGGAGCCGTTTGCCGCGGCCGCGACAGGCGTCCAGCTGCATGCTCGGGCTGGCCGCGAGGCTGGCCGCAGGCAAGGGGCAGGCGAGGGTGTCATCGCCGGCGACGTGATCGCCGCGTTGCCCTCCGCGAGGTGCCGATGAGTGCACGTCGCGCGCTAGCGCGCGTCAATCTGGCGGCAATCGAGCGCAACTGTCGGCGGCTGCGCGAAGAGCTCGAACCGGGCTGTGAGCTGTGCGTGGTCGTCAAGGCTGACGGCTATGGCCACGGCGCGGCACAGAGCGCACGCGCAGCACTCGACGCAGGCGCGACCTGGCTCGCGGTCGCGGGCGCGCACGAGGCCGCGCAGTTGCGGCGAGCGGGATTCCACGAGGTGCGAGTGCTCGTGATGGGTGCTCTGAGCCCAGTCGAGCTGGAGGAAGCGCTCGCGGCCGCGGCTGACGTTGTCGTATGGAGCGAGCAGATGGTTGCTGCCGTCGCGCAGGCAGGTGGCGGTCGCGTGCACGTCAAGCTCGACAGCGGCATGGGCCGACTCGGCACGCGCGACGCAGAGCTTGGCCTGCGCGTAGCGGCGCTTGCCGCCGAGACCGCAAAGGTAGAGCTGGCCGGGGCGATGACCCACTTCGCGACCGCCGACCACGATGAGCACGACGACTTCTTCGCGCGCCAGCTCGAGACGTTCAGCGGCTGGGCCGAGCAGCTCAAGGCCTCATACCCGGACATCGTCGTGCACGCCGCCAACAGCGCCGCCACTCTGCGCGAGCCACATTCTCACTTTGACATGGTGCGCTGCGGCATCGGCGTGTATGGGATGGACCCTTTCGGGATCGACCCGCTGACGCGCCGGCTCGACCCTGCGCTCGAGCTGGTCTCCTATTTGGCCGAGGTCAAGGATTGCGCTCCCGGCCAGAGCGCCGGTTACGGAAGGCGTTTCATCGCCAAGCAGGACACACTGCTGGGTGTGCTCCCGATCGGCTACGGCGACGGCTGGCGAAGAGCGCTGTCGAGCAACGGCGAGGTGTTGATCGGCCAGCAACGGCGGTCGATCGTGGGCACCGTCAGCATGGACAATCTGACCGTCGATCTCGGCACGGACGCGCAGGCTCGCGACTTGCATGGCAGCGAGGCCGTGCTGATCGGCATGCGCGGCGATCAGCGGATCACCGCCGAGGAGGTGGCTCGGCGAATTGACACGATCAACTACGAGGTGACCTGTGCGCTGACCGGGCGTGTGCCACGCGACTACCACTACGACGGCCAAGCATCGCGCGAGCCGGCAGCCGGGCAGGCGGGGGGCTCGCTGAGCCGGCGAAGCGACGCGTCGCGCGGGTCGACCGGTCCTCAGGCCCCTTCGCTCGGCACGAGCTGATGAGCGCGCAGGCGCTCGAGATCGTGCGCTCGGCGCTCGAGGGGCGGCGCGCTTGGCTGGTCGGGGGGGCTGTGCGCGACCGCATGCTCGGACGTGCCGCGGCCGATCTGGACGTAGTGCTCGACGGCGACCCGGGGGAGGGCGCCCGCGCGATCGCGCAAGCCGCCAAGAGCGCCGGTGCTCCCGCGGCCTGCTTTGCCCTCTCAGAAAAGTTCGGAGCCTGGCGTGTCGTTGCGCGCGAGGGCACCTGGCAGGTCGACGTGGAGGCGATGCAGGGCGATTCGCTCGAGGCCGACTTGCGCTTGCGCGACTTCACCGTCAACGCGATCGCCGAGCCCTTGGATGGGGGAGAGCCGCTCGATCCGCTTGGCGGTGTAGTCGACCTTCGTGCCGGCCGTCTGCGAATGGCGGGCGCGGATGCCTTCAGCGACGACCCGCTGCGAGTCCTGCGTCTGGTACGGGTCGCGGTCGAGCTGGAGTTGGAGCCCGAGCCCGAGGCGATCGCCGCCGCGCGCGTGCAGACGCCGCGACTGGAGCAGGTCTCGCCCGAGCGCGTCTTCCTCGAGATGCAGCGGATCGTCGCCTCGGCACAGGCTCTGCGTGGATTGGAGCTGATGAGCGAGCTCGGCGCGACACGGGTTGTCTTTCCGGAGCTCGAAGCTTTGCGTGGGGTGGAGCAGAGTCGCTTTCATCACAGCGATGTCTATGGCCACACGCTGGAGGTGTTCGAGCGCACGGTCGAGCTGACAGCGGGCACGAGCAATTCCGAGCCGATCGCGGCGTTGGGCGAGGAGCAACGCGCGCGCGTGCTGGAACTGCTGGCCGAGCCGCTTGCTGACGGGATGACTCGCGGACAGGCGCTGCGCTGGGCGGCTCTACTGCACGACGCCGCCAAGCCGGCCACGCGCGCGGTGCGCGTGTTCGACCGGCGCGTGACGTTCTTCGGGCACGACGTAGAGGGGGCGGAGCTGACTCGGGATGTGCTCGGACGTTTGCGGGCCAGCGTGCGTCTGCGTGAGCACGTCGCGGCTATGGTGCGCCACCATCTGCGCCTCGGCTTTCTGGTGCACGAGCCCCAACCGCTGTCGCGTGGGGCGGTCTACGACTATCTGTACGCCTGCGAGCCGGTGGAGGTCGATGTCACACTGCTGTCGGTGTGCGATCGCATTGCCACACGCGGGGTAAAGGCCGAGCAGGCGATCGCGGCGCACCTCGACCTGGCTCGACGGATGCTCGACGATGCGCTGCGATGGCATCAAGCGGGCGCGCCCAAGCCGTTGTTGCGAGGGGATCAGCTGGCGCAAGAGCTCGGGATCCCGCTGGGTCCGCACGTCGGCGAGTTGCTGGCCGGGCTTGTTCGGGCTCAATACACGGGCGAGGTGGGTACACGCGAGCAGGCATTGGCGTTCGTTGGGGCCTCTGGCTTCAAGGATGGGCGCAGTTGAAGGAGAAGGTGTGTTGTTCTATTTACGGAATTGCCGATAGTGGCTACAGATCATATATACATAAGTAATATCCCAAAAGGTGATGTACTGCCGCTGTGCCATTCAATCCGTGACACGCCGCCCGGCAGTGCGTAGACGCAGCTAGGATGACCGCCGTGAGCGAGCAAGACTGCATCTTCTGCAAGATTGTGGCGGGCGAGCTGCCGGCGACGATCGTCGACCAGGACGAGCACACGCTGGCCTTCATGGATATAAATCCCGCCACACGCGGCCACGCGCTCGTGATCCCGCGCACGCACGCGGCCGACCTGCTGAGCATCGACGCACATGAGCTCGAGGCCGTTGCCGTCGCGGCGCAGCGCCTCGCCCGCCGCGCAAAGGAGCGTCTGGGTGCCGACGGGGTCAACCTGATCAACTCCTGTGGCGCCGCCGCTTGGCAGACGGTGTTCCACTTCCATGTTCACGTGGTTCCTCGCTACGTCGACGATCCCCTGAAGCTGCCCTGGACGCCGGCGCCCGGCGATCCCGCCGAGATCGCGGCAGCGGCAGCGGCAATCGGGTCTGCGGCGTGAGCGCAGATGTTGGGATCACAGGGGATATTGGGATCGCGGGTCGCCACGAAGGGGGAATAATGGCTTGCGCGTCGAACCGCTACATCGTGCCTGTTCCCGTGTTTCCTCTTGAATGTCGCATATGAGACGCCTGATCATCACGATCCTCCTGGGCTGCGGGCTGGCGCTCGCCATCCCCGCCGGCTCGCTGGCAATGCTGAGCGAAGTCGGCGTGATCCCAGCCACCACACCGGCCACGGTCCCCAGCTGCCCAACGCCCTCGTGCCTGGCTGTCAGCCGTACGACCGGTTTTCAGGTCAAGGTCGAAGCCAACAACAATCCCGAGTCGGCCCCTCGGGAAGGCACTATCGTCGCCTGGACGATCTCTCTCGGCAAGCCGACCGCGGCCCAGATCAAGTTCTTCAACGCCAACGAGGGCGGCGCTGCCTCGGCCGGGATTGCGATCCTGCGCGCCGAAAAGAGTCCTAAATTGACCTACAAGGTGATCGGCCAGAGCCCTGTCGTCCCACTGGAAAAGTACTTTGGCAAGACCGCCCAATTTCCGCTTGCCACCACGATTGCCGTCAAGAAGGGCGACATTGTCGCCTTGACCGTGCCTACCTGGGCGCCGGCGCTCGCACTCGGTTTCGGCAAGGGCACCTCATGGCGAGCGAGTCGGGGGAAGGGTCAGTGCACGACCACCGGCACGCAGACAGCACAGACGGGCATCGGCACCAGCGTGCAGTACTACTGCCTTTATCAGACGGCGCGCCTGACCTACAGCGCGACGCTGATCTCGACGCCCTGATCCTTCGATCGCCCCGGTTGGTCGAGGGCGAGGATGCAGCCCGATGCCGGACCCTCCAGCCAGGCGATCAAGGTGCGCTGGCGCCGCCGCTCGAGCCGACGCTGCCAGAGGTTTTTTCAGTTGGTTTTTCAGCCGCGGCTTTTTCAGACGCCACTTTTTCGGATGCAGTTTTTTCAGCGGATTCGCCGCCGGCCGCGGTGCCGCCCGCGGATTCTGAGCTTTCTCCAGAGGCGCTTTCGCTGCCTCCGGTCGAGCTGGTTGAGCTTTCGCCAGTCGTCGTCGGCGTTGTGGAAGTCGTCGCGGTGCTCGACGTCGACGTCGTTTCGGTCGCTTCCTTTTCGGCGGAGGTGTCGTTCGGCGGAGTTATTTCAGGCGTGCTCTTTGGCGTGGCGTCCGACACGCTCGTGCCACCGCAGGCGGAGAGGCCAAGACCGGAGCTGAGCATCAGGGCGCTCGCAGCGAGCGCGATCGCACGCGAGCGAGACGGGCGCGTCCTCACGCGCCGAGCGGACCCATCCGCCGGGCGCAGGTGGGGCAATCGTTCAGATCCTTCTGAGCCGGCTGCTCGCACCACGGGCAGAAGCGCAGGTTCTCGACCGCCCACGGTAGACGTGAAGGGTCGGGGGCCAGCGGTAGCAGCTTGCCCACCACCTCCATCTCCTCACCGGTGTCGCGGTCGCGGTATATCTCGCCGGGAACAGCCTCCACAAGTACCTCTCGGCCTGTTGAAGGGGTGCGTAGGCGATAGCGCTGGCTCGTGCTCACGCCCGGGACTTTAGCGGAGCGCCCGGGCAGATGGGCGTATGGTCTGGGGCGCATGAGCGTGCGGGTGGAGGGCGAATAGGCTGCACGGATGCGCATCTTGATCTTCCACGGCTACCTGTTGAGCGGGACCGGCTCGAACGTCTACAACGCGCGCCTGGCCGAAGCGCTGGTCGGGCTCGGGCACGAGGTGCACCTCCTCAGCCAGGATCGCCACCCTGAGCGTTACGCGTTCGTCGATGCCGCCGGAGACTGGGATGGTGGCGAGCTCCGACTGAAAGCGATCGCAGGCGCTCACGACGAGCCGGATGGCGACGAGCAAGACGCTGGGGGGCCGTCCGCCGGGGCGGGCGCGGACGCGGGCGCGGGGGCCGAGCCGGGTCGCGGCGGCGCGACTCGCTGCTCTCCGGGCTGTACGGTCTATCGCCCGAACATCGGCGGGCTGCTTCCTCTGTACGTGCAGGATCGCTACGAGGGCATCGAGGCCAAAACGTTTGCGGAATGCTCGGAGGAGGAGGTTGCCCGCTACATCCAGGCAAACGTGGATGCTGTGCGCGAGATCGCCGAGCTTGTTCGCCCCGAAGCGGCACTGGCGAACCATCTCGTGATGGGGCCGGTGATCCTGGCTCGGGCGCTTGACGAGCGGACGCCCTATGCGGTGAAGGTGCATGGGAGCGCGCTCGAGTACACGGTCAAGCCTCAACCCGAGCGCTTCATGGGCTTCGCCCGCGAGGGGCTTGCCGGTGCAGAGACGGTGCTTGTCGGCTCGTTGCACACTGCCGAGAGCCTTTGGCGGGCGCTTGGCGAGGAGGAGGGGGCTCAGGTCAAGCAGCGCACGCGCCTTGGTCCTCCCGGGGTGGATGTCGAGCGCTTCCGCCCGCACGAGCCGCGAGATGCCTGGACGGCGATGCGCGCGCTACAGCAGCGCCTACAGCACGGCACTCCCGCGTCTATCGACGAGCCATCGAGCGCTTTCACGCGGGACGAGCGGCAAGTCGCCGATGCGCTAGAGAAGATTCTCGATAGACGGGGCGTGCTCGTAGCGTACGTGGGCAAGCTGATCGTCAGCAAGGGCGTGGACCTGCTCCTCGCCGCTTGGCCGCTTGTGACGAGGGCGGTCCCCGACGCACAGCTTGCGGTCGTGGGCTTCGGCGCTTACCGCGCAGGTTTGGAGCGCCTGGTCGCGTGCCTCGCCGCAGGCGATCTCGACGGCGCGAAGGAGATCGCTCGCCTTGGGCGTGCTTTGGAGGTTCAAGGAAGCGAGCCCCACGATCCGGGGCAAGCGACGCCTCTGCGTCACCTGCTTGCGTTCTTGAATTCGCTGTCCCGCGTCGAGGCCCAGCGCTACCTGGCGGCCGCTCGCGGCCTCCACGAGCGGATCGTCTTTACTGGGCGCCTGGACCACGAGGAGCTTGCGGAGGTGCTGCCTGCGTGCTCTGCGCTGGTGGTGCCGAGCACATTTCCCGAGGCGTTTGGGATGGTCGCCGTCGAGGCCGGAGCGTGCGGTGCACTGCCGATCAGCGCCGCTCATTCGGGTTTGGCCGAGGTGAGCCAGGAGCTCGCCGGAGAGCTGCCGCCTGAGGTTGGCGCATGGCTTTCCTTCCCGGTCGACGACGGCGCGGTACAAGCACTGGGCGAGCGGCTCGCGGCCTGGCTGGGAGCCGACGGCACGCTGCAGGATCGCACGCGGGCAGCGCTGGTTGCCGCGGTGCGTGAGCGTTGGTCTTGGCAGGGCGTTGCGCGGGGAGTGATTGCGGCAGCCGTCGGAGAGCCGCTCAGC
>DATCEK010000021.1:0-11933 GCA_036510155.1 Solirubrobacteraceae bacterium | reverse complement strand
ACCGTGCTCGTTGGCGTGGGTTCGGCTGCCGGCGGGGCGGGCACGTTCGTCGTCGTCGTGGCAGCCGCGGGTGCGGTCGCTTCCGTTGTGGGAGTCGTCGAGGTGGTTTCCGCGAGCGCCGCTTCGACCGGAGCCAACACCGCAAGCAGCGCAAGCAGCACGAGCAGCGATCCGGAGAGTGGCGGGCGGGTGGTCATGGTCAGTTGCCGAGCAGGTAGTTGAGCAGCATGCCGCTTGCTTCGGAGGATTCTGTGGACGGGCTGTAATAGGTCGTGCCGGATGCTGCTCCGCCGACCGGCTGGGCCGCCGGCGTCGCGCCGGGAGCGCTCGACAGCCCCCCGGCCGCGCCATTTGCTTCGTCTGTGACCGCGCCCGGGTATTTGGCGATCGCCTCAGCTGGGGTCATCCCTTTCAAGACCGCCAGCGTGCGCTGCATCACAAGGCCCGTGGAGCTGGCGCTTGCGGAGGTGGCCTTCGTGCCTGCGGTCTTGGCGCCGAGGAATTTCCCTGTCGTACAGGTCGGGTTGGTCACGACCGAGTAGCTCAGACAGGTGCTCGCGAATATTTCCGCACGCAGGAAGTGCCCGAGCGCGTCGTAGCCGTTGACGCTCCCGGATCCGAGATAGATGAAGTCGAGCAGGCGCTCGAGTCCTCCCGTGCTTTTCAAGCTCGTGAGCAGCCCGGAGAAATTGGTCGAGAAGGGCTTTGCGTTCTTGCCGAGCCCCTTGGCCAGCGCGAGCAGCGGTTCGACGGCGGTGAGGGCCGAGGCCGTCTTTTTGGCGTTTTTGCCGACCGCGCCGAGGAAGCCTTCGAAGGATTTGGAGAACGGCGCCGTGCTCGCGAACAGTTTGTTGATGCCGGGCGCCGCGATACCGAGATCTTCGAGCGTCGGCGTCGTCTGCTCGGCAAAGCGCCCCAGCCGTTCCATCGCAGGTCCGAGCTGTTCGAGGAAAGCGGGGAAGTCGGCCAGGTTCTGGGCGAGCGCGCCGCGCTGATTGGCGGCCGCCTGGGCCACGGTCTTGCCCGATTTTATGAAGCCGACGAGCTGCGCGCGATCCGCCGCGATCGGCGCGAGCGCACGGTCGCCTTCAACCGCGAGATCGGTCAGCACCTTGTTCTCCTTCGCGAGTATCGCGAACACTTCTTCGACTCCCTGCAGGGCCGGGTTGGCACGACGGATGACCGCGTTCAGGTCCGAGCCGCGGCCGGCGAGACCAGCGCCGAATTCGTTGAGGAGGATCGTCAGACGCTGGGCCTCGGGCAGGCGTGTGATGTCACCGAGCAAGTCGGGGTCTACCGGGCTGTGCGTTTTGGTGACCGGCAGAAGCACCTGACCGGCGCCTTCTTGGCCCGCTGGGATTTTCTTCAGGGGCGGGGGCAGGGGTGTGCCTTCCACGCGCGGCTTGGTGGGCAGGCAGTCGACGAACTTCTCGCCGATCAGTGCCTGCGGGCGAATCGTGCAGCTGGCGTCTTCACGCCAGCTCTGGAAGCCCGGAGTAGTGATCTCGAGCACGACTGCGGCCTGTGCGTGAGGTGTGGGCGTGACCGATCCGACCGTGCCGACGTTGACCCCGTCGATCTTGACGTTCTCCCCAGAGGTCAGGTTGCCGGCGTCGTCGAAGATCGCCCTGACTTCATAGTTGCCGCTGGAGCCGCCGGCGGCGGTGGCGAGCAGGACGGCGGCCACGAGCGCGACCACGCAGACAGCGCCCGCGACGACGGCCATGCCCCTCCTGAACCCCTGATTCTGCGTCCTCAACCCGATCTACCTCTATGTCGATAACGAGGAGAGGGCGGCCCACCCTATTTGGATTCGGCCGCCCTGTCCCGCCGTCTCTCAGACCTTACGCGCATCGCGCGCGCTCTGAGGTACCTCTTCCTTTACTTTCCTCCAAGTCCTGCCGGTGGCCGCCCCCCTACACCAGGCGGCCACCGGAACCTCTCCTAACGCGGTCGCGGCCCTATTTCTTTGGGCATGGGGGCTTCGCGGTAACCGTGACCGTTTCCCCGCTGAGGAATTTCAGTTCCGCATTGACCGCAAAGCCACCCTTCGGACAGGTCTTCGGCAGAGTGCCGTAAGACACCAGCTTTTTGCCGTGCATGAAGGCGGCTCCGACCTTGACCTTGATGTATTCCGCGGACCCATACGGCGCACCCGGCACAGTGATGACCAGCGGGATTTCACTGGAGACCACCGGGCCAAAAGCGCCCGAGGCAGGCAGGATTTTGCCCGTCGCCAGGAGTTCGATCACTGCCGGTTCGCGCCCTTCGGCATAGAATCCGAGGTTGCCGCCTGCCTCGAAGAACGGCTGCACGGTCAATTTCTCCTGGACGCGCGTGCCGCCGAAGCTGACCACGCCACCGGCTTCGCCCTTCGGGCCGGCAACCGACTTCTTTGGACAATTCTGCACTTCGTGGCTTTCGAGAATCCCTGCGGAACATGTCGTGAAGCCTTTGGTCGTGACCTTCGAGCCCTTGGGGAAGGAGGCCGTGACACCTGTCAGTGGCGATGGAAATCCGCCGTATTCGGTGCCTTTGATCGTGAATTCGGCTTCAACCGCCGTGCCGGCGCCCAAGATGTTGCCGGTGCCAGGCCATGTGGGTCCGCCGTTGGAGCTTGGATTCTTCGGGATCGGGACGGCTTTGACCTTGAGCGTCACGACCGGTGCCGCCCCTGCGACCGCCGGTAGAGCCAGCATTGCTACGGCGAGGCCGAGCAAGGCCAAACGGGTGGATGCTTTGCGCATCAGCTTCTCTCCTCTGTTGATGGGACAGGTCCGCCTACGATCCGGGTAGCTCCGGTCCTTGACGGTCCGGCGACATCGAGTCCCCTGACGTCTCAGCCGTCTGGGGAGCATTGGCGATTTGCCCTCAAAGATTACCCGTATCGGACGACGGGTTCAACTAGGTGGTTGCGCGGGGGCGCTCAAATCGAGCTCGTCGCCGACGTATTGCACCCCGATCGGATCCACGATCACGCGGCGCTCCCCGGCTTCCACAGAGCCCGCAACTAGGGCCTGAAAGCCCAGTCGCCGAGCCATTTCGACCACCTGGCTGCCCGCTCCCGAGGAGCAGTAGATCGCATAGCCCGAGCCCATGTTGAACGTCGAGTACGCCGCGTGCCTGCCAAGACCAGCCTGCTCCACCAGGAACGCCAGCACCTCCGGCACATCGGGCAGCTCGGAGATGCGGTAGCTCAGCGCCTTGGCGGGGCGCATCAGCTTGAGCAGGCCGTGGCCGGTCACGTGGCTGAGGTAGGAGATCCCGAGGTCCGATTCGAGCAGCGCCTGCACCAGCGCCACATACATGACAGACGGGTCCAGCAGCGCCTCGCCGAGCGTGCGCCCGCTCGGCAGGGCGGTCATATAGCCCTCGGGCAGGCGCTGGACGAGCAGACGTGCGAGCGAGGCGCCGTTGGCGTGCAGGCCGCTCGAGGCGACCAATACGATCTCATCCCCCGCCTGCAGATCCTCGCCGAGGACAGCCTTACACCCCGCCGGCACGGCGCCGACAGCCGCGCCCGCCAGCTCGATGTCCTCGGCCGCGACGAGTCCCGGCAGCGACGGCGACTCGCCTCCGCCCCACGTGCAGCCAGCGTCGACGCACGCTCGCTGCCAGCCCTCGAGCAACGCCGCGGCGCGCTCGGGCTCGGCATACCACTCCGACGCGCCGGTCGCGAAATAGGCGTTGACGACCAGCGGCAGCGCGCCGACGCAGCAGAGGTCGTTGAGGATCGCCGCCACCGTGTCGTAGGCGACGTCGGCAAAGCGGTTGATGCCGTGACGCTCGAGCAGCTGGCGGGCGATGACCGACTTCGTGCCGAGGCCCTCCATCACGAAGGCAAGCGTGCTCTCGCCGAACTCGAACACGAAGGCCGGCTCGCCACGCGAGGCGTCGAGCGCACGCCCACCGCGGGCGGCAAGCAGCGAGGAGGTGGCGAGCGCGCGTGCCATCGCCATGCGCTTGCCCTCGTCGAGCGCGTCGTAGTCGACGCCCGCCGCCTTGTAGTTGGCCGATCCCTCGCTCATCGGCGATGATCCTATTCCCACTGCCGAGGAGGAGACGATGGACTTCCAGCCAAGCGAGGGTTGCATCGAGTTCCAGGAGCGTCTGAACGCGTTCATGGACGAGCACGTCTATCCCGCCGAGCCCGTGTACCAGCGCCAGCTGGGCGAGTCCGGCGATCCGCACCATCAACCGGCGGTGATGGAGGAGCTCAAGGGGCGTGCGCGGGCAGCGGGCCTGTGGAACATGTTTCTGCCAGACGCCGATCACGGCGCGGGCCTGTCCAACAGCGACTATGCGCCGCTGGCGGAGATCCTTGGGCGCAGCCGTATCGCCTCGGAGGCTTGCAACTGCTCCGCTCCCGACACGGGCAACATGGAGGTCCTGCACCAATTCGCCACAGATGCGCAAAAGCAACAGTGGCTTAACCCTCTACTCGAGGGTGAGATTCGGTCCTCATTTGCGATGACCGAGCCCGCCGTGGCCTCCTCCGATGCCAACAACATCGCGCTGCGCATCGAGCGCTCGGGCGACGAATACGTGCTCAACGGGCGCAAGTGGTGGATCTCAGGGGCGCTACATCCGCACTGCAAGATCATGATCGTGATGGGCAAGACCCAACCGGATGCGGCCAGGCATCGTCAGCAAAGCCAGATCCTCGTGCCGATCGATACGCCCGGCGTGCAGATCGTGCGCGGGCTGCCCGTCTTCGGCTACCAGGACCAGGAGGGTCACGCCGAAATCCTCTTCGAGGACGTGCGCGTACCTGCCTCCAACCTGATCGCCGGCGAGGGCGACGGCTTCATGATCGCCCAGGCCCGACTCGGCCCTGGGCGCATCCATCACTGCATGCGTTCGATCGGCGCCGCGGAGCGAGCGCTGGAAGCCATGTGCAAGCGGGCTGTGGAGCGCACGACCTTCGGCCAACCCGTCGCCACCAGAGCCAACATCCAGGACTGGATCGCCGAGGCGCGTATCGAGATCGAGATGGCGCGGCTGCTGACGCTCAAGGCCGCCTGGCTGATGGACACCGTCGGCAACCGGCATGCGCGCACAGAGATCTCCGCCATCAAGGTTGCCGCTCCGAACATCGCTCTGAAGGTGATCGATCGCGCGATCCAAGTGCACGGCGGCGGCGGCGTCTCAGACGACTTTCCCCTCGCCTGGACCTACGCGCACCTGCGCACCCTACGCCTGGCCGACGGCCCCGACGAGGTGCACAAGCTCTCGATCGCGCGGCGTGAGCTGGCGCCGTACACGCCTTCGGAGGCCGGCTGAGCAGTTTCAAAACCCGTCATGGCCCCCGCGCGCGCGGGGGGGCATGAGCCAATTTGAAGATACGAGCGGACGACCTCCCCACCCTTACAACGATCCTGCGGCTACAGCCGCCCCAAGCGCAAGCTGTAGAGCACAGCGGCGACAGACGTGGCCAGGTTCAAGCTGGAGACGCCGGCTCGCATCGGCAACCGCAAGCGCGCGTCGGCGCGTTCGAGCAAATTCTTGCTGAGCCCGTCGCGCTCTGTCCCGAAAGCCAGCAGCGCGCGCGCCGGCACCGCCTCGGGGCGCAGATCCTCTCCCTCTGGGTCAAGTGCCAGCAGTGGTCGGTCGGTCTCCGGCAGACCCTCCAAGCGCGCGACCGGGAGCGCAAAGTGAAGCCCCGCCGAGCCGCGGACCGCCACCGGATCCCACGGGTCTTGACGGCCGGTCGTGAGCACGCCGGCCGCCTCGGCGGCGGCGGCGACGCGGATCACGGCGCCGAGGTTGCCGAAATGGCGCGGATCCTCGAGCAGCACCAGCGGCGCTTGCCCCTCGGCGGCCAGCACCGTGAGCGGGTCGACCACAGCGCGCCGAGCGATACTCACCACACCGGTGTGCGGCACGTAGGGTCCCAGCCGCTTGAAGGCCTCAGCGGGTAGGCCGACTGCCAGCGTTTGCATCCGCTCGATCAGATCGGGAGCCATGTCTCCTCCCAGGCGCGCCAGCTCGGCTGTGTCAGAGCATGCGACCAACTCCACGGAGGCGCCAAAGCGAAGCGCGTGCTTCAGTGCATGAAATCCCTGCAGCACGACCAAGTCCTCGCTGCGGCGCGCCTCGTGGAAGCGTCGCACGATCGCTGGGGTGTCCAAACCTGGCGGGTCGATGCGCATCGGCTGAGTCTCCCATCGGCGCACGACGACCTGCGCACTGCTACCGTTCGTTCGAACGAACGGCGCATATCGACGATCTGAGCGGGAGCGTCGAAAAGCACGCCCCTCCAATCCAAAAAATGTCCTCAACCGTCCAATCAAGCTCAGCCGCAGACGCCGAAGGCGCCAATGGCCCGCGAGATCTACTTGGCTGTGTGGCAGCGCTGGCCGAGGGCCGCGTCAGCTCGACGCAACTCGTGCAGCAGACCCTCGAGCACATCGAGGCGACCCAGCCCACCCTGAACGCCTTCCGTGTCGTGCGGGCCGAGGCCGCCCGCGCGGAGGCAGCGGCGGCAGACAGGCGCATCGCTGCCGGCGAGCGACTTCCCTTGCTTGGAGTGCCGATAGCGATCAAGGACGACGTCGACCTCGCCGAGCACCCGACCTCCTTCGGCTGCTCCGGGCCATTTGCGGCCAAGGCCGAGGATTGCGAGATGGTGCGCCGCCTGCGCGGCGCCGGCGCGGTGATCGTCGGCAAGACCAACACACCCGAGATCGGCCTCTATCCCTTCACCGAGGGCACGGCCTTCGGCGCTACACGCAATCCCTGGAGTCTCGAGCACACCCCCGGAGGTTCGAGCGGTGGCTCGGCCGCCGCTGTCGCAGCGCACATCGTGCCCGCCGGCCTCGGCTCCGACGGGGCCGGCTCGGTTCGCATTCCCGCCGGCTGGTGCAACCTCGTCGGCGTCAAGCCCCAGCGCGGGCGCATCTCCACCTGGCCCGATGCCGAGTCCTTCAACGGCCTCACCTGTATCGGTCCCTTGACCCGTACCGTCGCCGACGCCGCGCTGATGCTCGACGTGCTGAGCGGCAACCATCCAGAAGACCTGCATGCCCCTCCCCCGCCGCCGGAGTCCTACACAGACACGATCGCCCGTGAGCCACGCCCATTGCGCATCGCACTCTCACTGCGACATGCCTTCAGCGGCGCCCCGGTGCGCCTACACCACGAGATCGAGGCCGGTGTGCGCAGAATCGGCCGCGTGCTCGCCGAGCTCGGTCACGTCGTCAGCGAGCACCATCCCAGCTATGGCCTGATGGGCCTCACGCTGATCGCACGAGGGGAGTCTGGAGTGCACGGATGGGCCAAGCGCGTGCCAGACCCCTCGCTGCTTGACGCCCGCACCCGCTCCACAGCCCAGGTGGGCGGCGTCCTGAGCAAGACCGTCCTGCCCCTCGCCAGACGCTTGGAGCGCCGCTTTCACGATCGCATCGGTTTGATTTTTGGGGATTTTGACGTGCTTATGACTCCCACGAGCGCGAGTGTGCCACTCCCGGTCGGCAGGACCGATGGACTCTCCAGTTGGTCTACGCAACAAGTGATCGCCGGCTCCTGCCCTTACGCCTGGCCTTGGAATGTCCTCGGCTGGCCGGGCGTCAGCGTTCCCGCGGGGCTTTCCGAGGACGGTCTGCCTTTTGGCGTGCAACTCCTGGGACCGGCCGGCAGTGAGGGCAGCCTGCTGGCGCTCGCCGCCCAGCTGGAGTGTGTCGAGCGGTGGGACGAGCGGATTGCGCCGCACGCCATCGGCTCGTGCGCGCCACGATGATCGGCCCAGTCGCACCGGCCGGCAACGAGGCATCTGAGGAGCGCGGAGAGCAAGCCGAAAAGGGCGATGCCCCCCGCGCACCCTCACGGGCACAAGCGCGCGGGGGGCATCTCACTTCGAGCAATCCACCCAACGCGACGAGTAGCAACGCCGTGGGTGTGCGCGAGCGCATGCTGCGCGCCACCTTGAAGCTGATCGCCGACGGCGGCGTGGCCGCCGTGACCAACCGCCGCGTCGCGGCCGCCGCCGGCGTCTCGCTTGGCTCGCTCACCTATCACTTCGCAAGCCAGGCCCAGCTGCTGCGCGAGAGCCTGCTGCTACACGTCGAGGAGGAGACCGCGAGACGCCGGCAGGTCGCGCGGGAGCTTGCAGAGCAGAAACCGGGCGTGCAACAGGTCGCAGAAGCCGTCGAGCAGCTAGTCGCAGTCCCCTCTGAGATTCCTCAGCAGATCGCGGAGCTCGAGCTCCACCTTCAGGCGGCCCGCGATCCCGAGCTGCGCGAAGCCTCACTGCGCTGCTTCGAGGCCCATGAACAGATCGCGGGCGCCGCCCTGAGCTCGCTGGGCATCCCCGAAGGAGAGCGTCACGCACCTGCCGTGGTCGCGCTGCTGACAGGACTCGCGGTGCGTCGCCTCGCCGGGGGCGGACAGGACGTGCGGGGCACCTCTGAGGCGCTGCTGGCGCTTGTGCGCGGGCTCGGCGCGGAGTAGGAAGCGGTCCGGCGCCCGAACGCGGTTCAGCGCGATGCGGGCGGCGAGTAGAAGTCGGCTCTAGCGCCCGAGCGTGCGCACCAGCTCGCGCGCGCGAGCACGGACGCTGCCGACCAGCTCGCGCACCTCAGAGAGGCCGGCTCGCAGCTCCACGTCTCCCACCTCGATCGGCAACATCGAATCCTGTAGCTCGCCCAGCATCCCATCCGCTCGAGCCGCGGCATCGACAGCCGCGTCGATCAGGCCCTTCGTGCCGTTCGACGGCGCAACCGGAGCCGGCGTCTGGAAGGTGTGACCAGGCAACTCGTGTCGCTCGGCAAACCCCGCGAAGACGCGCTTGGCACGACCGTAGGCCGCCTGGATCGGGCGGAACAGCTGCTCTTCGAGGCGCTCGGCAGCCTGTTCGTCCAGATGCTCGTAGGCCTCGCTCAGCAGGCCGATCGCAGCGGCGAGTTCATCGGCCGCGCCGGCGAGATCGTCGAGGATCTGCCGGCGGCCCTCGGCTGTGGTGTAGGCCATGGCCGACAGCCTACCCGGCGTCGGACCGATTCCCCAGAACCGGGTGTGCCCTCGGTAGCCGTGCCCACCGTCAAACAGGGTTTGCGACTTCGACTTCGCCTTCGTCAAGGAATGCACGTTCACGCTTGCCCATATCGGTGAGCGGCTGAGCACGCTCGAAGTGCTCGGCGGTTATCGACCCCCAGAGGTTGCAGGCGCGCAGTTGCGCGATCACCGAGAGCACACCCAACTCCATCCGGGTCATGAACGTGTACTCGGGCGACATCGTGATATGACGGAAAACGTTGCCCGATGGGCCGTTTGGCGAACACCGACGCTCGATCCTCCTCGCCGCGTACTCAGGTGTGACGGTAAAGCGCTCGTTCGCCCACAGCATCTCTCCGTCCCCTCGCCAGTAGTCGAATATCTCCTCAGGCGCAACCGAGGACTTGCAGAACCCAGCCTCCACGCAAGCCCGCCAGGTTCCGAGGACATCGCCGCGCAAGCATTCGCGCATGACCTCGTCCATGATCTTCACCTGCTCGGGGCGGAAACGCTTGACACAGCCAAAGTCAAGGAAGGTCACGCTTCCATCCTCGTGGAAGATGTAGTTGCCGGGGTGTGGGTCGGCATTGAACTGATAGATACGCTCGTAGCTGCCATATACGAACCGGAAGATCGCCTCGGCCCATTGATCGCGTAGCTCTTGCCGAGCCGTCAGGGCCTCGCTCCAGGACCAACCGTGCACCAGCTCCTGGGTCAAGACATGGCCGGTGCAAAACTCTTTGATCACATCTGGCACGTGGATGAACGGGTGCCCCCGGTAGTAATCGGCGAACTCTGCCTGGTTTATGGCCTCGAGCCGATAGTCGAGCTCCTCGACGATCCGCGCCCCCACCTCGCGCGCGGCGCCACGCAAGTCAAAGCTCAGTCTCCGCGATGACATGCCACCGACGGTCAGCGTCAGGAACGTCGCCAGCAATTCCGTGTTCTTGAGGTCGGCGCGAATCGCGTCCGACGCCCCTGGATACTGAATCTTGACCGCGACGTCACGACCGTCGTGCAGTTGGGCAGCGTGCACCTGGCCGACCGAGGCCGCCGCAAGCGGTTCCCACGCAAATTGCGCAAAAACGCTCTCTGCCCGTTGGCCCAGCTCGCGCTCGAGCACCTCGCGCGCGAGCATTGGCGCCATCGGAGGCACATCGTCGCAAAGGCGCATGAGCGACGCTTGGTAGAGCGACTGGAGCTCGGCCGGCACCGTCGGGCTGATCAGGGCAAACGAGGCCATTTGTCCCACCTTCATCAGCGCGCCCTTTGAGTGACCCAGCAGCTCGGTGTAGCGCTCGGCCGAACGCATATAAAACTCACCTCTGTCGGCCTCCGTCCATTTGCCGCGCAATCTGGCGATCGCCGCCTCGCCGGCTGTCTGGGCAGTCAGGCCGACGAGCGGAGCGGTACGTCGCAAGCGCCCCCTGCCGATCCCGTCGCCGCGCGCATCGCGCTTATTTGGAGAACGCTCTAAATCGGACACAACCCCACCTCCACTGGTCAGGTGAACCTGACTTCAGCCAGTGTATGGCTGGTCCTCGACCGATGTCAAGCACCACCCACGCGCGTCCCTCCGCGTAATCAGGCATATAGAGCAAATCAGTGGATCCCAGGGGGAGGAATGCCAGACCGTCAAGCCCGGGTCGAGGCTTTGCTTTGTGCACTCGTCGGAAAACGCTGAGCGCTATGCCAGGGCGAGCTCGAGATCTGCAGGGCTCGCCTTCGCGGGCAGCTCCAGCCGAAGCTCACCCTGGGCCTCATCGAGGAGTCTGCGGATATCGATCAGGGTCAGGCCCACGAGATCCCCGTTCTCGTCGAAGCTGACAGCATGCCCTTCAGGCGTCTCGTCGAAATCGACGGCCCGCGCAGGATCGCCCTGAGCGAGGTAGAGCACGTCCGCGTCATGGTCATAGCGAACTCGGTCGAACTTGTATGGGCCGATATGGACGGTCATGGCTTGCTTCTCCTCGGGAATGCTGTGCGTATGCTCCCAACGGAGTCCTCGTCAAAGGCTACTACGACCTTGAGCCACCTACTCGGACCTGCATCCCGCAGGTAGAACCAATCCTGGCCGGGCCGCGGCTGCTCGATCAGATCCGTCGGCGCCTCGACCGCCTGCAGCACCTCGACACGGAACGGCGTCATGTACGGGTGGCCGTTGACGATGTGCTGCCACCGCTCCTCGACCAAGTGCACGACGCGTCCAAGGGGATCGATTGTCTCGTCCATCGCCGCGATTCTTGCGAACGGTGCGGCTGGCAGCCCGGCAGACCGCATCGGCCGCCGCCTTCATCGGGAGCGCGGCCTCTCGTGCGCATCAGGCCGATGACGTGCTTGGAGCATCACCTGCTCCGGTGGGCCAGGGTTTACACACCGAACCTAGTCTTTGCCCGAAATGGAGACGCCGGGAATCGAACCCGGGTCCGCAGTCGCGTATGAATGGCTTCTACGAGCGTAGCCGGCGCTCTGGTCTCGTCTCCCGCTAGCCTCGCCGGCCGGGTTGCGGGGGACCAGCCTCCTTGAGTGTTCCCGGGTCAGCGGAGGCGGGCCTCACCGGGTGAGCCTACTTTCTGATCCCGAGGATCCCCGCCGTAGGCGAGCGGGGCTCGAGACCTCGTGCCTTAGCTATTGACTAAGCAGCGAGGGCGTACTCGTGAGAGTCCGCACTTATGGTTTTCCCGGGTGTTTTACGAGGCCGCCCGGGACCTCGACTCGCGACCATCCACACGAGCCAACCGCGTCGAAGCCTGTCGTCCCCGTGGATGTTTTGCTCCTCCAGTGTAGCCGGAGCGCTTAGATTGGGCTGTCTCCGGGTTGTGCCGACAGGTGTGGCTCATTTTGCCTTCATCTTTCGGGCACGGTAAACGATGTCTGCGGGTATGCGTCCTTGGGTGAGACGGCCGTGGTGGACGCGGTCGTTGTTGTAGAAGCGCAGGTAG
>DATCEK010000020.1:0-16864 GCA_036510155.1 Solirubrobacteraceae bacterium | reverse complement strand
ACCGTGTATTTCGTGACATTGGTGTTGGCGGCGCTCGCAGCGGTCTGCACGATCGCGCCGTCTGCTGAGCATCGCTTTCTTTTCCGTCACGACGACAAGCGCCACATCGTGTTCAACTCAAACCGCGTGGTGATCGCGGGGGCGTGCTTGGCCCTCGCGATGTGTGGCTGTCTGCTGCTTGTCACCACCAAGTTGTTTGGTGTGAGCGCGGGTGTGGTGACGGGGGCGCTGGGCGCGGTCCCGTCGATGGCCAAGAGCTGCTTGCCCGATCGGTGAAGCCTCGACGTCCATCGTCGCCAGCGCTGACAGTGACCCAAATACGCTTGAGCCACGAGTCCGCGACAAGTATCTGCATAAGCTTCCCGACGAGGAGCCCGATGACCCGAGCGCTCACGCACTCGCGTCTCGGTTGCGAAAGACCCAAGATGCACTACCGAGTAGGAGCGATCCGATCGCTCCCACCAGAGCCACGGGATCGAAGTTCAGGCCGTGATTACCCGTGTTGGAAGACAAATTGGCGACCTCTTGTGCGAGCACGCGATCTTCGCCTTCGGCTCCAGCGCGTTGGACCTCCGCTTCTTCGGCGCGGACCTCGGCCGCCTCTGCTTCGGAGAGGTGGCCAGGGTGGAGCCGACTCAGACCACGAGTCAGCGGTTCGAGTTTCGCTGAGGCATGCTGATTACCGCGCACGACAAGACCAACAGTCGCACCCAACAACACCACAGAGAGCACCCCAAGCACAGCCCACAGTCGCAAGACCGCGAACTATACGCCCCCAATAGCATCGTGTGGCCGCGCCACTGAGAACTCTCGTCGAGGGCAGGCAGCCCGGCACGGTTTCCGCGTATTTTTGCTGCCGCTACGAGAAGTCTCGCTGGAGGATTTGGGTGCTGACCGCGCGCGGTGTGGGGACCCTCTCGCACGCCTCTGCGCCCGTGTCTTCTCCCCGGCCTCGCGTGCCGCACGCCGGCGGAGACCTACGGGTCATGACCTCGACAATCGTCACGCTCACGCATGCGACGGCAGCGACCTCAATGCCGAGAGCGACAGTCACGAGGCGCCCCTTCAAGCTGTTCTTCTCCTGCGCTGTCTCGAGGATTTCCGCGTGCAGTTCAGCTACGGCCAGCGCCGCGTCGTTGGAATCGTCCTCGGCCTCAAGCCGGGCCCTAATGTCCCGCGCATCAACACTTCGGTAACTCATCGAAAAGTTGGCCGAGAGCGCCAGAGATGCCGAGATCACGAAGAGCCCGAGCGCAAAAACGAGCCAGAGGGTGCACACGCGCGTTGTCTGGCACGGCCAAGAGTTCGCCGGCTACACGCCCCAAGAGATCGAGATGTTGATGCAAACCCTGAGCCGCGTCTCGGTCGGGGGGAATATTGAGGGTCCTCTTGGACGGCGGCTCGTCGCCACTTGCGCCGCACCCTCCAGTAATCCCATCCAAGCGCCAACCAGACGCTCAACAGCCGGACGAGAGTCTCGATGCGATAGCCCAACGGCGGTCGAAACTTGGTCGATGCCCTCGCGTACCTCGCGATCATCCGCCCTGCGCGGATGACCTCGGGGGCCACCCCACGCAGACTCTCGTGGGATGCGTCCGACACTGCCGGCACCGCACTATGAGGTGTTCTACTCGCTGGAGAAGACCATATGACGCACTGTTCGCGGACAGATGCAAGGTACCCACGGCGACGAATGGTGGGAGCAAAGAGTCCCACCGGCGCTAGTCAATGCGGCGAAGAAAGCGGCAAGAGACCGAGGCGAAGAAGGGGTTTACGCCCAGGTCAGTGGACCCGCTCGACTTCCTGACGTTCGGCGAGTTGGGCGACATCATCAAGGCAAATTGGGACGACTTCGGAGCGATCTTCACGACAAAGGGAGCGGTTGAGCGGGTGCTGGCGGACCTGAACACGATCCGCGGCCCGATTGCTCACTGCAGTCCGCTAGCCGAGGATGAGGTTCTCAGTCTGCGCTTGGCGGTGCGCGACTGGTTTTCGGCTCGGAAAGTGAGTCTGGCACGACGTCAGAGGCATGCCCGGGGCTGACGGCACGTCCCGACCGCTACATGCACCGTCACCGACACGAACTTAGCGCGTCCACTCGTTGGGCGGTGCGCCCGGCTGTCAGACGCTCGTGATGCTGTCTCCTTCTTGACGGCGCACAGTGTCTCGACATGGGCGGAATCTTTCCACCAGCCGTCCTTGAGGTGCGCAAGGGCCTGCGGGTAGCGCCCGTGTAGGGCGACGATCGAGCTCCACATTCGGACGTCGACTATGCGCCCAATGAGCGCGAGGTCGAGATGGTCATCGGGCATTTGAAAAGCCCAGCACCTAGCTGAACATGTCGTGTCCATGGATCTCTTGTGTTGCCCACAGGAGAGCTCCGACCTCCGGGTCCACTTGGGTTTCCGACGTGTGTAGCGGCCCGTGCTACGTGAAATCGCTGTTCCTCAGCCGACGCAGCCGTCCCCGTGAGTGCGCGATTCGCTCATGCAACCCAGCGGTAGGACGGTCCAGATAGGCTGCAGCGATCATGCCGGATCTTGTCCTCGAGCAGCGCCTACGCGAGCTTTGCTTCGTAGGGACCGAGCGGGACGCGCGACTGGACCTCGATCTCGCTCGGATCCGCGAGGCCCAAGCCACGAACTGGAGGCAGGTGACTCTTGCGTGGTTCAGTGATCACTCATCCGAGGGGCACTCGCGCCGGATCATCGAGCTGCTCGCGAAGGCGTTCGACGGAGAAGATCTGCTCACCCGCAACGAGCTCTTCGTCCTGCTCGCCGCGTGTTATCTACATGATCTCGGCATGCAAGACGCCAAGATCGACGGTCGTGGAATCGAGGAAATGACGTCGCAGGACTGGGATCTTGTACGCGAACGACATCCCGAGTGGTCGCGCAAACTCATCATCGATCGAACCTTGGCACGCCTACGCGACCAGTTCGAGATTGGCCTCCCGGCGAATTCTGATTTTCTCGAGCCGATCGCGATCGTCGCGGAGTCCCACGGAAGCCGGTTCTTCGACGACGACGTGCTGGAGCTGCGCGAACGAAAGCTTCGACCGGGCAACGACGATGCTCGGCTACCCGCAGTAGCGGCCATGCTGATGATGGCGGACGAGCTGGATCTACACGGTGCGAGAGTCGCGGATGTCTGGCCTCAAGACACGCACGATCTTTCGCCCACGGGCCAATTGCACTTCTATGTTCACCAATACGTTACGACGGTCGATTTCGTTCGAAGGACGCCGACATCGATCCGTCATATCTTCATACGGCTGAGTTTCCCCGAGAGCTCAGATGAATACCGCGCTGGCGTGTCGGAGTGGCTGGCAAGGCGACTTCTGAAGCAGGCGCGGAGATCAAACGCTGTGCTGATCGACGAACTAGACGGAGCGTTCGCCTGGGGGCCAAAGATCCTGCTTGACAGCGAGGTCGTCGAGGGGCCTATCTTCCGCGACCTACCGGATGCAGCGCGTCGTAGGCTGGCTGTTGAGCTGGCCCGGGATCGTCTCATCGATAGAACGCAGATCCGTGATGAGATCGAGACCGGCATCAGGGAGCGTGCGGACAAGCTGACGATCGTCGGCTTGCGCGACGAGCGCGACTCCGACGCCGGCTACCTTCTTCAGTGGACTCTCGCGCTAGCGGCCTCAGAATCGGTGATCGCCCTGCACCTGGACCTAACGGCACGTCTTGGCTACGACGTGAGGGACCTTCCAGAGGTATTTCGCTCTCTCGTGGCCGCCGATGCGGGGCCTAGCAAGAGCGTCGTGGCCACAGGGCCGGAACGTCATCTCGACGTCGGGTTGATCTCACGTGCCCGAACTCCCAATGACCTACAGGATGCGGTGCTTGGGGCTGTCGGTGCAGGCGCCGCGATCCTGCTGTTGCAGAACCCTAGCGCCGCCACGAAGGAAGTGGAGAGTTGGTGTGAGGCACTTCTTCAGCGAGCGGCTACATTGACAAATGGCTTCATAGTCGTCATTGACGGGAGCAAGCTCAACCTCCCAGAGTCGGCTTCGGTGCATCGCTTGAAGCCATTCCGAGCGAAGCATCTGGCGCTCCACCTGACTCGCGTCCTTGGGTACAAGTACGAGGAGGCAGCGGCCGAGGCAGAGATGCTCTGCCGGCTCGCGAATGGGGCGTCTAATCGTATCCTTTATGAGATGCTGCGTCGCGTCACCGCCTTTGTGGAGCCGTCCCTGTGAGCGGAGCGACAGGCAACGACTACTACGCGAGCTACTTGGACCCAGCACTCCGCGTTGCGACGCGAGTATGCGCCTTGCCGCACTGGCTCGACGATGACTTGGGGCTAGAGTTGCTGGAGCTAGTGGGTCATAATGGAACCTCGCGGGCCATGCTCGCACGTGTGAAGCGCTTGCCCGTCGTCATGCCGTTCGGGCGGACATGTTGGCGAATCGAGAAGCACGTACGCGAGTACTTCGTCGAGGAGTTGTCGAAGGCTCCTGACTATGCTCGTCTGAGTTCGTTGCTCGCGGAGCGTTTCGCGCGAGATCATGACGAGGCGCAAGATCCTGCTGAACGGGACGCAAGAGTGGCTCAGTGGCGCGCGGCCTACCATTTCGCCGAGATAGATCCGCGTGAATCGGTGGCGCGACTCTGCGACGTTGTGACCGACGCAGGAAACCGTGAGCGTATCGCCGATGTGGAAGCGGCGATTGAACTCTTTGAGGAAAAGGCATCACTGGCCTCGTTCGAGATCGAGGCTGCGTACGCACGTGGTCGTCTGGCTTATCTGGAGCGCGACTACCGTGCGGCACGGAAATTCCTTGGTGTTGTATGGGCGGCGCAAGCTAGCACACGAGAGACAGCCGTCGCTGGTCATCTCCTTGGGGTAATAGACATCAAGGAGAAGAGCAGCGATCATGAGACACAGCAGATCCTGCGCGCAGCTGCGCAAGTGGCCACGGCGGTCGAGGATAGACTCAACCTCTACCAGATCCTCAACACCTTGGTCAATCATCTTCTTGATCATCACGAAGGCGCGTCTCTGGCCGACATCGAAGAGTTGGCACTGGAAGAGGCGGACGTGACAGCGGATCTAGGGGCGGAGCACCAAGCAGCGGCCTACATTACGCTAGGTCAGGTTCAGATTCGACGTGGACGAAACCATTTTGCCGCAGCAAGGCAGTGCCTTCAGAACGCAGTTCAGCTCTCTGAAGCATCAGGACGAACCGATCGCTCGGCGGTGGCACTCCTATCGTCGTCCTGGCTCGCGGTAAGCGACGGACGGGTGCACGAGGCGATTGGGTTTATGGATCGAGCCCTTCAGATCAACATTCATGCCGCTGCCGATGAAAACACTCCGGTCACCGCGCGCCGTCTCGCGAAGCTCGTCGCGTCGCTCGACGAGCCATTGCATAATTGGCTCATGATTGAGAGGTCTGCGGAGTGCTTCGCCTACTGGCACAATGCCAGGCTTGTGCTTGTCGGCTACACTCCCGGAATAGACCACCCTGTGACGATCCCCAACGAGTTCAGCGGGGTGTGGGAAGATCGTGACCGGGGTGTGCGGTTCAAGTTGGGTGAGACGGTTGCGCTTCGTAGTCTGCTTGGTCGACACATGGGTGTTGTCCTTACAAAGGTGAACGGGTGACGGGCTCGCTGTTGGCGAGGTTAGCGTTGCGTCTTTTGCGGCGGTTGCATGACGCCCGGCTTACGAACACTCGGCGGGCGGTGCGCTTGGTGGCCAGGCCCGGGTGATGCTGCTGCCTCACGCAGCGGAGATCAAGTTGGCGAGCGTTTCCCAGGTCAGACATTCATAGATGTAGTGTGGCGGTGAGCCCTCCTGAATGAGGGCATCGCCCGGATTGTTCTCACATTCGTTCACGGCCGTCTTGTTTTCTGCATCTTCGCGCTTGGCCTGTGCGCTCTTTTCTACGGATGACTCGATATACGTGGCTGAGATTCGTTCACGGCCACGAGTACACCCACCACCCCCGGCGCCTGTTCCGCGTCGCCAAGAGCCGACCAAGATCACGGTGTTGGCTCCATCCGTAGGACGTCCATTGTGGCATTCTGAGGCAACGTCGCGGTAACAGCGCTCCGGGTGGTGCCCGTGATACAGAGCAAACATTACGGCCCGCGCCCCGGCGCAGGATACAGAGCCACTTTCAACAAAGACTTGGAATGGACTCGCATCGACTTTGATCGAGCCGCAGTGTCGGCGGTGCGGAGAGGCTTGCGCTATTCCTGGTGTGAGTGCCGTGCCGCCGAGCGCAACGAAAAGCGCCAGTACGGCGACGCTTGTAGGTGTCATCCTACGACGCATGACGAACATGCGCCGTTGGCTGTTGTGGTCGGGCATTCCAATCTCCGGTCGTTGTCCGGTTATCTGTTGCGGGCCGAGCGAGGCTACCAAACCGTGCACAGACAAGAGGACGGGCACCATGAGGCTTGCGCCCGAACCATGACTCAGCGGCCTGACAGCTGAGGGGGGCGGAGCGCGGCGAGTGTGTCGGTGAATGTCAATTGCGCCAATCGACTCTGAAGTGTTCGATTCGACCGTCGAGGCCCTCGACGCACAGGATTGAACTGTACTGCGCTTCAGTCCAGGTTCCAGCCGAAGTACACCTCGGCGCGGACGATCTTCTTGCCCTCGAAAGTGAGGATCTCGGTGTTGCGGAAGCGTTTGCCGTCGGTCTTGGTCGCCTCGTAGGTCACCAAGACCTCTTGGCCTCCGCACTCGATGATTCGCTTGAACTCGAACTTGGCGATCGTCCCCGCGTTCGGCCAGCAGCGTGTCCAGTAGGTCGATAGGTCGATTCCGACGTCGGCGGGGCTGTAGAAGCGGAAGTCCTCCGCCAAGTGTTTCTCCACCATTTCGCGGTTGCTCGACTCATAAGCTCCGTAGGTTTCGCGCGCGACGCGTACACGGTCGACCGCTTGCATGTCATCCTCCTGAGGTCGCTTGTCCAAGAGATTAGACCGCTGCTCGAGGCGAAACTCGTCGGGCGCGGGCAGAAAGGCAGCAGATGGAGCCACACATCGACGTGATCACGCTCGCGGTGAGCGATCTCGAGCGCTCGCTCGTGTTCTACCGCGATGGCCTGGGCCTCGAAGGCGAGCTGGTCGGCACAGAATACGCCGGCGACGAGCTCACGCCCGCGGGGGCGGCTGCGATGTTCAAGCTCAAAGGTGGCTCGATGCTCATGCTCTATCCGCGCAGTGAGCTTGCGAAGGATGCCAATATCGCGCCTGCCCCAGCTCAAACTGGCGAGTTCAGCATCGGACACTTGGTTGCCAATCCGGCGGATGTCGATGCTCTGCTCGCCCGGGCCGAGGACGCCGGCGCGACGCTCACCGACCGCCCGCACGATCGTCCTTGGGGCATCTACTCCGGCTACTTCCGCGACCTCGACGGACACTTGTGGGAGGTCATCTGCAACCCGAGGATGGCGCCTCAGGAGCTCAAAACAGCTTGAATCCGCCGGTGGTGGTAACGGGTCCGCGACACCTGCGAATGGTAAAAGTCGCCCGCGCGAGTGCCGCAATACCGTAGGTGTGTCTGTGTCGTTCCCGGGGATCCCTGCGACCCCCGCGGCTTAGCGCAGCGGCGGATCGGGGTATCTCGTGGTGTATGGGCACGACAAAGGGGCGAGGAGCGGGCTCGGCGAGTATCGACGCAAGCGAAGCTTCGATCGGACACCGGAGCCGGAGCCGAAGCCGGATCATACGATCGGTCCCGGTGCTCGCTTCGTCGTCCACGAGCATCACGCCCGACGCCTTCACTGGGACCTGCGCCTGGAACGTGGCGGTGCGCTCGCCTCCTGGGCGATCCCGAACGGCATCCCCGAGGACCCCGAGCACAACCGCAAGGCTGTTCACGTCGAGGATCATCCGCTCAGCTACATCGACTTCCACGGCACGATCCCCGCCGGCGCCTACAGCGCTGGGCAGGTCACAATCTGGGATCGCGGGACCTATGAGTGTGAGAAGTGGGAGGCGGGCAAGCTCGTCGTCGTTTTCCACGGAGAGCGACTGCGGGGCCGCTATGCGCTGTTTCGCGCGGGAAAGACTGAGAAGGACTGGATGATTCACCGCATGGACGCTCCCGCCGATCCCAGTGCGCGGGAGATGCCCGAGTCCATCCAGCCGATGCTCGCAAGGCTTTCGGCGCTCCCGGTCGATGACTCCGTCTGGGCGTTTGAGGTGAAGTGGGATGGTGTCAGGGCGATAGCGCGCTCCCAGCCTGGTCGTATCGTCTTCGTCAGTCGCAACGGCAACGATGTCACCGCGGCCTATCCGGAGCTGCGCGCGCTGAACAAGGCGCTCGGCTCTCACGAGGCAATCCTCGACGGAGAGATCGTCTCCTTCGACGCGCAGGGCCGTCCGAGCTTTCAAGCGTTGCAGTCGCGGATGCACGTGCGCGGCGAGACGGCGGTGCGCCATCTCTCGCAGACGACGCCTGTGACATATCTGCTGTTCGATCTGCTGTGGCTGGACGGGCATAGCCTCATTGAGCTCTCCTATATCGAGCGCCGCGCACGACTTCATGCGTTGAAGTTGCAGGACGAGCACTGGCGCACCCCCGAGTACCGACGCGGCGAGGGCACGGCGTTCCTGGCGGCGAGCAAGGAGCAGAGACTCGAGGGGATCGTCGCCAAGCGCCTGGACTCGACCTACACGCCGGGTGGGCGGGGTGGCAGCTGGTTGAAGATCAAGAACGTGCAGCGCCAGGAGTTCGTGATCGCCGGCTGGACGGAGGGCAAGGGCTCGCGCGCAACGCGCATCGGGGCGCTGCATCTCGGCGTCTACGACGGAGGAGCGCTTCGCTACGCGGGCAAGCTCGGGACCGGCTTCGACGCGCAGGAGTTGGAGCGCCTCGCCGGCCTGCTCGATTCGCTGGCTCGCAAAGACTCCCCCTTCACAGGCCCGCGAGCGCCGAAGGGCGCTCACTTCGTGGAGCCGACGCTGGTGTGCGAGGTCGAGTTCACAGAGTGGACCCGTGCCGGCACGCTCAGACATCCCTCCTACAAGGGGCTGCGCGAGGACAAGCCCGCCACCGAGGTCGTGCGTGAGCGGCCGGACGCGCCGGAGGAGATCTCCAACCCGCCGCCGCCGGCCGAGGCCGCGGAGATGAAGGCGCTGCTCGAGAACGGAAATCGTTTGCTGGGTGGGGTGGAGGTCGAGGTGGACGGACGCACGCTGAAGCTCACGAACCTCAACAAGACCCTCTTCCCGAGCTGTGGTTTCACAAAGGCCGATTTGATCTGCTACTACATGCAGATCGCGCCGCTGCTGCTCACGCATCTGCGCGATCGTCCGCTGACGCTCAAGCGCTACCCCAACGGCGTCGAGGGAAAATATTTCTATGAGAAGCAGTCACCGGCTCATCGCCCCGAATGGGTGAGGACCACCGCGATCTGGAGCGAGCACAGCAAACGCGAGGTCCATTACACTCTCTGCCAGGATCTCCCGACGCTCGTGTGGCTCGCGAACCTTGCGAATATCGAGCTGCACCCCTCGCTGTCGCGCGCGGGCGCTCCCGAGCGCCCCACCACGCTTGTGTTCGACCTCGACCCGGGACCACCGGCGAGCATCGTGGAGTGCTGTGAGGTCGCGCTCGAGCTGCACGAGATGTTCGGGCAGCTCGGGCTCCGCGCGTTCGCAAAGACGTCGGGCTCCAAGGGCCTGCAGGTCTATGTGCCCCTGAACGAAGATGGCGTCACCTACGAGCAGACCAAGCCTTTCGCGCACGCAGTCGCCGATGTGCTCAGGCGCCGCAGGCCTGAGCTCGTCGTCTCCGAGATGGCGAAGGCAGACCGGGCCGGCAGGGTGCTGATCGACTGGAGCCAGAACGACGTGCACAAGACCACTGTTGCGGTCTACTCCCTGCGAGCCGGGGAGCGCCCCACCGTCTCCACCCCTGTCCCGTGGTCGGAGCTCGCGGCTTGTCTCGAGGCTCGAGACCCGGCCCTGCTCATTTTCGAGGTCGGCGATTTGCTCGCCCGCGTCGGCGAACACAGGGATCTCTTTGCCGAGGTGGGCTCCCTGCGCCAGCAGCTTCCCGTGTTCGGAAGTTGAAAGGTGGCCCGCCGTATCGTTGGTGTACGTCTGTCGGGAGGCGCATCACCACACGTGCCTCCCGGCCGGCACCGCACAAGACGCAAAAGATCTAGGACGAGGCCCGCACGCCGGAATGTTTGGGCTCCGCTCCTGCGAGCACTGAGAATGTGTCTGAAAGCCGCGGTAATCGCACCACGCAGTGCGACGGGCTGTGGGACACGTCCAGGTGTCATGATCCAGTGTGACGCATGGAGGGCATCCGCCTGGAAATCACATCCGTCGAGGAGGAGATCTAGATGGGCTTCGACCAATACCACGAGCCGCCGCATGAGCTTCCCGATGAGACGCGGACGTTCGCGCGGCTTTGCGCGTCACTCACCGAGGAGGCGGAGGCGATCGGTTGGTACGAGCAGCGCCTGGCGCTCGAGCGCGACCCAGAAGCCCGAGCGGTTATGTCGGATGCTGTCGGCGAGGAGTTCAAGCACTTCAGCATGGACCTCGAGTTTCTTCTCCGTCGCAAGCCGAAGTGGCGAGAGATCGCCCAAGGAGTGCTCTTTCGGGACGGGGACATCGTGGAGCACGGCGAGACGGCGGAGGCCGCCGCGGGAGATTCCGACTCGAGCGAGGATCCCTCCTCAGTTCCGCCGGTATTCGCGGGTTCGCTGGGTATCGGAAGCCTGAAGGAGGCACGATGAGTCATCTGCTGCGCGAGCACGCGCCGATCACACAGGCCGGCTGGAAGCTGATTGACGAGGAGGCCCGCGAGCGCCTGCTGCCCGGGCTCGCCGGCAGACGGCTGGTCGACTTCTCCGGACCCCACGGCTGGGAGCACTCGGCCACCAACCTCGGTCGTGTCGAGGAGGAGGAGCTCAGCCCGATCAAGGGTGTGGAGGCAAATCGACGCGTCGTCCTCCCCCTGGTCGAGTTGCGAGCGCGCTTCGCCGTGTCTCGCGAGGAGCTCAGAGCCGGCGAGCGTGGCGCGGAGGATGTCGACCTCGACGCGCTCGACGTCGCCGCCCAGGCCGTTGTCGAAGCAGAGAACCTTGCCGTCTTCCACTCCTGGCCCAAGGCGGGAGTTGAGGGGATCGGCGAGTGCTCGCCGCACGACGCGATCAAGTGCGACGGAGGTGTCGAGCGATATCCGGCCCACGTCGCCCGTGCCGTCGAGTTGCTGTTGCGCAAAGGCATCGCCGGGCCCTACGGCCTGGCGCTGGGACGCGAGGAATACACGCGCGTCGTCGAGAGCGCCGAGCACGGCGGCTATCCGCTGCTCGATCACTTGCGCAAGATCCTCGAGGGCCCGATCGTGTGGGCGCCGGGCGTGAAGGGCGCGGTCGTCGTGAGCATGCGCGGCGGCGACTTCGACTTTCAGTGCGGCCAGGATCTGTCGGTCGGCTACGAGTCTCACGACACGGACGTTGTCATGCTCTATCTGGAGGAGTCCTTCAGCTTCCGGGTTCTCACGCCCGAGGCAGCAGTGCCCATCGCTCCGCTCGATATCCAGCGGAAACGTTCGTGACCGCTTATCCTGGATCCTGAGCTGATGACACTCACCAGTGCGCTATCCAGACGAGTCGGCGCTACAACCCTGGTGGTTACGGCAACCCTGGCTGTCGGCGTGTCCCACGTAGGCTCTGCATCCGCCGCCAAAAAGCAAAGGCCGCCCTGCACCAAGCGTGCCCTCACGGCCGGTCTGCGCCGCAGCAGAGCGAGCGGGCGCATCGACGGCAAAAACAGCAACGCTTTGGGTTGCGCCGGCCATTTCGCCTACGCCATCGTTCTGGTCGACAACAGGGACGACGTGACTGTGCTCTTTCGCGCTGGACCGGCCGGCTGGGTGGTCGCCGCGCGCGCGAGGTATTGCGATAACCATCTGGTTCCCAAGCGGATCTACCAAATGTCCTGCGAGACGAACTAGCGCCAGAGGTCAGGTCTGGAATTGCCGCGGACATCGGGGTGTCCGGTCCGCGGGTGTACTAGCTCGGGGTGAAGTACCAGTAGGCGCCCTCTCTGCCGAGACACAAATGCTGGCTGCCCGCGGGCGGGGAGATCGTGAGAGTAAAGCAGCGGTATACCTCATGTCCCGCGAACAGCACGGGGTCAGACAGCGTGACCTGGGCCGGCTTCTTCACGCGTTTGCCTTCGGCCTCGTTGGGGATGCCGTCGCTGGCGCTGCTCGTACCCGTGGCATGCGCCATACGTGAGCCCCTGCCGCTCCAGCGCAGATGTTCGATGTCCCACGAACCGTCGGCGAACATGAAGATCAGCGAAGGACGGACCATCTCGGGCGCAGGTTGCTGTCCAGGCGCTCGAATCGCCGCGGCGACGCTACCCCAGAAGTAGATCGGTCGCGCTCTCCTTGCATAGGCTGCGGCGGACAGCGTCAAAGCCAGAGTCAGTGTTGTCGCGAGGACGAGGCGCTTCATGATTTCTCCAGTCTGCACCAGTTTCGGTGATATTCCAAACCGGACGGTGCATGCACCGTCCGGCGAGGGCGCGCATGCGCGCCCTCGTAGCAGGGCCGCATGCGGCCCTGCTGACCTTGGCGCATGCGCCAAGGTCCCCCTAAAGGGGATTTTTGGATTTGGGGGTATCCGCTCAGTCGATCAGTCGTTTGCCCAGCCGCCAGATCGCGAGCCGCCACATCGCCAGCGCAAACGCAATCAGGACCGCCGCATGCCCGATGTCGGCGACGCCGAGGTTTCCGAGCGAAGCGTCGCGCACGAGTTGCACGCAGTAGTACAGGGGATTGACCTTTGCGATCGTGCGCATGACCGCCGGAAGCGTCGAGATCGGGAAGAACGTGCCGGCGACGAGGAACATAGGCGTGAGCACCGCGCTGGTTATGTAGTTGAAGTTGTCGATCGTCTTGGCGACTGCGGCCACGGTCACCCCGAACCCGGCGAATCCGAAGCCGGTGACGAAACCGATGAAGGGCACCAGCAACATCCCCACGTTCGGTTCCAGGCCGAAGGCGATCCCGACCAGCAGTGGCGCCATCCCGTACACGCCGGCCCTGATCGAGATCCACAGCATCTCTGCCGTTATCAGCTCCTCGACATCGACCGGCGCGGCAAGGACAGCGTCATAGGTGCGCTGGAACTGCCAGCGGATGAAGGTGTTGAACATCCCGGGGAAAGCGGAGGAGAACAGCACGGCGGTGGCAACGACGCCGGTGGCCACGTACTGCTCGTACTTCAGCCCGGCTATGTGGGGCAGGAGCGAGCCGAAGCCCAGTCCGAAGGCGAGCAGGTAGATCGTCGGCTGCACGATCGAGGAGAACGTGGTCGCCTTCCAGTAGCGCCCGAAAATGGCTACGTCGCGGCTCATCACGCCGGCGAGCGCCGCCGGTTCCAGGCGGCGGATGCGCCGCGGCTCGCGCTCGCTCCTCTGGGTCTCTACGGGTGTGCTCAAAGCGATGCCCCCCCTGCGCGCGCGGGGGGCAGGCCGTTTTGCAATACAGATGGCCGCTCGCAACGCTTCTGTTTTTGGCGATGCCCCCCGCGCGCGCAGGGGTGCATCGCCATTTTGGGGCCATGCAGGAAGGCTGTCATTCGATCTCCTCGCCGGTCAGCGCCACGAACGCATCCTCCAGGTTTGCGGGACGGCGCACGCCCTCCGGCGCCGCCCCGTCGAGCGTCTCGGCGTGCATGATCGCCACTGCTGGCCCGCTACGCCGCGACGACCAACCGTTGCTCGACGCCAGCTCGCTCACTTGCGCCAAATGCTCAGGTGGCCCGTAGACCTCCACGACCTGCTCGCCGGCGTACTGCTTGACCAGCTCCGCGGGCGTTCCCTGCGCGACGATCTTGCCGTGGTCCATGACCGCGACCGTGTCCGCGAGGCGCTCGGCCTCCTCGATGTAGTGCGTGCTCATCAGTGCCGTCACACCACTGGAGCGCAAGCCATCGATCAATGACCACAGCTCCTGGCGCACCTGTGGGTCGAGCCCCACCGTGGGCTCGTCGAGCAGGACGAGTCGCGGCTGGTGGATGAGGCCCCTGGCGACCAGCAGTCGCCGGCGCATACCGCCCGAGAGCTCGCGCACGATCGTGTCCCCCCGCGGCACGAGGTTGGCGATCTCGAGCGCCCGCTGCACCGCCGCCGGACGCTCGCCGCGAGCCACACGGTACAGGCGCGCGTATACCGTCAGGATCTGACGGCAGGTCAGCTCGACGTCGAGGTTGTCAAGCTGCGGCACGACGCCCATCTCGAGGCGCGACTGCTTGGATTCGCGCGGCAGCTCATAGCCCAGCACCGACAGCTCACCCTCATCCGCGATCGTCTGGGCTGTGAGCATTCGCATCGTCGTCGACTTGCCCGCGCCATTGGGGCCGAGCAGGCCGAAGCAGATGCCCGGAGAGACCTCGAGGTCGAGGCCGTTCACGGCCACGATCTCGCCATAGCGCTTGACCACGCCACGCAGGGAGATCGCCGGTTCGCCGCCGCGCCTGGACGCCCCAAAGTCACTTCTCTCTCGCAAGTCCTGCATCTCCCGACACACTAGAGGGCGCCGGCGACGACCGATGCTCAGGTGGCCGGCACAAGACCCACCGCCGACGGCCCGAGCCGGCGATCTCACCGAACTGCCACAGCTGAGCTCAGGCGATGCTCACGGTCTGCGAACGGCCCAGCACTCCTCCATCGGCGTCGAGCGCCCGCACTGCGAAGAGAGGCCCAGCCGTCGAGCTGTGTAGAGCGCTCTCGAATCCTCGCGAGCGAGTGTCGGACACAGGGGCAAGCGTCCCAGCCTGCTGCCCGGCTAGCAGTTGCCAGCTATGCACGTCGGTCGCCCCGTTCCAACTGGCGTAAGCGCTCGTCCCAGAGCGACCGTCGCGGCTGACGGCGATCGCTGGGGCTTCTGCCGGCTGCCCGCTCCACGGTAGGCGGAAGGCCCTGTAGGACTGATACTTCTCGCCCAGCACCGCGTCGAACAGGAGCCGGCCCGAGCGGTCGAATTCCGAGACGCGCGGCACTTCGCCCCAGCCGATGAAGACGTTGCCATCCTCGAGCAACTGCATGTTGCCCTGGCTGCCGGTGAGGGTCTTCGGACGCGTGTACTGACGCAGCAGCCGTGCCGTCATCGCCTGTTCGTCGAGATCGAGAATCACGCCGCGCGAGAGCTTCTCCACTGCGGGAGTCGCCCCGTTGTCGAAGAGGCTCAGCGTCCCGTCGGGCCGGCGACGCGCGTCGTGCTGCCAGGCGAAGTTGCTTCCCGGAATCATCTCGAAGTCGCTGTGCTTGCCGCCCAGGCGCCACAGGATCGTGCCTTTGCGGTCGAGCTTGTAGACGGTGTGGGTGCTGCGCGAGGAGATGAGCAGGTTGCCGTCGCCGTCGAGGTCGACGGAGTTGATGTGAAAGAAGTCCCAGTTCTCCGCTTCGACGGGTGCGTAGGACTCCTCCAGTGGGATGCGATCGAGGCTGTGCCACTCGAGTAACACCTTGCCGCTGGCCAGGTCTATCTCCTGGAAGATCGCGTCTTGGATCGTGCCTTTGCGAGGGCCTCCAACCGAGCTCAGGTCGGCGCTGGTGATCACATAGCTCGTCAACAGCGCCGTGTCGCGCGGGGTGATCACGAACTCGTGCAGGTCGCCGTGCAGCCCGCGGGCCGCCTGTACGCGACGAACCGTGCGATAGGCGGAGTCCGCGATCACGTATTCGCCGACGCCGTGCCCGTATTCGATCAGGCCCTCCCACCATGTCAGCACCGGCTCGCCTTTATATGTCTGCACACGAAAGTTGGCGGTGACCTTGCCTGCCAGCGGGTTCTCCCAGATTGGCTGACCGTCGGCGGCGACGATCACGGCGCCGACCTGGCCGACGGGGATGTTGTAGGGCGCGATGAAGATCGGGTCGCTGGAGGCTCCCGGGCGGCTGCTCGTGACCGTCAACCCGGGGATGCGCAGGTCTGGGCGCGTGTGCCAGGCCGGCACCTTGGGCGGGCTCGGTTTGGGCGGCGCCGTGGCGCTGGCGACGATCTCTCCCAGGACCCCGCTCAGGCTCAGCCCGAGCGCTCCGATTCCGGCGGAACGCAGCAGTTGACGGCGAGTGATCGCTGGGGTCATCTCTACCCAGGAAAGCGCATCGCACGAAAGAGAACCTGAAGAATTTCCCAGTAGCCTCGGGATGGGCTCGACGCTTATCGATGGGACCGCGCCGACTGGAGCGGATCTCGCGGGTGCCACCAAATGACGGCTCGTATGAGAAAGCCAATCGAGCTGACCGGCTGAGACCGATTGCGAGTCGGTCAGGGGTTGGGCTTGCCGTGGACCCGTGCTTGTATGGGGTTCAGTGAGCGCAATCGAGGTCACCCACTTCAGCGATCCCTGCTGTCCCTGGGCGTACTCGGCGAGCCCGGCGCTTGCAGTGCTGCGCTGGCGCTACGGCGCCCAACTGGACTGGCGACTGGTGACGATCGGCCTCACCGAGTCCGCCGATCAGTACGCCAGCCGCGGCTACACGCCCACGCGCGCAGCGCTTGGCTACATGCGCTTCCGGCGCTTTGGGATGCCGTTCTCCACCACGCCACGGGCAAGGACCTCCGCCACAGCGCGCGCCTGCCGAGCGATCGTGGCGACACGACTGCTCGACCCAGAGCGCGAATATGAGGTCTTCAGGGCGCTGCAGTTCGCTCAGTTCACAAGCACGCTCGTGCTCGACGATTCCAATGACATAGTCGCCGCGCTGGAGCGCGTGAGTGGACTCGATGCACAGGCGGTCGTCGCAGCGCTCGACGACGAGCGGGTCAGCATCGCCTATGAGGCCGATCGAGCGCTGGCGCGCACCGCGGCGGGTGGTCCCACCGAGTTCCAGGGCAAGTCCGCGCAGAGCGATGG
>DATCEK010000019.1:0-31455 GCA_036510155.1 Solirubrobacteraceae bacterium | reverse complement strand
AATGGCGCTCGGCAAGAACCTGATGGTGGCGTTCATGTCCTGGGAGGGCTACAACTTCGAGGACGCGATCATCCTCTCCAAGCGCCTCGTGCAGGACGACGAGCTCACCTCGATCCACATCGAGGAGTACGAGATCGACGCGCGTACGACCAAGCTCGGCGACGAGGAGATCACGCGCGACATCCCCAACCGCTCGGAGGAGTCGCTGCGCAACCTCGACGATCGTGGCATCGTGCGCGTCGGCGCCGAGGTGGCCTCGGGTGACCTGCTGGTCGGCAAGGTCACGCCCAAGGGCGAGACCGAGCTGACGGCTGAGGAGAAGCTGATCCGCGCGATCTTCAAGGAGAAGGCGCGCGAGGTGCGTGACACATCCTTGAAGGTGCCTCACGGCGAGGGTGGCGTGGTCATCGACGTGATGACCTTCAGCCGCGACGAGGGCGACGACCTGCCCCCGGGGGTCAACGACCTCGTGCGCGTGTTCGTGGCCAAGAAGCGCAAGATCTCCGAGGGCGACAAGCTCGCGGGCCGTCACGGCAACAAGGGTGTCATCTCCAAGATCGTCGATCAGCAGGACATGCCGTTCCTGGAGGACGGCACTCCGGTCGACGTGATCCTCAACCCGCTGGGCGTGCCTTCGCGCATGAACGTGGGTCAGATCCTCGAGACGCATCTCGGCTGGGCTGCCGCTCAAGGTTGGTATGACGATGGCACCGAGGCCTACAAGGAAGCCAGCGCCTCCAATGGCGACTCCAACCCGCGCGTTTATGTGGCCACGCCGGTCTTCGACGGCGCGACCGTCGAAGACGTGGACACTGCGCTGGTCAAGTGGCAGGACGCGCACAAGGGTCGTATCCGCATGGACGTCGACAAGTCCCGTCGCGTCGGCGAGCAGGCCTCGGGCAAGATGACGCTCTTCAACGGGCGCACCGGCGAGCCCTTCGAGGAACAGGTCACCGTCGGCTACATGTACATCCTCAAGCTGCTGCACCTCGTCGACGACAAGATCCACGCTCGCTCGACCGGTCCGTACTCGCTCGTCACCCAGCAGCCGCTGGGAGGCAAGGCGCAGTTCGGCGGTCAGCGCTTCGGCGAGATGGAGGTCTGGGCGCTGGAGGCATTCGGCGCCGCCTACACGCTGCAAGAGATGCTGACGATCAAGTCCGACGACACCGTCGGGCGTGTGAAGGCATACGAGGCGATCGTCAAGGGCGAGAACATCGCCGAGCCTTCGATCCCCGAGTCCTTCAAGGTGCTGCTCAAGGAGATGCAGTCCCTGGCGCTCGACGTTGGCGTCGTCTCCGAGGAAGGTCAGCACACGGAGCTGCGCGACGAAGACGACGACCTGCTGCGCGCCGCGGAGGAGCTCGGCATCGACCTCTCCGGCGTCAGGGCGCCGACGGGCGAGGTCACAGAGACCGAGCCCGAGGCGGAGGTTGCGGCCGTGGCTGAGGACAGTGAGGATGGCGCGCCCGAGGCGGCGCTCGACATAGAGGGGCTGATCGAGGACGGCATCGCCCTCGAGGAGCTGGACGACGCCGGTGCGCCTGTTGGCGAGCCGGCCGAAGGGAGCAACTAAATGATTGACATAAATAATTTCGACGCCATCGAGATCTCCCTCGCCTCGTCCAAGCAGATCCGTGGTTGGAGCTCCGGTGAGGTGACCAAGCCCGAGACGATCAACTACCGCACGCTCAAGCCCGAGAAGGACGGTCTCTTCTGCGAGCGCATCTTCGGTCCCACAAAGGACTGGGAGTGCTACTGCGGCAAGTACAAGCGTGTGCGCTACAAGGGCATCGTGTGCGAGCGCTGTGGCGTGGAGGTCACGCGCTCGAAGGTGCGCCGCGAGCGCATGGGCCACGTCGACCTGGCAGCTCCCGTCAGCCACATCTGGTTCTTCAAGGGCGTGCCAAGCCGTATCGGCTACCTGCTCGACATGGCGCCCAAGGAGCTCGAGAAGGTTCTCTACTTCGCTGCGTCGATCGTCACCTGGGTGGATGACGAGGCTCGCTCGAAGGATCTCGACACGCTCGAGAAGGAGGTCAACAAGGTTCTCGACTCCTATGCGGCCGAGCTGCAGGAGCGCGTACTCGAACTGCGGGAGTCGCTTGCCCGTCGCGAGAAGTACCTGCAGAGCGCCAAGCAGACCTCCTTCAACGACGAAGATCACCTGTGGGCCGACTCGCTCGACCTCAACCTCGCGAAGATCTCCGACGAGGAGCGCGACAAGCTCGTCAAGGAGCTCAACAAGACCTTCGAGGCTGACATCGCCGACACCGAAGCCTATATCGAGGACGGCGCCGAGCGGATGCGCAACGTCTGGGAGCTGTTCAAGACGATGGAACCCAAGCAGATCGAGCACGACGAGACAACTTTCCGCGAGCTCAAGGAGCGCTTCGGCTCCTCCTACGGCTTCGGCGAATACTTCCGGGGCGGCATGGGCGCCGAGGCGATCCGCGACCTGCTCCAGCAGGTCGACCTCGAGTCCGAACGCACCGAACTCGAGGAGCAGGTCAAGACCGGCAAGGGCCAGAAGCAGGCCCGCGCGGTCAAGCGCCTGAAGGTCGTCAGCGCATTCATCCAGTCCGGCAACAAGCCCGAGATGATGGTCCTCGACGCAGTGCCTGTGATTCCGCCGGAGTTGCGCCCGATGGTGCAGCTCGACGGTGGGCGCTTCGCCACGTCCGACCTCAACGACCTGTATCGCCGCGTGATCAATCGCAACAACCGCCTCAAGCGGCTCCTGGATCTCGGCGCGCCGGAGATCATCGTCAACAACGAGAAGCGCATGCTGCAGGAGGCTGTCGACGCGCTGTTCGACAACGGCCGTCGCGGCCGTCCCGTCACAGGCCCCGGCAACCGTCCGCTGAAGTCGCTCTCAGACATGCTCAAGGGCAAGCAGGGCCGCTTCCGCCAGAACCTGCTCGGCAAGCGCGTGGACTACTCCGGACGCTCGGTGATCGTGGCAGGCCCCTACCTGAAGCTGCACCAGTGCGGCCTGCCGAAGATCATGGCGCTCGAGCTGTTCAAGCCGTTCATCATGGCGCGCCTGGTAGAGCGCAAGTCCGCGCAGAACATCAAGGCCGCCAAGAAGATGGTCGACTCGATGATCGGCGAGGTCTGGGATGTGCTCGAGGAGGTAATCCACGAGCACCCTGTCCTGCTCAACCGCGCTCCGACGCTGCACCGCTTGGGTATCCAGGCGTTCGAACCGCTACTCGTCGAGGGCAAGGCGATCCAGGTGCATCCGCTGGTCTGCCACGCCTTCAACGCCGACTTCGACGGCGACCAGATGGCGGTCCATCTACCCCTGTCGGCCGAGGCCCAGGCGGAGGCGCGCATCCTGATGCTGTCCTCCAACAACATCCTCTCACCGGCACACGGCGCGCCGCTGGCGACGCCCACCCAGGACATGATCCTTGGCGCCTACTACCTCACCTATGGTCTGGAAGCCGACGAGCTGGGCAAGATCGACAGGGCGACCTATGAGCCCCGTCCGCACGTGTTCCGCACCGCGCAGGAGGCCGAGCTCTCCTACGAGGCCGGCGTCGTGAAGTTGCACGACATCGCCGAGTTCCGTCCGATGGGACGCGAGGGCGGGCACCTGCTCACGACGGTGGGACGGATCATCTACAACGACCGCATCGAGCGGGCGCTGGCGGAGGCGCTCGGGGATCAGTTCGACGCGTCCAAGTACGTGTACGTCAACCAGTCGATGAAGAAGCGCGACACCACACGTCTGATCGACGCGTTGGTGCAGACCTACGGCGCGACCACGATCTCGCTGGTCCTCGATGCGTTCAAGGACCTCGGCTTCAAGTACGCCACCCAGGCAGGCATCACGATCTCAAAGAACGACGTCGTGATCCCACCGGAGAAGCAGTCGATCCTCGACAAGTTCGACAAGCTCGTGGGCGACATCACCGACCAGTACGACATGGGCCTGATCACCCAGGAGGAGCGCCACGAGGCGGTCGTCGAGAAGTGGAACGCGGCGACCGACGAGGTGGCCGAGGCGATGATCCAGAACCTCGACACGCTCAACCCTATCTTCATGATGGCCAACTCCGGCGCCCGCGGCTCCTTCAAGCAGATCCGCCAGCTGGCCGGTATGCGCGGCCTGATGGCCAACCCGAAGGGCGAGATCATCGAGCGACCGATCAAGTCCAACTTCATGGAGGGCTTGTCGGTGCTGGAGTACTTCATCTCCACCCACGGCGCGCGAAAGGGACTGGCCGACACGGCCCTGCGTACCGCCGACTCGGGCTATCTGACCCGTCGTTTGGTGGACGTCGCCCAGGACGTGATCATCCGCGAGGTTGACTGCGGCACCGACGAATACATCGAGATGGCCGTCTGGAACGAGGGTGGCGAGCCCAACGAAAACCTCGTAGGACGCACCGCCGCGCAGCCGATCACGACCAAGCGCGGGCGCATGCTCGCCGAGGGCGGCGAGGAAATCGGCCGCCAGCAGCTTGCCGACATCGTCGAGGCGTTCGTCGATGACCACGAGAAGGGCGTGGGCGTGACCGTCCCTGTGCGCTCGGTGCTCAAGTGCAAGGCGCCCAGTGGCGTGTGCCAGGCCTGTTACGCCCGAGCGATGGCCACCGGCCAGACCGCGCAGATCGGCGATGCCGTCGGCATCGTCGCCGCGCAGTCGATCGGCGAGCCCGGTACGCAGCTGACGATGCGCACCTTCCACACCGGCGGCGTCGCCGGCGCGGACATCACGCACGGGCTGCCGCGCGTGGTCGAGCTGTTCGAGGCGCGCAAGCCCAAGGGCCTGGCCAAGATCGCCGAGCAGGACGGCGTCGTCTCGATCGAAGAGACCGAGAAGGCTTTGACGGTCGTCATCACGGACGAGGCCGGCGAGGAGCACCGCCATGCCTTCCCAAGGCGCACGCGCCTGTACGTGGCAAGCGGCGAGAAGATCGTCGCCGGCAAGCAGCTCAACGAGGGCTCGCTGTACCCGCACGAGCTGCTCGCGATCCGTGGGCGCACCGAGACCGAGCAGTACCTCGTCAAGGAGGTGCAGGAGGTCTACAAGTCCCAGGGCGTGGACATCAACGACAAGCACATCGAGTTGATCGTGCGCCAGATGCTCAAGAAGGTCAGGGTCGACCAGAAGGGCGACACCGACTACCTCCCCGGGCAGTTCGTGGACCGCTACGAATTCGCGACCGCCAATGACGCGGTGATCGCCAAGGGTGGCGAGACGGCCCAGTTCGAGGACATCATCCTCGGCATCACCAAGGCCTCGTTGAACACCGACTCGTTCCTCTCGGCAGCCTCCTTCCAGGAGACCACCAAGGTGCTCACCGACGCCTCCTTGGAGGGCAAGATCGACCGTCTGAACGGACTCAAGGAGAACGTGATCATCGGCAAGCTGATCCCCGCGGCGACGGGCCTCAAGCGTTACCGACGGATCGAGATCGAACCGTCCGAGCCGCTGCCGCGCGCGATCGATGACGTCGGTCTGCTCGACCAAGAGGAGATCGCGGCCGAGTTGGGTCTGGCGGACGGCGAGGCGCTCAGCGCGGGCTACGGCAGCGAGTTCGACGCGGACCTGGCGTCGCTCGAGAAGATCGGCGCCGGCAGCTCGGATCCCGGGTTCGTCGAGGGCCTCGGTGAGCTCGAGGTGCCCGAGGAGTCGGTGGAGTAGGTCTTCTGAGAGGGGTTCTCTCCTTGGGATCAAATCCTAGGGAGGAGTAAATTCTCCCATTGTCTTATGACAGCGGCGCATGCGCCGCTGTCCGGGACGGCACATGTGCCGTCCCGCGGGGCCGCACATGTGCGGCCCCGTTCCGTCAAGGGATGATTGGAATTCGCAGTGCTTCAGCCCAGCGCTCCAGCACCTGTGCCTCGCGCCCGGTGAGCCCACTCGCGGGCATGGTCTCTACAAGCAGGGTGGGGCCTTCGCGTGCATCGGCCCACACGTGGCATGCATCGTTGAAGGCATCGTCAATCCAGGCCAGCGCCCTCTGCTCGCCTGCATAGGCCTCGATCGCATCGAGCTTCCAGTGCGCGTTCGTACGACCGACCGAACGCTCGAAGCTGAGGTGCGGCAACGCCGGTAGGCCCAGCAGACAAGGGAGGTATTCGTTCGCCTTCTCCTCCCAGCCACTCGCCCAGACAAGCTCGAAGTAAGGCGCCAAAGCGAGCAGGTGCTCGGCCGCGCCGGCCGAAAGAAAGTGAGGTATGCCGTCGATCGAATGGAACGCCCCTTCGGGCCGCGCCCGGTGGTCGAAGGAGAACAGCGAGATCACGCCGTCGATGTCCACGAGCAGCAGGGGCCGGTCCTCGGGGTCGCGGCTCTCCGGGAGATGGTCCTCCAAATCGGCGCTCCTCCTGCGCGCGCGGGAAGCATCGGTGTTTGCGATGTGGCCTGGCGCTGGGCTTGCGCCTGGCCTCTGTCGCGGACCTTCTTCGCCTACCGCTCGTTTGTCTTTAGCTTGCACTGAGGTGAGCACCGGTAATCTGCCTGAGACGCGACAGGCCAGTAAAGCATCCGTCGTCCTCTGCCGATGGATCAGTCCGTTGCACCTCTAAACCAATGACTCTAGATCTGGGCATACTCCTCTCGCTGGCCTGCGCTTTCGTGGCCAACCTCGGCTTCTTCTACAAGTATCGAGGCGCCAACTCGGTGGCCGGTGTAGATGTGCGCCATCCGCTGCGCTCGATACGCACGCTCTTCTCCTCAGGTTGGTTCGCGATCGGCATGATCGTCGCGACGGCATCCTGGGCCCTGCACGTTGCGGCCCTCGCCCTCGCACCGATGTCGGTCGTGCAGGTCGCGCTCGCAGCCGGAGTGGTGCTGATCGCCGTGATGGCCGACCGCATGTTCGGCTTCGAGGTCGGCCCACGCCAGTGGCTGGGCCTGTGGCTGATGGCAGCAGGCCTCGTGATGCTCGGCTTGACTTTGCCGGCGATGCACGGCGCGCACTCGCAGTTCTCGGCTCCGGCGATGATCTCCTTCGAGGCCGGGCTGTTCGGCTTGGGAGGCTTGCTGATCATGGGTCCGCGCATGGGCGGCCCGGCAGAGCACCACGGCATGATGCTCGGCGCCGCCTCAGGAATCCTGTTCGGGGTCTCTGACACTTCGATCAAGGCCCTGACCGGCATCATCGGCGCCCACGGCCCGCTTGCCGTGCTGCTGAGCCCCTGGTTCGCCGTAGCGGTACTGGCATCGATCGTCGCCTTCTACGCATCGGCGAAGGGCTTGCAGGAGGGCGAGGCGGTCCCGGTCATCGCTGTCACCGGCACGGCAGCCAACATCGCCGGCATCGCTGGCGGAATCCTCGTCTTCGGCGATCCCATGGCAGGCAGCCCGGTTGGCATCGTCCTGCAGTCGCTCGCCTTCATCCTCGTGCTTGTGGCAGCGGCTTTGATGCCTGCCCCTGCGCGTGCCGCCGGCATCGCCCCCGGCACGTGACCAGGGCTCGACGCAGCCGTCCTTCGATGATGACGGCCGGGCTCGAGCGACCCTCTCTGGACCGGGAGCAGGGCTTGCGATGCGGACGCGTCGCCCTCGCGCACCCCGCCGCGGCTTCGACGCTGCTAGGATTCCGCCCCGAATGCCAACCACCTCGCAACTAGTGCGCAAGGGCCGCGTGGCCCCAAAGAAAAAGCTTGCCACCCCAGGCCTGAAGTCGGGCAAGGGACGCAAGAAGAAGGTCGCCGCTCCGCAGCGACGCGGCGTCTGCACACGCGTTTACACGACGACCCCGAAGAAGCCGAATTCCGCCCTGCGAAAGGTCGCCCGTGTGCGCATCGCCGGGTCGATCGAGGTCACGGCATACATCCCGGGCGAGGGCCACAACCTTCAGGAGCACTCCGTAGTGCTGGTCAGAGGCGGCCGCGTCAAGGACTTGCCAGGCGTGCGCTACAAGGTCGTGCGAGGCACGCTGGACGCAGCGGGTGTGAGCGACCGCAAGCAGGGTCGCTCCCAGTACGGCGTAAAGAAGAAGTAGCGGAGCTTTTCAGACCATGCCACGTCGCGCAGCCGCCCAGGTGCGTCCGCTTGAAGCGGACTCCGTCCATCGCTCAAAGCTCGTCCAGCAGATCATCAACAAGGTGATGCTCGACGGCAAGAAGTCCACTGCCGAGCGGATCGTCTACGACGCGCTTGCGCTACTAGGCGAGCGCTCGGACAAGGACCCGATCGAGCAGCTGGAGGCGTCCATCAAGGCGCTCACGCCGGCGCTCGAGGTCCGCTCGCGCCGCGTCGGTGGCGCCACTTATCAGGTGCCGGTAGAGGTCCCAAGCGCCCGTGCCCGCACGCTGGCGGTCCGCTGGCTCGTCGAGTTTGCCCGTGCGCGTCGCGAGAAGACAATGGCTCAACGCTTGGCCAACGAGCTTTTGGACGCGCAATCCCAGCAAGGCGGCGCCTACAAGCGCAAGGACGACATTTACCGCATGGCGCAGGCCAACAAGGCCTTCGCCCACTACCGCTGGTAGATGTTGACCCCCCAGTTGGCGGATGAGGGTGGTTGGTTACACACTTTTTTGAGTTCGTTACGGTTTGGAATGAATCAAATTTCGTAATGAATCGTAATTTTTGAGGCCCGCAGAGGCCCTCGCGCGCGCCGCTGCGTCCAGCCCGGCGCCTCTGTGTTACCCGTGGCGCTCATGTGTGCGCCAGAGCACACTTTTTGGGGTTGAACCAAGAAGGTTTGGTACCTAAACTTTCGGTACCAAATGTCTTCGCGTCCAACATTCGCCCAAGGGGACCCGTCCGCTTCGACAAAGATCGAGCGCGACGTATGGATCGTTTGCGGGGTCGTGATCCTCGGCATGGTCATGTCGATCCTTGACACGACGATCGTCAATGTGGCCTTGCGCACGCTCTCGCACGACCTGCACAGTCCGCTCTCGCAGGTCCAGTGGGTGATCACCGGCTACCTGCTGGCGCTGGCGGCCGTGATCCCCGTCACTGGCTGGGCCGCTCGCCGTTTTGGTGCCAAGCAGGTTTACCTGACCTCGCTGGTCCTCTTCACCGCAGGCTCCGCCTTGTGTGGCCTTGCCAACACGACGACATCCCTGGTCATCTTCCGCGTCCTGCAGGGGGCGGGCGGCGGCATGATCATGCCTGTCGCGATGATGATCATGGCCCAGGTCTCCGGTCCGCAGCGCATGGGCCGGGTGATGGGCTACGTCTCGATGCCGGCAATGATCGCTCCCATTCTGGGACCGGTCGTCGGCGGCCTGATTCTCGAGAACCTGCACTGGTCCTGGATCTTCTTCGTGAACGTCCCGATTGGGCTGATCGCCTTCATCCTGGGTTGGCGGATGCTGCCCCACACCGACTCCGGTGAAGCGGGCAATCTTGATGTTTTGGGTCTGGCGATCCTCCCAGCCGGCTTTGCCGCCTTCATCTACGGGATCAGCGAGCTTGGCTCAGGCTCCGCATTGGGCTCTGGCAAAGTGATCGTGCCTTGTACAGCCGGCGTGATCTTGATCGTGGTCTTCTGTTTTCACGCCCTGCGAGTCGAGCGCCCGCTGCTGGACATCCGCATGTACGCAAACCGCGTCTTCGCGGGTGCCGCGTTCACAAATTTCGGCCTTGGGGCAGCGCTGTTCGGGGCAATGATCCTTGTGCCTCTCTACTACCAGGAGGTGCGTGGGCTGAGCGTCATCGACACGGGCTTGCTGACCGGCCCCCAAGGAATCGGCGCGCTGATCGCGATGCCGCTCGCCAGCCGTCTGACCCAGCGCTTCGGCGGCGGACGTGTGGCGATGTGCGGTGTGTCGCTGCTTTGCATCAGCACAGTGCCGTTCACCTTCATCGGCGCCAACACGTCGATCGTGGCCATCTCGCTCGTGCTCGTCGTGCGCGGCCTCAGCATCGGCCTGTGCTTCATGCCTGCGATGAGCGCGGCATTCTCGGCGATGCGCCCCGATCAGATCTCCGACGCCACCCCGCAGATCAACGCGCTACAGCGCACCGGCGGCGCGATCGGCACGGCGGTGCTTGCCGTCGTACTGCAACGTGCCGGCGCGCACGCGCATACCACTGAGCAGTTGGCCAGCGCGTTTGACGCCGCCTACTGGTGGGCTCTGGGAATCGCGGTCCTATCGCTGATCCCGTGTCTGATGCTGCTGCGCGCCGAGCGCCCCGGCAGAGAATCCGAACCGGTCGTGGAGCGCCAAGAGGCGCTCGCCGACGCCGTAGGGGTCTGAGCAGACCGACGTCATGCCCCGCACAACCGAGCCCTCCTCCGCCACGCAGGCCGCTCGAGCACGGAGCGCCGGCGCGCGCACCCCACGCGGGGCACAAGCTGGTGGCATCGCCGATGGGGGCCGCGAGTCCGAGCTTGTCGATCTCGGCAAGGCCTTCCGGCATGTCTTTCGGGCGTTGCGCCGCCTGCGTGGACGCGACACGCACCTGATCGGCTCAGAGGTCAGCCACGCCCAGATGGAACTGTTGATCGAGCTCAGTGAGCGCGGCCCGCTGAGCGCCGGTGAGCTGGCCGCGGCTGCGCAGCTGACCCCCGGCACCGTCACGCAAATGCTCGACCACCTCGCTGGCTGCGGCCACGTGGAACGCACCCGCGCGGCCGACGACCGCCGTGTCGTCGTCACATGTCTCACCCCTCAAGGAGAGGGAAAGGTGCAAGACAAGCGTGCCGCCTGGCAGGCGCGTTGGAATCGGGCGCTCGCCGATGTGAACGCCGAGGAACTGCGAGTCGCCACACGGGTCCTCGAGCGCCTGGGAACGGTCTTCGAGGACCCGCCGGCCGACGGGAAATGCGTCGACTCGAAATAGTCGGTCCCAGTCGGTCCCCAACCGCGCCACCGCTTACTGACGCCCCATTCCCTCTGCTATAGTCGCCGTCTGCGGGCGAGACGGACGCTGTTGCATGTGCATGTCCCAGCCGCGCGACGAAACAAGCATGGAGACCTTGAGCAAATAGAGAAGCGACCCGCCCGAGCACCGGCAGCGCGTGGGCCCGAGGGGTCCATTTTTTTGCCCTGAGTCACCGCAACTGCTGAGCCAGGCATACCGCAAGACCGAACGAACCCTGACACCAAGCGCCCACCGGATACCAGAGACAAATGCCCCGTAAGTTTCCTCTAGAGAGAACCCGCAACATCGGGATCATGGCCCACATCGACGCGGGCAAGACCACGACGACCGAGCGCATCCTCTACTACACGGGCCGCACATACAAGATCGGCGAGGTCCACGAGGGCGCCGCGGTGATGGACTGGATGGAACAGGAGCAGGAGCGCGGCATCACGATCACCTCCGCGGCCACCACCGCCGAGTGGGACGACCATCGCATCAACATCATCGACACGCCCGGCCACGTAGACTTCACCGTCGAGGTGGAGCGCTCCCTGCGCGTGCTCGACGGCGCGATCGCCCTGTTTGACTCCGTAGCCGGAGTCGAGCCGCAGTCGGAGACGGTCTGGCGTCAGGCCGACAAGTATCACGTGCCCCGCATCGCCTACATCAACAAGATGGACCGCACGGGCGCCGACTTCGACCAGGGCGTGCAGACGATGATCGACCGGCTGGGAGCCCACCCGGTGCCGATCCAGCTGCCGATCGGCGCCGAGGGCGATTTCGCCGGAGTAGTCGATGTGGTCAAGATGAAGGCGATCGTCTACAAAGACGAGCTGGGCACCGAGCAGGAAGAGGTGGAGATACCAGAGACGCTACAGGAAGCGGCCGAGGCCGCCCGTGAGCACCTGCTGGAGGAGGTCTCCCACTACGACGACGCACTGCTCGAGCTGCTCCTCGAGGAGGCCGAGGTTCCCGAGGAGGTCCTAAAGCAGGCGATCCGCAAGGCCACACTCTCCACGAAGCTGACCCCAGTCCTGTGCGGCTCCTCTTTCAAGAACAAGGGCGTGCAGCCACTACTGGACGCGGTTGTCGACTACCTGCCATCACCGCTCGACGTGCCGGCAGTAGTGGGGCTGGAACCGGTCAAGGGCGACGGCGAGGAGCCGCAGATCGAGCGTCACGCCGACGACTCCGAGCCCTTCACGGCACTTGCGTTCAAGATCATGGCCGACCCATACGTAGGCAAGCTGACCTACTTCCGCGTCTACTCAGGAAAACTAGAAGCCGGCTCGCGAGTACTGAACGTAGGCAGCGGTCGCACCGAGCGCATCGGCCGCATCCTGATGATGCACGCCAACGAGCGCGAGGAGGTCTCCGAGGTCTACGCCGGCGACATCGCCGCCGCGGTAGGCATCAAGCAGGTCATAACCGGCGATACCTTGGCAGCTCCGGATGCCCCGATCAAGCTAGAGAACATCACCTTCCCAGAGCCGGTCATCAAGGTGGCGGTCGAGCCAAAGACAAAGGTCGACCAGGAGAAGATGTCGGTCGCGCTGGGCCGGCTGGCCGAGGAGGACCCAACTTTCCAGGTGCGCACCAACGAGGAAACCGGCCAGACCGAGATCTCGGGCATGGGCGAGCTGCACCTCGAAGTGCTGGTCGACCGCATGAAGCGCGAGTTCGGCGTCGAGGCAAACGTCGGACGCCCGCAAGTCTCCTACCGCGAGACGATCCGCGGCACGGTCGAGAAGATCGAAGGCAAGTTCGTGCGCCAAACAGGCGGCTCGGGCCAGTTCGGTGTCGTCTACATCGACATGGAGCCAGCCCCAGGCGAGGGCTTTGACTTCATCAACAAGATCAAGGGCGGCTCGATCCCTTCCGAATACATCCCCGCTGTCGAGAAGGGCGTCGAGGAGGCCTTGGAGAACGGCGTCAAGGCCGGCTATCCGATGGTCGACGTACGCGTCACGCTGGTAGACGGCAAGTACCACGACGTGGACTCGTCGGAGATCGCGTTCAAGGTCGCCGGCTCGCTCGCGTGCAAGGAGGCAGCAAAGCGTGCCAAGCCGGTGCTGCTCGAGCCCGTGTTTGCGGTCGAGGTAGTGACGCCAGAGGACTTCATGGGTGACGTGATGGGCGATCTGTCCCGTCGCCGTGGGCACTTGCAGGGTTCCGAGCAGCGCGGCAACGCGCTTGCAATTCATGCCAAGGTTCCTTTGAGTGAGATGTTCGGGTACGCGACCGACCTGCGTTCCAATACGCAGGGCAGGGCCAACTACACGATGCAGTTCGAGGGGTACGAGGAGGTACCGCCGAACATCGCTGAGAAGATCATCGAGCAACGCACCGGGGAACCGGTGCCTGCCTGAGATGGCCGTAAGCGCTGCGCCATACTGCGTCCTCGCCGGCTCGCGTGCAGAGCACGCCACGCTGGCTGCGTCATTGTCTGGCTTGACTCACGGCCATCTCAGGGGCCGGTTGGGTAAGAAGAAGTTGCAGGCAGAAGTCAAGAAAGCCCCCGTTTAGATAGATTTCCCAGGTTCGCCCTTCTAGCGGCGAATATTCAAGTCGATTTAGGAGCGAATACAAGTGGCGAAGGAGAAGTTCGAGCGCGACAAGCCGCACGTCAATGTCGGGACCATCGGTCACATCGACCATGGCAAGACGACGCTGACCGCTGCCATCACGACCGTGCTGGCGGAGAAGATGGGCGGCGAAGCCCGTAGCTTCGAGGAGATCGACAACGCTCCCGAGGAGAAGGAGCGCGGGATCACCATCGCCACATCGCACGTCGAGTACCAGACAGAGAACCGTCATTACGCGCACGTCGACTGTCCGGGACACGCCGACTACGTGAAGAACATGATCACCGGCGCCGCCCAGATGGACGGGGCGATTCTGGTTGTCTCCGCGGCTGACGGCCCGATGCCCCAGACGCGCGAGCACATCCTGCTCGCCCGCCAGGTGGGTGTTCCCTACATCGTCGTGTTCCTCAACAAGGCCGACATGGTCGATGACGAGGAGCTGATGGAACTGGTCGAGGTCGAGGTGCGCGAGCTCCTCTCCGAGTATGACTTCCCCGGCGACGACATTCCCTTCATCGTCGGCTCGGCCCTGAAGGCGCTCGAAGGCGACGAGGCATACAAGGACAAGATCGTCGAGCTTGCAGCGGCGCTCGACAGCTACATCCCTCAGCCGGTACGCGAGCTCGACAAGCCCTTCCTGATGCCCGTCGAGGACGTCTTCACGATCACGGGTCGTGGCACGGTCGCCACCGGCCGTGTCGAGCAGGGCATCGTCAACACCGGCGACACGGTCGAGATCGTGGGCGTCCACGACACCACGACCACGGTCGTCACGGGTGTCGAGATGTTCCGCAAGATCCTCGACCAGGGTCAGGCGGGCGACAACGTGGGCTGTCTTCTGCGCGGTACCAAGCGCGAGGAGATCGAGCGTGGCCAGGTGCTTTGCAAGCCTGGATCGATCACTCCCCACACCAAGTTCAAAGCTGAGGTCTACATTCTCAAGAAGGAGGAGGGTGGTCGTCACACCCCGTTCTTCACGGGGTATAGGCCGCAGTTCTATTTCCGCACCACCGATGTCACCGGCGTGGCAAAGCTGCCCGAGGGCGTCGAGATGGTCATGCCCGGCGACAACGTCCAGATGGAGATCGAGCTGATTCAGCCGATCGCCATGGATCAGGGCCTGCGCTTCGCCATCCGAGAGGGTGGGCGTACGGTCGGCTCGGGCGTGGTCACCGAGGTCATCGAGTAGCACAGAGGGCGCCTCGCACTCGCGGGGCGCCTTTCATTGGCAGTCAGATACGACGATTTGAGCTCCGCTGTAGGGAGCGATGAAAGGGCGGGATTTCCCAGGTAGGAGAGTCCGTTTCTCTCTCGCTCCGATTGCGGGGGGTGAGTTGGGCGGACGCCGCCCAAAGGCAAGCAGCGCAAACAAGCTACGAAAGAACCGCTGAGAATCCAGATGGCAGCCGTAACGCAAAACAAGATCCGCATCCGACTGAAGGCGTACGACACCTCCGCCATAGAGTCGGCTGCCAAGGAGATCGTGGAGACCGCCGCACGCACCGGCGCCACGGTGTCCGGGCCAGTTCCGCTGCCGACAGAGAAGAACGTTTACTGCGTGATCCGCTCCCCCTTCAAGGACAAGGATTCGCGCGAGCACTTCGAGATTCGCACACACAAGCGGCTGATCGATATCCACCAGCCGAGCCCAAAGACCGTCGACTCGCTGCAGCGCCTGGACAACCTTCCAGCGGGCGTTGACATCGAGATCCGCCTCGCCACTTAGCCCGTCATGCCAGCGATTCTCGCCAAGAAGCTGGGGATGACCCAGGTGTTTCAGGACGACGGCAGCGTCGCGCGTGTCACTGTGCTCGAGGCTGGTCCGTGCCCGGTGACCGCTGTGCGCACAACCGAGCGCGACGGCTACGACGCCGTGCAACTCGCTTTCGGGCAGACGAAGGAGAAGCATCTCTCAAAGCCTGAGCTTGGCCATCTGAAGAAGGCCGACGCCGCGCCGATGCGCCACCTTGTCGAGTTCCGCGACGAGGGCGCCGATTTGCAGCTCGGCCAATCGGTGACCGTCGAGTCCTTCGAGGTCGGGGGACGCGTGAGGGTCGCCGGCATCTCCAAGGGCAAGGGCTTTCAAGGCACGATCAAACGGCACAACTTCAAAAGCGGCCCCAAATCGCACGGCTCCCACAATGTGCGTGCGCCAGGCTCGATCGGCGCCTCCGCCGATCCAGCGCGGGTATTCAAGGGCATCCGCGGGCCAGGTCAAATGGGCAACAAGCGCGTCACACAGCCGGGTCTTGAGATCGTCGCCGTCGATCCCGAGCAGAATCTGATGCTGATTCGAGGCTCGGTACCAGGGCCGCGTGGCGGATTCGTGGAGGTGCGTGGAGATGCCTGACGCACCGGTGTTGAGCCCCACCGCGACCGCGGGCGCTTCCAAGAAGGTAAAGCTCGAGGATTCTGCTTTTGGCGCAGGCTTCAACGGCCCGCTGGTGCACCAGAGCGTGCGCGCCGAGCAGGCAGCGCGTCGGCGCGGAACCGCGGCCACCAAGACCCGCGCAATGGTCTCCGGCGGTGGCGCCAAGCCTTGGCGCCAGAAGGGAACGGGCCGTGCGCGTGCCGGTTCCAGCCGCTCGCCACTATGGACCGGCGGCGGCGTCGTGTTCGGTCCGCAGCCGCGCTCCTACACCTTCAAGGTCAACCGCAAGGAGCAGCGGGCAGCTCTGCGCAGCGGCCTCTCGCTGCACGCCGACCGCGGGTCGCTTGCGATCCTCGACGCGGCGGCGTTCAAGGCCCCCAAGACCAGCGACGCATTTGACCTGCTCGAGGACTGGGCACAGCCACAACCGACTCTGGTCGTGCTGGTCGCAGAGGAGTCGGCCGCGGCGCTGTCATTCCGAAACCTCGCCCGGGTGGCGGTCCTCCAACCCGAGAGCGTCGGTGTCGCCGATCTGCTTGGCGCCGCTTCGCTTCTCGTCTCCGAGGCCGCGCTGAGGGAGATCACCGCCCGAGCGGCTGCGCCCAAGAAGGAGAAGGTCTGATGGAGCCCTCTCAGGTGATCATCAAGCCGGTGCTCTCCGAGAAGAGCTACGTGCTCTCCGCCGCGGGCAAGTACACCTTTCGGGTGCACCCCGACGCGCATCGCACCCAGATCCGCCAGGCAGTGGAAGCGCTGTTCGAGGTTCACGTGGTCGAGGTGCGCACGCTCAGCGTCAAGTCCAAGCCGAAGCGTCGCGGTGTCACCCGCGGTCGCTCCCGCGCTTGGAAGAAGGCAATCGTCGCGGTGCGCTCCGGCGAGAGCATCCCGATCTTCCAGGGCCTAGAGGGCCTGAACGAGTAGGAATCAGTCATGCCGATTCGCAAGCCCAAGCCCACCAGTCCTGGACGACGCTTCGCGTCCTACCCGGATTTCGCCGAGGTCACCAAGACCGAGCCCGAGCGCACGCTTGTCGAGGGCTTGAAGAAGAGCGGCGGACGCAACGCTCACGGACGCAAGACAGCGCGTCACCGTGGCGGTGGCGCCAAGCGCCTGTACCGGAGGATCGACTTCAAGCGCCGCAAGGACGGCGTGCCCGCGAAGGTGGCGGCGATCGAGTATGACCCCAACCGCTCCGCTTATATCGCGCTGCTTCATTACGCCGACGGCGAGAAGCGCTACATCCTCGCTCCGCAACGGCTGACGGTGGGAATGACGGTCGCCTCGGGCGAGGACGCCGAGATCGCGGTCGGCAACGCGATGGAGCTGGCTCGCATGCCCGTGGGCACGGTGGTCCACAACGTCGAGTTGCAGCCAGGCCGCGGCGGTCAGATGGCGCGCTCCGCCGGGGCTTCGATCCAGCTGATGGCCAAGGACGGCGACATGGCCACCCTGCGTCTGCCTTCTGGGGAGATGCGCATGGTGCGCGCCGAGTGTCGCGCCACAGTGGGCACGATCGGCAATGCCGAGCACCAGAACGTGAAGGTCGGCAAGGCGGGCCGCAAGCGCCACATGGGCGTGCGCCCGCAGACGCGCGGTGTGGCGATGAACCCGGTAGACCACCCGCACGGCGGTGGCGAGGGATCGACCACGGCCGGTCGTCACCCAGTTACGCCGTGGGGAGTGCCGACCTTGGGCTATCGCACACGCAAGAAGAACAAGGCTTCAGACAAGTACATCGTGCGCGGACGCAGGCGCGGGAAGGGCAAGCAAAGATGAGCCGCCACGGACACGTATGGCTGCGCCGGAGCGGCGTCCTCAGTCGCTCATGTGCGGAGCACATTTCGCTCCTTGCGTCCTTGTCCGGCTTGCCCTACGTGTCCGTGGAAGGGAGTGTTGAGAAATGAGCCGCTCAAGCAAGAAGGGCCCGTGGGTGGAAGAGCGCCTGATGGCTCGCATCGAGGCCATGAACGCGGCCAACACGAAGAAGATGCTCAGGACCTGGTCGCGCACGTCGACGATCTTCCCCGAGATGGTCGGTCACACACTCGCGGTACACGACGGCAAGAAGCACGTGCCCGTGTTCATCAGCGAGTCGATGGTCGGCCACAAGCTGGGAGAGTTCGCCCCTACGCGTATGTTCCGCGGTCACGCCGGTTCCGGGAAGGTGCGATGAGCGCCGAGAAGCCCACGGACGAGCAGCCGCCAGAGGGCGAGGCCAAGGCCAAGCCGGCAGCGGAGAAGAAGCCGCCCGCCGCCAAGAAGCCGGCTCCAAAGAAGGCGGCTGCTGAGAAGTCGGCAGGAGCCGAGAAGCCTGCCGCCAAGAAGACCTCCGCAAAGAAGCCGCCCGCCAAGGAGGCGGAGCCTGTCGCTGAGGCGGCTGCCAAGAAGAAGCCGTCCGCCGAGAAGGCTACGTCCGCCGAGAAGACCGAGAAGAAGCCCGCGGCCACGAAGGCCGAGGAGTCGACGGCCGCCAAGACCAAGGAGCCGGTGGCCACGGAGGCCAAGAAGCCGGCGACGGCCGCCCAGCGCGAGTTGAAAGCCGCCCCTTCGGGATCCACTCGCAAGGTTGTGCGCGCGCAGGCGCGCTACGTACGCACCTCTGCCCGCAAGGCGCGCATGGTGTGCGGACATCTGCGCGGCAAGTCCGTAGACGAGGCACGCGCTATCCTCGCCTTCACCCCTCGTGAGGTGGCACGCGACTGGAGCAAGCTGCTGGAGTCGGCTGTGGCCAACGCCGAGAACAACCACGAGCTGATCGAGGACGACCTCCTCGTTCGCGAGGCGTATGCCGACGAGGGGCCGACAATCAAGCGCTTTCGGCCGAGAGCTCAAGGACGAGCGACCCCGATTCGCAAGCGCACCAGTCATCTAACGATCACGCTGACAGCCAAGCCGTAGGCGCGGAGACAGGACTTCAAAACAGACATGGGTCAAAAGGTTCATCCAGAGGCAATGCGCGTGGGCTATATCCACGACTGGAAGTCCAACTGGTTCAACGAGCGCAACTTCGCCGAGTATCTCGCGGAGGACATCAAGATCCGCGAGCACATCGTGGAGAAGCTCGCGCACGCCGGCTTGTCGGACATCACGATCCGCAAGGACGCCAACGATCTCGAGGTCAACATCCACACGGCCAGACCAGGCATCGTGATCGGTAAGTCAGGCGCCGAAGTAGACGCATTGCGGCGCGACCTGCACAAGATGACCTCCAAGCAGATCAAGGTCAACATCCTCGAGATCAAGCGCCCGGAGCTCGACGCCAAGCTGGTCGCTCAATCGATTGCCGAGCAGCTGCAAAACCGCGTGGCCTTCCGCCGCGCGATGAAGCGTGCGCTCACGAGTGCGATGCGCTCCGGTGCCAAGGGCGTCAAGGTGCAGGTATCCGGACGTTTGGGTGGCGCTGAGATGGCACGCACCGAGAGTTATTCCGACGGGCGCGTGCCGTTGCACACGATGCGCGCCGACATCGACTATGGCTTCTACGAGGCGCGCACGACCTTCGGACGTATCGGTGTGAAGTGCTGGGTGAACAAGGGCGAGATAATGCCCGAGGGTTACACCGGCGCAGACCTGACCGACATGAGCGCGCCGGCGCCGCCGAGCGGTGATCGCGACGGACGCGGTGGTCGTGACGGCCGTGACGGCCGCGGCAGGGGCCGTGGCGGTCAGGGTGGCGGTGGACGTGGCGGTCCAGGTGGCGGTCGTGGACCCGGCGGCCCGGGCGGCGGTCGTGGACCCGGTGGCCCGGGCGGCGGTGGCCGTGGTGGCCCAGGTGGCGGTCGTGGACCCGGTGGTCCGGGCGGCCGTGGGGGTGCCGGTGGTCGTGGTCCTGGGGGCGGCGACCGAGGTGGGATGCGCTGATGCTGTCCCCCAAGCGTGTAAAGCATCGCAAGCAGCACCGTGGCCGTCGCCGCGGGCTCTCGCGTGGGCAGGTCAAGGTTCAGTTCGGCGAGTATGGCCTGAAGTCGCTCGAGCAAGGGTGGCTGACCAACCGTCAAATCGAGGCTGCCCGTATCGCGATGACGCGGAAGATCAAGCGTGGCGGGAAGGTATGGATAAACGTCTTCCCCGACAAGCCTGTGACCAAGAAGCCGGCCGAGACGCGCATGGGGTCGGGCAAGGGCAACCCGGAAGGCTGGGTCGCCGTGGTCAAGCCTGGGCGGGTCATGTTCGAGCTGGCCGGCGTCCCGGAGCCACTGGCCCGCGAAGCGATCCGTTTGGCCGCGCACAAGCTTCCCGTCAGATCCAAGTTCGTGTTGCGAGAGGACTGAGCGAGCGATGAATGCCAAGGAGATGCGGGACATGCACGACGAAGAACTCGCCGAGCACATAACGACCACACGCAAGGACCTGTTCGGCAAGCGCTTCGCCAACGCGACCGGCGAGCTCGAGGACACCGCAAGCGTTCGTCGCGCGCGCCGCGAGCTTGCGCGAGCGCTGACCGTCGTCAGCGAGCGCAACGCCCTCCGAGCAACCCAAAACCAACTGACAAGCTGAGCTGGAAGAGACTGAACGGATAGATATGGCTGAGGACACAGAGAACGAGACGCCCGAGACCGCCGAGCCACAGGCTCAGGCAGGCGAGCAGGCCGAGACGCAGCCGGACGCTGCCGGCGAGGCCCTCGCTACGCCGACTGCGACGGACACAGAGCCGGCTGAGCAGCTTGCGCCCAAGGAGCGTCGTCGTCGTACCCGCTCGACCCACACGGGCGAGGCTCGTCCGTCGCGTACCGCCGAGGAGCGCCACGCCGAGCGTGTGGCCGAGCGCCGCACGAAGGCCGTCAAGCGCCGCACGCGACGTTTGCAGGAACGCGCCAAGGCGAGCGAGCGTCGCGCGACCAAGCCGGCTGCCGAGCCGCTGCCGCCTGTTCATGCACCCGTCGAGGGTGCGCGTAAGGTGCGCCAGGGTGTGGTCGTCTCGGACAAGGCCGACAAGACGATCACGGTGCGCATCGACGTCGCTCGCCGGCACCGCCGCTACGAGAAGATCGTACGTAGCTCGAACACTCTGCACGCACATGACGAGAAGAACGAGGCTCACGAGGGCGATGTCGTGCGTGTCATCGAGAGCCGCCCGCTTTCACGCTTGAAGCGCTGGAAGCTTGTCGATGTGCTGGAGCGGGCGCGATGATCCAGAACGAGACCAGGCTGCGTGTGGCCGACAACACCGGCGCGCGCGAGATCCTCTGTATTCGCGTCAAGGGCGGCTCCCGTCGGCGTTATGCCTTCGTAGGCGACGTGATAACCGCGACCGTCAAGCAAGCCAACCCGCATGGAGCCGTCAAAAAGGGCGATGTCGTCACCGCCGTAGTGGTGCGAACCAAGAAGCCCTTCGGTCGCGACGACGGCACCTACATCTCCTTCGACGACAACGCGGCAGTGATCATCGACGAGCAGAACAACCCGCGCGGAACACGCGTGTTCGGGCCGGTCGCGCGCGAACTTCGCGATCGTAACTTCATGAAGATCGTCTCGCTTGCGCCGGAGGTCTTGTAGCGATGGCTTCCACCACGAGATCGACAAAGCGCCCGGTGCTGAAGGTCCGCTCCGGGGACGAGGTTCAGGTCATGGCAGGCAAGGACCGCGGCAAGAGCGGCCGCATCCTGCGCGTCGAGCCCGCCAACGAGCGTGTATATGTCGAGGGGTTGAACATGGTCAAGCGCCATATGCGCCCACAGCAGGTTGCCGACACTCAGCGTGGCCAGACGGTGGGCGGCGTGATCGAGCGCGAGGGTCCGATCCATGTCTCAAACGTGATGCTGCTGGATCCCAAGGACCACAAGCCCACAAGGGTTGGCATCGAGCGCGAGGATGGCAAGCGCTACCGCGTGGCCAAGCGCTCTGGAACAAGGCTCGACTGACGGGAAAAACGATGAGCACCGCGACAACAGCACGCCTGAAGACCCGCTATCTCGAAGAGATCCGCCCGGCGCTGATCGAGCGCTTTGGCTACTCCTCGGTGATGCAGGCGCCGAAGCTCGAGAAGATCACGCTCAACATGGGCGTGGGCGACGCCAAGCAGGACTCCAAAGTCCTCAAGGCCGCCACTGAGCAGCTGGCGACGATCGCCGGGCAGCAGCCGAATGTGCGGCGCGCCCGCAAGTCGATCGCCGCCTTCAAGCTGCGCGAGGGCATGCCGGTCGGCGTCGCCGTGACGCTCAGGGCCGAGCGCGGCTACGAGTTCCTGGATCGCCTCACCTCGATCGCGATCCCGCGCATCCGCGACTTCCGCGGGCTGAACCCACGCTCCTTCGACGGACACGGGAACTACACGATCGGCGTGCGCGAGCAGATCATCTTCCCCGAGATCGACTATGACTCGATCGATCAGGTGCGGGGCATCGACATCACGATCACGACCACCGCGAAAAGCGATGTCGAAGCGTTCGCGCTGCTACAGGCACTTGGGTTGCCGTTCGCCACCCAGGGGCGGCCGGCCGGCTTCGATCAAGATTCCGGCGCCCAGGAGTCAGGCGCCGAGGACTCAAAGAACGGGAGTGACGACTGATGGCAAAGACCTCGCTACGCGTCAAGCAGGCGCGCACGCCGAAGTACAAGACACGTGCATATACTCGCTGCAACCGCTGCGGGCGCCCACACTCGGTGTACCGCAAGTTTGGGATTTGTCGCATCTGCCTGCGCGAGCTGGCTCACAACGGCTTGATACCGGGGATGACGAAGTCCTCCTGGTAGGTACTGGATGTATGAACCTTCTTTTGGATTCTTTCTGCTTTAGAACTTTTCTGCTTTAGAACTATTTCGCTCGTAACCAACTTTCTTTCTCGAACACTCCAACACAGAGCTCTCTTATGTCAATGACAGATCCCATAGCCGATTTCCTCACGCGCATTCGCAATGCGATTCACGCTGCGCACGAGACAGTCGACATTCCCGACTCGAAACTGAAGGCGGAGATAGCGCGCATCCTCACCGAGCAGGGCTATATCGACTCGTGGGCTGTTGTCCCCGCACGCGAGGGCGCTGCCGGGCAGTTGATCGAGATCCGTCTGAAGTACACCGACGACCGTCGCTCGGCGATCTCAGGTCTACGTCGTGTCTCACGTCCCGGTCGACGGACGTATGTCGAGGCCACGGGCATTCCCAAGGTGCTCGGCGGAATGGGAACTTCAATCGTGTCCACCTCGCGCGGCGTGATGACAGGTCACGACGCGCGCGCCGCCGGTGTTGGCGGCGAGGTACTCGCACAGGTCTGGTAGCGGGTTATGTCGAGAATCGGTAGACAGCCAATTACGGTGCCCTCCGGCGTGACAGTGGCGATCGAGCCTGAGTCGGTCAGTGTCAAGGGCCCCAAGGGCGAGCTCTCAGAGCGCGTGCCACGCGATATCGAAGTCATCCAGGAGGGCGAGCAGCTGCTCGTCTCCCGTCCGACCGACCGCGGCGAGCACCGCGCGCTGCACGGCCTCACCCGCTCGCTTGTCGCGAACATGGTGCAGGGTGTCACCGCCGGCTATGAGAAGCGCTTGGAGATCCAGGGCGTCGGCTATCGCGCCCAGATGAAGGGCAAGAACCTCGAGCTGGCCGTCGGCTACTCCCATCCGGTGCCGATCGAGGCGCCGCAGGGCATCGAATTCGAAGTTCCCCAGCCGACCAGGGTCGTCATCAAGGGCATCTCCAAGCAGCAGGTCGGCGAGATCGCCGCGATCATCCGCAAGCAGCGCCCGCCGGAGCCCTACAAGGGCAAGGGCATCCGTTACGAGGGTGAGTATGTGGCTCGAAAGGTCGGCAAGCGCGCATGAGCACCATCACCAAGGAGGCTCGCCGCCTCAAACGCCGTCGGCGTGTGCGCGCGAAGATCTCCGGCACCGCCGCGCGTCCGCGCGTCTCTGTGTTCCGCTCCAACCGCGGCCTCTCGGCCCAGCTGATCGACGACCAGGACGCTCGTACACTGGCTGCCGTCCACTGGTATGAGCCCGAGCTGCGCAAGCTGTCAAGCTCCGATCGCGTCAAGCGCTTGGGCGAGCTGCTGGCCGAGCGCGCCAAGGCAGCTGGTGTGTCGGAGGTCGTCTTCGACCGCGGCGGCTACCGCTATCACGGCAATGTTCGCGCCTTCGCCGAGGCGATCCGCGAGGCCGGCATAACCGTCTGACCTCGGTCTCCCGCTACCCTCTCTAACTCTTCTATGAATTCAGATCGATCAGTCAACGCAGGCAGCCTCGACCTCCAAGAGCGTGTCGTGGAGATCAACCGTGTCGCCAAGGTGGTCAAGGGCGGCCGGCGCTTCTCCTTCACCGCGCTCGTCGTCGTCGGCGACGAACGCGAAGTGGTCGGCATCGGCTACGGCAAGGCCAACGAGGTCCCGCTTGCTATCCAGAAGGGCGTGGAGCGTGCGAAGAAGGATCTCTTCAGGGTGCCAAAGCACGGCAGCACGATCACCCACCAGACGACCGGTGTGTTCGGCGCCGGCCGCGTCTTTCTGAAGCCCGCCGCTCCCGGTACCGGCGTGATCGCCGGTGGTGGCGTGCGCGCGGTGCTCGAGCTCGCCGGCATTCACGACATCCTCTCCAAGAGCCTCGGCACGCAGAACCCGATCAACTTGGTCAAGGCGACCGTCGCGGGCCTGCGCGGCTTGCGCACCCCAGCCGAGGTAGCCGAGCTGCGTGGCCTTTCGATCGCAAAGGTGCTGGGACTCACCGAGCAGCCAGCCAACGGCGCGGCCGAACAGTCCGAGGACGCGGCGCAGGATGGCGCACCGGATCAGCCCGGGAACGCGGCGCAGGACGGCTCGGCCGCCGCTGAGAAGGCCGCCCCGGCGGCCGCCGGCACGAGCGGGGTCGTCGAGACGCCGAGGACCGACACGGCGACCGAGGCTCAGGTCGAGGCGCCGGCGGAGAAGCAGGCCGAGAAGCCGGTTGACACGCCTGCGGAGGCGTCGGCCTCATGACAACCATAAGAATCACCCAACGGCGCTCCAGCGCCGGCTCGGACAAGCGTCAGCTGGACACGCTTCGCTCGCTGGGGCTGCGACGTATCGGCCACACGGTCGAGGTCAAGGATTGTGAGCAGGCTCGCGGCATGGTTCATGCTGTGCGCCACCTCGTCGAGTCGGACCCCGAGGTGCACACGCCGAAGGGTTCGAGCAAGAGCGAGCAGAGCCGATGAGCGCCGTCGCCAAGGGTGCCGTGATCGCCGAGGAGGAGCAGGAGCGCGTAGGTCTGCACTCGCTGAAACCAGCCCCCGGCAGCCGTCGCCCGCGTAAGCGCATCGGTCGCGGCGAAGGCTCAGGCACCGGCAAGACCTCCGGCAGGGGCCAGAAGGGCGCGGGCTCGCGCTCGGGCTCCAAGAGCCGCGCTCGCTTCGAGGGTGGGCAGATGCCGATCCACATGCGCATGCGCAAGCTGCGTGGACCGCACATGAAGAAGTCGATGCCCTTCGAGATGTTCCGCACGCATACCCAGCCCGTGAATGTCTCCGACCTGGAGGCTCGCTTCGACGCCGGCGCCGAGGTCACGATCGAGGCGATGCAGGCCAAGGGTTTGGCCACACGCAAGGGCGTGGCGGTCAAGGTCCTCGCCAAGGGCGAGTTGAGCAAGGCGCTCACGGTCCACGCTCACGGATTCAGCAAGACCGCACGCGAGCGCATCGAGGCCGCCGGCGGCACTTGCACCGTCATCGAGAGCTAGAATCACACGATCTGGTACTTGCGGGCAACCCGCTTGACCGGCTAAACCAATGCTCTCGACGATCCTCAGCGCCTTTCAGGTCGCGGACATCCGCAAGAAGCTCCTGTTCACAGCGGGCATGCTTCTCATCTACAGGCTGGGCTCACACATCCCGGTTCCGGGCGTCAACCTCTCGGCCGTCAACAACCTGCAGAAGCAATTCGGCGGCTCGGGGATCCTCAGCTATCTCAACCTGTTCTCCGGAGGCAGCCTGTCGCGAATCGCGCTGTTCGCGCTTGGCATCATGCCCTACATCACATCCTCGATCATCCTGCAGCTGCTGCAGGTCGTCATCCCGTCGCTCGAGAAGCTCTCAAAGGAAGGCGAAGTCGGACAGGCGCGCATCACGCAGTACACGCGCTACCTGACGGTCGGCCTGGCCTTCGCCCAGTCGATCGGCTACGTCTTCCTGTTCCACTCGCTCTCGGCCTCTGCCAACGAAGCAGTCGTCTCCAAGTTCGACGCTCCGCACATCTTCCTGATCGTGATCTGCCTGACGGCGGGCTGCGTCTTCTTGATGTGGATCGGCGAGCTCATCACCCAGCGCGGGATCGGCAACGGCATCTCGCTTTTGATCTTCGCCTCGATCGTCTCGCGCATGCCGCAGGGAATCGAAGCGTGGTGGACCACCCAAGATCAGGTCTTCAAGGTGATGATGCCCTTCATGGTGCTGGCGGTCGTCGCGGGGATCGTGTTCGTGCAGGAGGGCCAGCGGCGCATCCCTGTCCAATACGCCAAGCGCGTGATCGGCAGGCGCATGACAGAAGGCGGGCAGACCTACCTGCCACTGCGCGTGAACATGGCCGGGGTGATCCCAGTGATCTTCGCAGCGAGCATCATGGCCTTCCCACCCACCGTCGGCCAGCTGATCAAAACACCGTGGGCCAAAGACGTGTCGAACTTCTTCACGCCCAACGGCTGGCACTACGTGGTCGGCGAGTCGATCTTCATCGTGATCTTCGCCTACTTCTACACGGCGGTCACCTTCAACCCGGTCGACCAGGCCGACAACCTGAAGAAGTACGGCGGGTTCATCCCCGGTGTGCGCCCAGGTCGGCCGACCGCCGAATTCCTCGATCGGATCCTCGCGAGACTGACGTTCCCAGGTGCCCTGTTCCTCGCCGCCGTAGCGGCGATACCGGCGATCCTGATCGCCCGCACACACCAAAACTTTTACTTCGGCGGCACCTCGATCCTGATCGTCATCGGCGTCGCTCTGGAAACGATGAAGCAGCTCGAGGCGCAGTTGATGATGCGCAGCTACGAGGGCTTCTTGAAGTAGCAGCGCTGTGAGCGTGCCCACGGTGAGCGCACGCTCGAAGCAGCGGGTAGGCTCTCTGTCAGTGGTTGAGACGAACCTCATCCTGTTGGGAGCACCGGGCGCAGGCAAGGGCACTCAGGCCGAGCGCCTGCAAGCCGACTTCGCCTTGGCGCACATCTCCACGGGCGACATGCTGCGAGCGCAGCTCGCACAGGGCACCGAGCTCGGCCGCGAGGCGCAGAAGTTCATGAAGGCCGGCGAGCTTGTCCCCGACGAGGTGATACTCGGGATGATCGGTCAGCGCATCGGCGAGCAGGACGCTCGCGAAGGCTTCCTGCTCGACGGTTTCCCCCGCAACACCGCTCAGGCCGACGCGCTAGGCAGGACACTTGCCGACTCTGGACGGCGCCTGACGGCCGTTCTTCTGATCGAGGTGGCCGATGAGGAGGTGGTGCGCAGGCTCGCCGGCCGGCGCGTGTGCACCAAGGGAGGACACGTCTATCACCTCGAGTTCGACCCCCCCAAGCGCGAGGGCATATGCGACCAGGACGGCTCCCGCCTGATCCAGCGCGAGGATGACAAGGAGGAGACGATCCGCAGGCGCCTAGAGGTCTATGCGCGCCAAACCGCTCCGCTGATCGACTATTACGAGCAAGCGGGTCTGTTGCGCCGCTTCGACGGGCAGCGCGATCCCAACGAGGTGCACGACCACATCAGGGCGACGGTCGCGACTTTGCGCCTCGAGGACGAGCTGTAGCAAGCTGTTGCACGATCCTGGCCAGGTCCGACCGGCCTGGACCGACCCGCCCCTACTGGTTACTAGTCCCGACCCGGTCCGACCGGTTCGACCCGTACCGACCCGGTCCGGTCACGAGTCCCGCGGAGCGGCCCTCCCCTACCGACCGGGTCCGGTCAGGAGTCCCGCGGAGCGGCTCTTGGCATGTAGATCTGCCGCGGGCAGTCTGGCGTGACCCCGGAGGATCGGTCTGCCCCCTTGCGAGAGTTTCTCGCGCCCTGGATCATGGGCGAGGAAGAACTCCAGATGAAGCAAGCAGGCATAGCCGGAGCAGATATCCGCAAGCCGCGGGAGGGCGCTAGCGCGCTTCGAAGGCAACCGTCGGCCCAACGGCTCGCCAAAGCTCGAAGAACGACGGGCAGCTCTTGTTGACGACCTCGGGGTGCTCAAGCGCGATGGAAGACCGTGCTCCCAGCACGGAAAACGCCATCGCAATCCGGTGGTCGTCGTAGGTCGGTAGCCGCGCGGGGCGCGGGGTGCCTGGGTAGATCCGCAGTGAGTCGGTGCCCTCCTCGATGCGGATTCCGAGACGGCGCAGGTTCTCTGCCGTGGCGGCCACGCGATCGGACTCCTTCACGCGGGCGTGGTGCACACCCTCGATCGTCGTCGGCCCGGAGGCGAACGGGGCCAGGCAGGCGAGCGTCATGAACACGTCCGAGCTGTTGCCCATGTCGACCTCGATGCCACCCAGCACTCGCGGACCGGAGAGCTCGAGAGCTCCCGACTGGTTCGCGGTGCAGCCCATAGCCTCCAGGAAGCGCACGAGCTCGAGATCTCCCTGGCCGCTTGTTGTGCGATCGAGCCCGGGGATCCGGCACGTCGTGCCGGTCGCGGCGGCGAGCGCGAGGAAATACGACGCGGTCGAGGCGTCCGGCTCGACCGCGTAGTCGGCCGCGCGGTATCCGCCCACGCTGACCTCGGCGCCGTCGCGAGTCAGCTCGATGCTCGCACCGAACGCTGCCATCGTCGCGCGCGTGAGCTCGAGATACGGCCGGCTGACCACGCTTGTGAACCGGAGCTGTAGGTCGCTGCGCCCTAGCACGGCCGCCATCAGCAGGCCGGAGATGAACTGGCTGCTGATGCTGCCGTCGACCTCCAGCAGTCCGCCGCGCAGCCCGTCCGCGACGACCGTCAGCGGGATGCCGTCATGATCGCGATCGGCCGGCTCGATGACCGCGCCCTGCTGGCGCAACGCGTCCAGAAGCGGGCCGAGGGGACGGCGACGCAGCTGCGGATGAGCATCGATCGCAAAGCTCCCGGATCCGGCGGCAACCATCGGGACCAGGAAGCGGGCGGCGGTCCCCGCCATGTCACACCAGATCCGCCCCCCGCCCGTCGGCGGGCCCCCGATCCCCGTGATCCGCCACTCGTCAGCGTCATCGGAGTCGACCCGAGCGCCCAGCGCTTGGATTGCGTCGAGCATGACGGTCGTGTCCTCGGCGACGAGGCCATTCTCCACCGTGGAGCAGCCATCGGCGACGCCGGCAAGCAGCAGCGCCCGGTTCGTCAGGCTCTTGGATCCCGGGACCCGCACCTCCCACCGCGAGGGCAGCGCGGCCGGTTCGAGTCGGACAAGAGGCATGGTGGACATCAGCCAAGGACGATCGGAGCTGGAAGGTGTGCGGAGCGGAAGCAGCACGCACAGCGTCGAGTCACTCGAGACTACACGAGACCAGATGTCCCGACCGACATCGGCTACTGGGCCGCGGTCAACGACGAAGCGGAACCGCGATGACCCATCGACCGCCCCCATGAGTTGGCGCCGGCCCGTCGCCGCGACGGGCGGCAGATCCAGAGGCACCTCCTACATTCGGGACGGCAGCTACCTTTCCCCGAACAGAACCCCCTCCTGGACAGAGAAGGGGGTCCGGCCATGTCCGCTGTGTGGCGAGCAGGATGGCAGGGCAGGAAAGATAAGCTCCTGGGGTGATAATCAAGAAGTCACCGGAGGAGATCGAGAAGATGGCCGCCGCCGGCCTCATCCAGGCCGCCACGCTGGACCTGCTCGCGGCCAAGATCCGCCCGGGCGTGAGCACAGAAGAGCTCGACGTCGCCGCCGAGCGCTTCATCCGCTCTCAGGGTGCGATCCCGACGTTCAAGGGCTACCGCGGCTTTCCCGGATCGATCTGCGCCTCCCCGAACACGATGGTCGTGCACGGGATCCCCGGTCGCTATCGCCTCGAGCGCGGCGACATCCTCTCGGTCGACATCGGCGTGACCTTCGAGGGCTGGGTGGCTGACGCCGCGCGCACGTTTGCCGTGGGGGAGATCACGCCGCTGGCCGAGAACTTGCTGAGCGCCACCGAGCAGTCCCTGTATGCGGGCGTCCAACGATGCCGGCCGGGCAACCGCATGGGCGACGTGTCGAATGCAATCCAAAGGACGGCCGAGAAAGCGGGCTTGTCGGTCGTGCGCTCGCTCGTCGGTCACGGTGTCGGCAAAAGCATGCACGAGGATCCTCAGGTGCCCAACTACGGCAAGCCGGGCAAGGGCCCGTTGCTGGAGGAGGGCATGGTGCTGGCGATCGAGCCGATGACCACGGCTGGGCGCGCAGCTGTGCGGGTGGCCGGCGACGGTTGGGCGATCTTCAGCCAGGACGACTCGCTCGCCGCCCACTTCGAGTTCACCGTGGCTGTCACCCGCGAGGGACCGCGGGTGCTCACGCCATGGCATGTCCTGCCCGAGCAGCGTGGTGCAAAGGGCATCGACACACAGGCGGCGGCGACGGCAGGATAGTTCTCGAGCTCCCTTGTAGGGGCAGCCTCCGACGGGAAGGGGGGTGGCGAGCCGCCGTTGGTTCGGGCAGCGCTCTGCGCGAGATAGTTGCTACCATCCGCTGTCCTGCTCGAATGCGCCGAAGCTTGGCGCGTGAGGGCAACACCACGACGCGGTAGCGGCGGCCGTCCCGGCAGCCAGAGCCGGTCGCAGGGACCAGCCGAAAGGGATCATGAAGGTAAGACCGTCGGTCAAGCCGATGTGCGAGAAGTGCAGGATCATCCGCCGTCACAAAGCGGTTCTCGTCATCTGCCAGAACAAGCGTCATAAGCAGCGCCAGGGCTAAGCGCGGATGGCACGTATCGCTGGGGTAAACCTGCCCTTGAACAAGCGCTCGGAGATCGGGCTCACATACATCTACGGTATCGGCCGCTCGACTTCCAACAAGATTTTGGCAGAGGTCAAGGTCAGCCCCGACACCTATATCCGCGATCTAACCGAGGATGAGGTCGCCAAGCTGCGTGACGAGATCGACCGCTCGCTCACCGTCGAGGGCGATCTGCGCCGCGAGCGCTCACAGGACATCAAGCGCCTTCAGGAGATCGCCTGCTATCGCGGCCTGCGCCACCGTCGCGGACTGCCGGTACGAGGACAGAAGACCAAGACCAACGCCCGTACGCGCAAGGGCCCCAAGCGCCTGCAGGTCGCGGGCAAGAAGAAGGTCCGCTGATGGCCGCCCCCAAGCGTCCTGCCCGCGGTCGGCGCAGGCAGAAGAAGAACGTTCCGGTCGGGCAAGCCCACATCAAGACATCTTTCAACAACACGATCGTCTCGCTCACCGACACCCAGGGCAATGTGCTCGCATGGGAGTCGGCCGGCGGCGCGGGCTTCAAGGGCTCGCGCAAGTCCACCCCATTCGCCGCACAGGTCACCGCCGACGCGGCGGCTCGCAAGGGCATGGAGCAAGGACTGCAGAAGGTCGAGGTCTACGTCAAGGGTCCAGGCTCGGGACGCGAGACCGCAATCCGCTCCCTACAGGCCGCCGGCCTCGAGGTGACCGGCGTGAAGGACGTCACCCCGCAAGCCCACAATGGTTGTCGCCCTCGTAAGCGACGCCGTGTCTAAAACAACCTGATCGTAGAGAGCTAGGTCCATGGCAAGAGACACAGGCCCACAGTGCAAGCAGTGCCGTCGCGAGGGACAAAAGCTGTTCCTCAAGGGCGAGCGCTGCCTGACCGACAAGTGCGGCGTCGAGCGGCGT
>DATCEK010000018.1:0-10343 GCA_036510155.1 Solirubrobacteraceae bacterium | reverse complement strand
CGTATACGAGCCCTATCTGTTGCAACAGGGTCTGATCAAGCGCACCGCTCGCGGCCGGACCGCGACGCCCGCAGCGTTTGCGCACATCGGTGTCGAGTTACCCAGAGAGGGCGCCGGCACGAGCGCAATGTTCTAGGGCCGCGCGAACGAGCTACGCGCATTCGTTGCGTCATCGCCGTGTGCGAGAAGCCGGAGCGAGCCACGCGCGCGCCGAGCTGCTCGCTCCCCTACTCTGTGAAGTCCAATGGCTCATCCCTTCATCTGCCCCAACTGCGGCCATCGCACCCGAGAGATCGACCGCAACATCGGCTTTACGCGCCAGCGTAAGGGCTGTGAGAAGTGCGGCTTTGCCTTCCTCTTCGAGCTGCTCGACGACTACTATCCGGCGCCCGACGCGGCCTTCTTTGTCTGTGACGGGGAGGGGCGTGTAGTCGGCTGCGGCAAGAACTCCTTTGCTTTCACCGGCGTGGAGGAGGAAGGCGTGATCGGCCAGCGCGTCGAGCAGGTGCTCGGCCTGACCTTCGCAAACGGCGACGACCCCGTCGAAACTGTGCTCGAGTGGGGGGTGCGTGCGCTCGACGTGCCCGTCAAGGTCAGCGGCGAACGCGACGTCGAAGCGAGCGCCAAGGCGGATATGTTTCCGGCATATGACGACGACGGTGGGTTGCTGCTCGTGCTCACCCCCGACAAGTAGCCTGTGTTCTGATGGCCAATCGTCGCCGAAATGCCCTGGTCCTGTTGATCGTCGCCGGTCTCGTGATCGCTTCGCTCGCGGTGATCGTGACCAAGCCCACACGTCTCGGCCTCGACCTCAAAGGGGGAGTGGAGCTCATCTACCAGGGGCGGCCTACCGCGCAGGCGAAGGTCACTCCAGAATCGCTGAACCGCTCGATCGACATCATGCGCAAGCGCGTCGATCAGCTTGGTGTCGCACAGCCTGAAATCCAGCGCACCGGTGGCAGCGAAATCGATGTGGCGTTGCCCAACGTCACCAACGAGCAGCGCGCCCAGCAGCAGGTTGGCCAGACGGCCCAGCTGCAGTTCTATGACTGGGAGCCAAACGTGATCGGCCCCGACGGGAAGCCGCCGCAAGGTGTCGAACCCAAGGTCACGGGCGGGCCGTTGGCGGCATCGGCAGAAACCGGCATCCCGGAGTACGAAGCGGTGCAGCGCGCGCTCGAGCGACCCGCGATCCTGCGCAAGAACGACACCACATACAGCGAAGGCTGCACGCCCAAGCAGATCGGCGGTTGCCTCTACGGCCAGTGGTATCTGCTCGACACCGCACACAAAAAGGTCTTGAAAGGACCTGAGGACACCGAACAGGACCTCTACTCCGACAACTACAAAGTGCCGAAGGGAGCAAAGCCCAAGGCGGTGCGCGTCAACCCCGGGACGGTGCTCGCCCAGGCCAGCCCGATCACCGGCAAGGAAGGCAAGGTCACCGACGCCTCGCCTGAAAGCTGGTACGTGCTCAACGACGATCCGGTGCTCAACGGCCAAGAAATCAAGAACCCGGTGCAGAGCTTTGCCAACGGCGGCTCTGGCGCGCCTGACGTCACCTTCGAATTCGACAAAAAAGGTATCTCGACGTTCAAGCGGGTCACTCGCGAAATCGCCGAACGCGGTCAGGCGGCGCAGCTGCCCGGGATCTCCAAGGAAGAGGCAAAGCAGCACTTCGCGGTGGTGCTCGACAACCAGATCATCACCGCACCCTCGATCGACTTCACCGAATACCCCGAAGGCATCGATCCGACAACGGGCTCGGAGATATCCGGCGGCTTCACGCTGAACTCGGCCCAGAATCTCGCCGACGAGCTCCAGTCCGGGGCGCTTCCTATCAAGCTCGAATTGATCTCCGAGTCCCAAGTCTCGGCGACGCTCGGCAAGACCGCGCTGAACCAGGGTTTGATCGCGATGCTTGTCGGCTTTCTCGTCGTCTGCTTGTTCCTGCTCAGCTTCTACCGGGTGTTGGGCGCGATCGCAGTGGCCGGCTTGGTCGTCTACAGCATCTACTTCTTCGCGCTGATCAAGCTGATCCCGATCACGCTGACGCTGCCGGGTATCGCCGGCTTGATCTTGACGATCGGAATCGCGGCGGACGCGAACATCGTGATCTTCGAGCGCGTCAAGGAGGAGATACGTGGCGGACGCTCGATCGCCGCCGGCATCGCAACCGGCTACAAGCGCGGCTTTGCGGCGATAGTCGACGCCAACGTGGTCACGTTCATGACCGCATTCATTCTCTTTGCCCTGGCCACATCCGAAGTGCAGGGATTTGCGTTCACGCTGGGGATCGGGACGCTGCTGACGCTGTTCACCGCTGTTCTTGCCACGCAGGCGGCGCTCGGCGCGATGGGCCGCTCGCGCGCGGTTTCCCACCCGGCGCTGCTCGGCGCAAGCAAGCGAACCCGCAAATGGACGTTCGATTTCATGGGCGCCTCGCGCTGGTTCTTTTCGTTGTCGGGCTGCATCCTGATGATCGGCGCGCTTGCGATCGGCGGCAAGGGCCTCAACTTTGGCATCGACTTCAAATCGGGCACGCGCATTCAGACAGCGTTCGTAAAACCCGTCAGTGAGAGCCAGCTTCAGTCGGAGATGACCGCGATCGGATACCCCACCGCCGAGGTGCAGAAATACTCGAACAAGAGCATCGGCGGCAACGGCTACCAGATAACGATGAAGCAGCTGAAGCCGCTGCAAGTCGCAAAGGTCAAGGAAGCCCTCGACTTGAAGTTCGGATCGGGCGCCAGCTCGCCAGGGACGAAGAACTTCTCGAACACCTCGGTCGGGCCGACGTTCGGCCAGACCGTCGCCAAAAGCGCGATCATCGCGATCATCGCCTCGCTGCTGGTGATCTCGATCTACATCGCGCTGCGTTTCGAGTGGAAGTACGCCATCCCGGTGCTGATCGCGCTGATGCACGACCTGCTGATCACCTCCGGTGTGTACGCGCTCACCGGCCGCGAAGTCACGACAGCCACTGTCGCCGCCCTGCTCACGATCTTGGGCTATTCGCTGTATGACACGATCATCGTGTTCGACCGCGTGCGCGAGAACGTGCCGCGCATGCCGCGCGCCGCCTTCTCCCAGATCGTCAACCGCTCGATGTCCGAGGTGCTCACGCGTTCGCTGGCCACGAGCTTCTGCACGCTGTTGCCCGTGCTCTCGCTACTGCTATTCGGCGGATCGACGCTGAAGGACTTCGCTTTCGCACTGCTCGTCGGTATCGCCTCGGGCGCCTATTCTTCGATCTTCATCGCCTCGCCGGTGCTGACGCACTGGAAGGAGCGCGAAGGGATCTACCGCAACCGTCGCGCCCGCATAGAGCGCGACCTGGGCTACGTGCCGGCCTATGCGACTGCTATCGGCGATGCGCCGATCGACATCGAGCCTGTTGGTAAGACCAAGCGCGGCCGCCCCGCGCCCGCAAAGGTCGGGGAGGATGCTGGGGAGCAGCTCTCCAAGGAGGAGTTCGACGAGTTGGTGCGCGAGATCGGCCCAGAGCTTGCCGAGCAGCAGAGCGGCCGCACGCCGGTGAGCGCAGGCTCGTCGCGCAGGCGCGTCGCGAAGGCGACCAAGGCGGCCCCGCCCACACCGGCCAACGGAGCCAAGCAGCTGAACGGCAACACCGAGGAGGTCGTGCAACGCGATCCGACTGCCGACCTGACTCCCGAGGATCTCGTCATGAAGGAACAGCCCAAGCAGCCGAAGTCGCGCCGGCCGCGCAATCGCAGACACGGGAGGAGCCGCTGATGGGCATGCTCGGTTGGGTGATGATGGGGCTCTCGATCTGGCATTTCACGATCTTTCTGCCCGATCGCTTCTGGGGCGGAATCGTCGGCGCTTTCGTGGGCTCGCTGGCGGGTGCGATCCTCATCGGGCTGTTGATCTACAGCGTCAAGGTCGGCTCACTGAAGGTGCCCGGTATCAAAGCGACCGACATCGCGGTGATCCTCTACGCCGTTCCCGGCGCGCTTCTGGGTATCGCCGCTGTCTACTTCGAGGGGATCCGGCGCGAATCGGTCCCCGTCGAAGAGCTCCGCAGCTGAGCGAGCATCTCGGCAGCGCGGCAAGGCCGCCTCACCAGGCAGGCGAAGGGTCCGCTTGGCAAGCTCCGCACTGGGCAGTTCCTGCCAGATCACGTCCCGTAAACGGCCGTCCCGTCGGTTCCGTCTTGTACGAGCCGTACTGTGACTGGTCGATGATCCGCTTCGACATATCCGACTGCGATCCCGCGAGCATCGCGCAATTGCGCGCGCAGTTGGGCGTGAGTGACGCGCTTGCTCAGGTGTTGGTTCGCCGCGGCTACGACGATCCGAAGCGGGCCAGGGAATTTCTGGGTGCCGCCGAGCACCATGAGCTCGAGGATTTCCGCGGATTGAGCGACGCCGCCGAGCGGATTCTCGCCGCTGCTGGTGCGGGGCGACGAATCACGATTCACGGCGACTACGACGTCGACGGCGTGTGCTCGACGGCACTGCTGCTGCGAGCTTTGCGAAAGCTGGGGGCTGACGCCGACTGGTATCTGCCAGATCGTGCTGAGGGCTACGGGCTGAGCATGGAGACAGTGGGACGCCTGGCAGAGCGTGGCACGAACCTGCTCGTGACCGTCGATTGCGGTATCACGGCGGTGGAGGAGGTGGCGCTTGCGCGCTCGCTCGGCATCGAGGTGATCGTCAGCGACCATCACCTGCCGCGCTCCGATGGCAAGCTGCCGGACGCACCGATCGTGCATCCGCTTTTGTGTGGCTATCCCTGCCGCGACCTCTGCGCCGCCGCGGTCGCGCACAAGCTCGTCCAGGCCATGCTCCTGGCCGCCGGGCGTGACTGTCGCGAGGCCGAAGAGGACCTCGACCTGGTGGCGCTCGCGACGATCGCCGATGTGGTCCCGCTCATCGGCGAGAACCGCAGCATCGTGCGGCAGGGGCTGCGTTTGCTGGCGAGCACCGGCAAGCCGGGGTTGCGTGCGCTGATGACGGTCGCACGGATCGAGCCGGGCAAGCTGAATGAGCGGGGCGTGGCCTTCGGGCTGGCGCCTCGCATCAATGCCTCGGGTCGCCTGTATCGTGCCGACGCGGCGCTCGAGTTGCTGCTCACAGCAGACAGGGGCCGCGCCGCCCAGCTCGCGCACGAGCTCGACCGGGCCAACAGCGAGCGCCGACAGGCCGAGCTTGCGATCCGAATACAAGCCGAAGCGCAGATCGCCCAGCTGGAGGACTCAGAGAGTCGCCGCGCCCATGTGCTTCTCGGCGAGGGCTGGCATCGTGGTGTGATCGGTATCGTGGCATCGCGCCTGGTAGAGCGCTATCGCAGACCGGTGGTGCTGCTCTCGCTCGAAGGGGAGAGCGCACGCGGGTCGGGACGCAGCATCGAGGGCTATGACCTGCTGGCCGGTCTCACCGCGTGCGATGAGCATCTCGCGCGTTACGGTGGCCACAGCGCAGCTGCCGGTGTCGAGCTGCGGCGCGAGGACGTTGGCGCCTTTGCTGCGGCGCTGGATGCTCACGCCCGCCAGGCTATTGCGGTAGAGGACTTGTATGAGCGCGAGCGGGTCGACGCGCTGCTCAGCGGGCAGCAGCTGGGCATCGAGCTGGCCGAGGAGCTCGACCGGCTCGCGCCATTTGGTAGGGGCAACCCGGCCGTCTCGCTGATGCTCGCCGGCGCCTCGCTGCGCGATGTGCGTCCGATGGGGGAAGGCAAACACGCTCGCTTCACCGTCGAGTCGGAGGGAGTGCACGCCCGCGCGGTCGCGTTCGGCAACGGCGGCAAGCTCGGCGTGGCCGAAGGGGAGCTCCTCGACGCCACGTTCACCCTGGAGGTGAACGAATGGAAAGGGGTGAGCGAACCGCGACTTCTGCTGCGCCACGTCCAACCTGTCTCCAAGGGGGCTACCCTTAAGCCATGTCTGCAACCAGGCCAAGCTCAATCGACGCTGTTCCCGCTGCCAACGTCGCTCGTCGCAGCCGCCGCGCAGAGCTGAGCGAGCTCGAGCGCCAGCTGCTCGACGATCTCTTTGCGATCGTCTCAGAGCACGCAGCCGACGCCGCTGTGGAGATCGACCGTGAGCGAGTGGAAGACGCGTTCGTGTTCGCCTGCGAGCACCACGCCGCCCAGCGACGTAAGTCAGGCGAGGATTTCATCGTCCATCCGGTCGGTGTGGCTCGCATCTGCGCCGGCATGCGCCTCGACACCGAGACGCTGTGCGCGGCGCTGCTTCACGACACGGTCGAGGACACCTCGGCCTCGATCGAGGAGGTGCGCGAGCGCTTCGGCGAGGAGATCGCCCAGATCGTCGACGGCGTCACCAAGTTGACGGGAATCACCTTCCAATCGCGCGACGAGGCGCAGGCCGAGAACTATCGCAAGATGATGGTCGCGATGGCAAGCGATGTGCGCGTCATCCTGATCAAGCTCGCCGATCGCTTGCACAACATGCGCACGATCGAGGCGATGCCCAAGCAGAAGCAGCTCGAGAAGTCGCGCGAGACGCTCGAGATCTACGCGCCGATAGCTCACCGCCTGGGTATCCACGCGATCAAGTGGGAGCTCGAGGATCTTGCTTTCGCGACGCTTCACCCGCGCAAGTACCGCGAGATCAAGGAGCTCGTCTCCCAGCAGCGCGAGGACCGTGAGCGCTATGTCGCCGAGGCCGGCGCTTATCTGGCGGCCGAGCTCGAGACGCTGAGCATCTCCGCACAGATCGCCGGGCGCGCCAAGCACTTCTACTCGATCTACTCGAAGATGACCAAGAAGGGTCGCGAGTTCAACGAGATCTACGACCTCACCGCGATGCGGGTGATCGTCGAGTCGGTCAAGGACTGCTACGGCGCGATCGGCGTGATCCACTCACTTTGGAAGCCGCTGCCCGGCCGCTTCAAGGACTTCATCGCGATGCCGAAGTTCAACATGTACCAGTCGTTGCACACGACCGTGATCGGTCCCGAGGGACGACCGCTGGAGATCCAGATCCGTACTCAGGACATGCACGAGATGGCCGAGTTCGGAGTGGCCGCTCACTGGATGTACAAGCAGCGCCCTCGAGCCGGCGGAAGTGAGGCAGGGCCCGACGGCGACGCCAAGATGAAGTGGCTGCGCTCGATGCTCGACTGGCAGAAGGAGATGTCAGATCCGCAGGAGTTCATGGAGAGCCTGCGGATCGACCTGTTCGAGGACGAGGTGTTCGTGTTCACGCCCAAGGGCGAGGTCAAGTCGCTCGCCGCCGGCGCCACACCGCTCGATTTCGCCTATGAGGTTCATACCGAGATCGGCCATCGCTGCGTGGGCGCGCGCGTGAATGGCAAGATCGTGCCGCTTCACTACGAGCTGGGCTCGGGCGACATCGTGGAGATATTGACCGCCAAGCGCGAGCGCGGACCCTCACGCGACTGGCTGGCCGTCGTCAAGACGACGCGAGCACGCAACAAGATCAAGCAGTGGTTCAAGGCGGAGTCGCGCGAGGGCACCGAGCACACTGGGCGCGAGCTCTTGCAAGAACACCTCAAGAAGCAGGGTCTGCCCGCACAAAAGATCACCGGCTCGGCGCTGCTCGCCGACGTGATCCGCGAGATGGGCTATCGCAAGGCCGACGATTTCTACATTGCGCTGGGTGGCGCGAAGATCTCGCCGAAGGTTGTCGTCAACAAAGTGCTACAGCGCCTCAAGCAGGGCGAGGCGGCCGACGGAGACACGAGCGCGAGCGACCTGATGCGTGTCGGGCGACCGCGTCAGCGTCCAACGACCTCCTCGGGCAAGTACGGGATAAGGGTGGACGGGGTGGAGGATGTGATGTTGCGTCTTGCCAAGTGCTGCCGACCGGTCCCGGGCGATCCGATCGTGGGCTACATCTCGCTAGGTCGCGGCATCACGATCCACCGCAAGGACTGTCCGAACGCAAAGCTTTTGCAACGCAATCCAGAACGCTTCACCGATGTCGGCTGGGAGGGCGACCAGGAGACATCCTTCGTCGTGGAAATCCACATCGACGCCTGGGATCGCCACCGGCTGCTCGAGGACCTCTCGCGCGCGTTCTCTGAGTCGGGCGCCAACATTCTCGAAGCGCGCTGCCTGTCGAGCCCTCCGATGGTCAAGAACCGCTTCGTCGTCGAGCTGGCTGACACGCAAAGCCTGAAGGGCGCGATCTCGCGGCTGCGCAACACCGACGCCGTGTTCGACGCCTACCGCGTCACGCCGGGCGGCGCCGGTTAGCCGCAGGCTGTCGCCGTAGGACAGGCTGCCTGGACCCCGAGCTTTGCTTCCTCGCAGTACAGCCCGAGCCCGTGGCCTGTGTCCGCTCGGTTCAGGAGATGACACTCAGCGCACGCGGTAGCACCGAGTAGTGCGCCTGCATCACGTCTCCCAGGTAGTCGCCGTCGACCTGAAGCGGCAGTGCCTGACCGTCGGTGGAGGAGACTGTCAGCTCGAGCGCCTCGCCAAGCGGCGTCACCTGGCGGTGACATGCGATACGCGCACGCTTGGAGAACGCACGAAACGCAATCGAGGGCATGTCAAACGGCCGTGCACGACGCAGGACGGAGGTCTCGAGCGTGCCGGAGTCAAGCTCGGCGCCGTCTGCCACCTTGATCGGACGATCCTTGAAGTACGTGAACGGCGAGCCATTCTGGACGATCGCGGTGACGCCACTGTGCTGGCGCCCCTCCCCGAGTTCGACCTCGAGGCGTGGCGGTTTGAGGATGTAGCGGCGCGTGAACGTGCTCACGGCAGCCCACGTGAAGTAATAGGCGCCAAAGCGCGCCTTCAAATGCGGGTTGGAGTCCACGCGCTGGACGACGCTCGCGTCCAGGCCGAGCCCGGAGGCGAAGGTGAAGCAGCGCCCGTTGACCACGCCGAGGTCGACCTTGCGCGGCTGCCAGTCGTCGGCCATCGCCAGAAGGTGCTCGGTGGCGTCGACCAGCTCGCCTGGGATACCGAGGATCTTGCCGTAGACATTGGCCGAGCCGCCCGGCAGGCATGTGAGCGGGGTTGGGGAGCCCTGAAGGCCATTGGCGGCTTCGTTGACGGTGCCGTCACCACCGAAAGCCACGACCACGTCATAGCCCTCGTGGGCTGCCTCGCGGCACAGCTCGATCGCGTGACCGCGTGCCTCGGTATCGACCGCGTCGACCTCGTAGCGACCCTGCAGCGCGTAGACAACGAGGTGGCGCAGACGATCGGAGACCGTTGTGGCGTACGGGTTGACGATGATCAGCATCCGCTTCTTCGTCTCTTGGGTGCTCGGCTCGAAGAGGTCAGGGGCGTCTGCCGGAGCGCGATCGTCGGGGCTCAGTCCTGTGCTCACTGCAAGGCCCTACACCGCGAGAAGGGATGCGTTACCGAGGGTCCGCCGAGCTAGGGATCCCTCGACATATAGGCCGAAGCAAGGTCTGGGAAGCGAGGTCCGAACGCGCCTTCAGGCCAATCATGCGCGTCTCGCGTGTGGGTCTTGTGTTCCGCTGCGCAGCATTCTATACTTGCGGGCGCATAGCTGAACACATCCAGAGGGGTGGAGGGACCTGGCCCAGTGAACCCCCGACAACCACCGTGTAAAAGCGGCAGGTGCCAATTCCAGAGAGATGTGTGGCGGGCTTCCAGTCTTTGCCACACGGTTCACCGGCGAAGACGATTGGAAGGAGCCCTCCGTGGCTGTCACACACCTTAGATGCAGAGAGTGCCGCACCGAATACCCCCTAGAGGCGCTGTATGTTTGCGAGCGCTGCTTCGGCCCGCTCGAGGTCGCATACGACCACAGCCGCCTCGCGGGCGATATCGACGAGCTGCGCCGGCGCATTCAAGCCGGTCCGCAGAACATCTGGCGCTACGCCGACTTCCTGCCCGTCCTCGAAGGTCCTCCCGGACCCTCCGGCCGTCTTGCTTCGCGCACGGGCCTGCCGGCCGGGTGCACGCCGCTGATCAAGGCCGACCGTCTGGCCCAGCGCCTTGGGCTGCGTGAGGTGTGGGTCAAGAACGACGCCGCCAACCCGACCCACTCCTTCAAGGATCGTGTCGTGTCAGTCGCGGTGACACGGGCGCGCGAGCTTGGCTTCAAGACGATCGCCTGCGCCTCCACCGGCAACCTCGCGAACTCCGTCGCAGCTCACGGAGCTGCACTGGGCCTGGAGTCCTATGTTTTCATTCCCGCCGACCTGGAGGAGCAGAAGATCCTCGCGACCGGCATATACGGGACGAAACTGGTCGCGGTGAAAGGCAACTACGACGACGTCAACCGGCTCTGCACCGAGCTGTCGGCCGAGCGTGAGTGGGCGTTCGTGAACGTCAACCTGCGCCCCTACTACGCCGAGGGATCGAAGACGCTCGCGTATGAGATCGCCGAGCAGCTCGGCTTC